>JBARSI010000270.1:0-5026 GCA_049644665.1 Anaerolineales bacterium
GGGAGGAGATTTGGTGGAATCCAAGGGATTTCGAGCACTCCGGATCAGTCTAGCATCACCGGAAACCATCCGTAATTGGTCACATGGAGAAGTATTAAAACCAGAAACGATTAATTACCGCAGACTACGACCGGAGAAAGATGGTCTCTTCTGTGAGGCGATTTTTGGACCGACGAAGGATTGGCAGTGTTATTGCGGGAAGTATAAAAACATCCGCTTCAAAGGGATTACCTGTGAGAAATGTGGAGTGGAAGTTACTCGCTCTTCAGTACGCCGGGAACGGATGGGGCACATTACTCTTGCAGCTCCGGTAGCACATGTCTGGTATACACGACGGGTTCCCTCGTACCTTGGATTACTCCTGGATATCTCCCGGCGCAATCTTGATCGTGTGTTGTATTTCGCTCAGTACGTTGTCACATATGTCGACGAAGATGCGAGGAGCAAGGCTCTAAAGCGTATTGAGGAAGAGCTTTCCAGCCGGGCGAAAGCAGAGAAAGAAGCGCTTAAACAGCGCCGCACTGAGATCAGAACGGAGAAGAAAGAGAGGCTCGCAGAGCTCGATAATAGGAAGAAAGAGATACAAGCTGCCTATGATGAAGAGGTCGCGGAGCAAATTGCCCCAGTAATGCATGAAGGACAGAGTCTGGAGCGTAGTCTTTCCGACAAGCAGGGGAAGATCATCCGCAGTCCGATTCACTTCCAGGCTCTTGATGCGGCGATTGCAGAGAAAGGTGATGAGATCGCCAAGAACCATCTCGCGAAGGTCCAAAAGCTGGTGAGATCACAACTTGATAAGGTTGAATCGGCTTTGAAGGAGCAGCGAGATCAAGAACTCGCAGCGCTCAAGATGGAAGTGGAAACGGTAAAGGCAGAAACAGATCTGGCGCTTTCTCAAGTCGAAGACACCATCATCGACGATGGGATCGAGTCTTACGAGCAACTAGAAACAGATCGAGAAGAGTTGCTTAGCATCCACCAGATGCTTTTCTTGGGCGAGACGCGTTACCGGGAGCTGAAGTCGAAGTGGGGGCAAGTCTTCCGAGCGGATATGGGTGCGGAATCTTTCTATGAGATTCTCCAGCAGATTGATTTGGATCAACTCGCCGAAGATTTGTGGAATGAAGTGCGCACAACACGAAGCAAGCAGCGCAAGAAGAAGGCGACCAAGCGTCTCAAGGTTGTCGAAGCCTTTCGGCGATCTGGAAATCAACCCGAATGGATGGTAATGACGGTATTGCCAGTCATTCCTCCCGATCTTCGCCCCATGGTCCAGTTGGATGGGGGCCGCTTTGCAACATCGGATCTCAACGATCTCTACCGAAGGGTAATCAATCGAAATAATCGCCTTAAGCGTCTTGTTGAGCTAGGTGCTCCGGACGTGATCGTTCGCAACGAGAAGCGGATGCTTCAAGAAGCGGTTGACTCTCTGATCGATAACTCACAACGTGGTAAAGCGCTGTCACGTCGAGGAAGGCGGGAATTGAAATCCTTGAGCGATATGCTCAAAGGAAAGAAAGGCCGCTTCCGTCGCAATCTGCTCGGTAAACGCGTAGATTATTCAGGGCGCTCCGTCATTGTGATCGGACCGCACCTCAAGCTATTTCAGTGTGGTTTACCAAAAACCATGGCTCTTGAGCTGTATCGACCCTTTGTGATCTCGAAACTAGTAGCTTATGACTACGCTGCGAACGTGAAGGGTGCCAAACGGATCATCGAGCGTGAGCGCCCCGAGGTATGGGGTGTTTTAGAAGAAGTGATTAAGGACCGGCCAGTTCTGCTCAACCGGGCGCCAACGCTTCATCGCCTTGGCATTCAAGCTTTCGAGCCGGTCCTCGTCGAAGGGAAGGCAATCCATCTGCATCCATTGGTCTGTGCAGCATTCAATGCGGACTTTGATGGAGACCAGATGTCGGTTCACCTACCGTTGTCTCAACGGGCGGTTACTGAAGCACGAGAGTTGATGTTGTCTTCAGTAAATCTTCTTAAACCCGCAGATGGCGAACCGGTTGTCGGCCCCACAAAGGACATGGTGCTCGGGGTTTATTACCTGACGATGATGAATGACGGTAAGGAGCATAAAGGCGCTGGAAGAGCCTTCTCTGACATGGATGAGGTGGAAATGGCGTATGCCCTCGACCAGGTCGGCATCCATGCTCCAATTAAACTGTCCACCGTGACATGGTATGACGAGAACAATGAACGCTTGGAAATCCAAGATGAGCGCATCATCGACACTACAGTTGGAAGAGTAATCTTCAATCGCATCCTCCCTGAAGAACTTAAGTTCGTCAATCGGGTTCTTGACAAAGGGGCTATCCAGGATCTTGTAGGAGAAATCT
The DNA here is from genome assembly GCA_049644665.1 of Anaerolineales bacterium. Lineage (GTDB taxonomy): Bacteria > Chloroflexota > Anaerolineae > Anaerolineales > E44-bin32 > E44-bin32. The sequence goes on from JBARSI010000270.1 coordinate 2,343, forward strand.
ACAGGTTCTTACAAGAAGCTGGCACTCCTGAAGTTGTTGACGCGATCAAAGACATTGGCTTTTACTATGCGACCAAGTCTGGGACGACCATCGCTATTTCTGATATCACGGTTCCATCATCGAAGCGAGATATCATTTCGACAACACTTGACCATACCGAAGCGGTTCGAATGGATTACCGCCGCGGGCTCCTGACAGAACAGGAACAGACTGAGAGGATTATCGAGTTGTGGCAGCAGACCACGTCTGATGTCGCCGAAGCGGTTGAGGAATCCATGGATCCGGCAGGAAATCTGAGCATGATGGCGATTTCTGGGGCCACAAAAGGTGGTTTCGGTGCGATTACGCAGCTTGCTGGAATGCGCGGATTGATGGCAGATCCAGCTGGCCGAATCATCCCCTTGCCGATCCGCTCGAGTTTCCGAGATGGATTATCCACCCTGGAATATTTCATCTCGACTCATGGCGCCCGAAAAGGTCTTACGGACACTGCCCTCAGGACTGCGGACGCTGGATATCTGACCCGCCGTTTGGTAGATGTAGCCCAGGATATGATCATCAACGACGAGGATTGCAAGACGGAGAAGGGGATCTGGATCCGGCGGTCGGATGATGTTGCTGGTCAGGAGTTTGCCCCACGACTTTATGGACGAGTTGCCGGGAGCAAAATAATTGATCTTGATACCGGCGAAGTGCTTATCAAAGCCGATGAAATGATTAGCCTCGAAGCCATCAAAATTATTGCTGCATCGGGTGTTCAAGAAGCCTTCGTTCGCTCACCTTTGACCTGTGAGCTGCAATTCGGGATGTGCCAGCGATGTTTCGGCATGGATCTTGGCCGAGGTGATTTGGTTGCGCTTGGTTCAGCCGTAGGCATCGTGGCAGCGCAGTCGATCGGTGAGCCGGGCACGCAGCTGACGTTGCGAACCTTCCACACCGGTGGCGTTGCTGCGGGAGGAGACATCACAACGGGTCTACCGCGTGTTGAGGAGTTGTTTGAGGCGCGGAAGAAACCGAAGGGTGAAGCTGTGATTGCTGAGATAGCAGGGACGATCCAGGTTATCAGCCCTGAGGTTCCAGACGGTCCCCGTGTGGTTAAGGTCGTTAATAGCGACTTGATCACGGATGAATACAACGTCCCCGGCAACTGGTCGTTGCGGGTAGAAGATGCGGATGAGATCGAGGCAGGAGCGCTTATCGCAAAGCGCGGGGAATCTGAGATCACTGCCAGTCACGCGGGACGAGTGCGTGTTAAGGATCGTAAAGTCATCGTCTCTTACGATCTCTTGGAAGAGGAAGCCTATGATATCCCTGCAAGCTCACGCTTGCTTGTGAAAGAGGGGGATAAGGTCGAGGCGGGCTTCCAGATCACTGAAGGATCATTGAATCCGCACCGAATCTTAAGCATTCTCGGTCGGGAGGCATGCGAACTTTATTTGCTGACCGAAGTCCAGAAGGTCTACCGCTCCCAGGGACAGAATATCAATGACAAACACTTCGAGGTCATCACCCGCAAGATGCTCTCTAAGGTTCAGATCACGCAACCTGGCAGCACGGATCTGCTTCCCGGTGATCTCATCGATCGATATTACCTGCAGCGGATGAATGAGCAGGCGCTGAAAGAAGGGGGGCGGCCGGCGAAAGCCATGCAGGTTCTACTTGGGGTAACAAAAGCTTCGCTGAGCACGGAATCCTTCCTCTCCGCGTCGTCCTTCCAGCATACGATCAAAGTGCTGGCCGGTGCAGCGATCGAAGGTAAAATCGACTACCTGCGTGGTCTAAAAGAAAACGTCATCATCGGCAAACTGATCCCGGCGGGCACCGGCTTCCCAGGCAAAGAAATCGCTCTTCATGATGAGAGATTAGACGGGGAATTAGAAGTTTCCCCTGAATTACAACCTGAGGGAGAAATCGTTGAAGCAGAGGCAGTCGCAGCCGATTAATTGGCCGGGATTGTCTTTAAAAATCGTTGACAGGGTGATAGCACACTCGTTATAATATTGCGTCTGCCCCGACGCAAAGACGTTGGGGCGGGCGTGTGAATCCCCAACTTCCCCGCCGGCCGGCAGTTGTCGTTAAAAAATTGCTGCGGGTGCGGTGGTGAAGCGAAGCTGGAGGAAGTGAATGAAGTATGCAATCGTAAGTTCCGGCGGTAAGCAATATATCGCCCGGGAAGGGGAGCCCATTGAAGTCGATCTATTGCCGCTGGAAATTGGCAAACCGGTTGAGTTTAAGGAAGTGCTCCTCACAGTAGATGGCTCAACTATTAAAGTCGGCACACCGCTTATCAATGGGGCTTCAGTTAAAGGTAAGGTGCTCGACCAGGTAAAAGCCAAGAAGATCATCGTCTTCAAATACATCCCGAAGGAACGTTATCGTCGTAAGAAGGGTCACCGGCAGCAATATACACGCGTGTCCATTGATAAAATTACGCTGCCTTCGGCTGAAAAGAAAGCAACGAGCAAAAAAGAAGCTGACAAAGCGGAAAAGCCCCCCGCGAAAGAGGCCACGAAGAAGGCTGCCTCGACGGCGAAGAAAAGCACAGGGACGATAGCTAAAAAGGAAACCGGAACCAGCAAGAAAACGAAAGACACAAAGGCTAAGTCAACGTCAACAAAAACTGGTTCCAAAGCATCTTCTTCTGGCAAAAAATCAACGACAAAGAAATAGTGTAGGGATAGAGA
>JBARSI010000271.1:0-10978 GCA_049644665.1 Anaerolineales bacterium
ACCGTCAGCTGCAAGACATTGGGTTTCATTTGAAGCGTCCTTGCATGTGAGTGCACCAGAACCAGTACGCTCCTCCGGCACAATCTCCGGATTATTCCACAGCGGTATGCCCCCGGTGTCGCCCGCGGGCACGGTGCCGTCCTTGGGCACGGCGCAGGGGATCGGGCCGTCGGGATTCTGGATGTACCACCACTGCATGTCCAGGCTCTGGGCCACGACCGGCGCCGTCTCGCCCATCAATAGGAAGCCGATGATGGGGTAGGTGCCGGGGACCGGTCCCTGGTAGCAGGCCAGATCGCGCAAGCCTTCGACCTGCGGGGCGTAGGACAGGGCGCAGAAGCCGCTCTCGTTGGTGAAGAAGGATCGACTTTCGGAGAAAGGTCCAAAGGTCGAATCCTCAATCGCAGCTACGCGCCAGTAGTACGTCGTGCAGTCCGCCAGGCCTGTGACCGGGAAGAAGGTGTGCTTGCTGCTCCATTCCTGATCGTAAAGGCTGGTTCCGCTGAAGTCAGCCGCGGTCTGCAAATCGATGTAATAGCCATCGGGGATGCAGCCGGGCTCGCCCGGCCGGTAATTCAGCCTGACCTCCAGCGCCGGGATCACCGCCCCCTGTTCGGGCTCGACCAGTTCAGGGGCGGCCAGATCGGAGGGATCGGCGCAGCTCGGACCGGTGAAGAAGACGCGCGTGTCTGAGAAAGGTCCGTTGACGCCGTCGGTCCAGGCGCGCACGTTCCAGAAATACTCGGTTGCCGGCTCGATGCCCATCTGTGGGAATTCCGCATCCGGTGATGGCCAGGTTGTTTGACCCTCGGTCATCCCGGCGCGGGCGATGCCCCAATCCGGGTCGTGTGAAAAAAGGACCTTGTACTTATCGGGGAAGCAGCTGATCGGCGACCACTGGAAGAATTCTGGCGCCAGGAACTGCGTTGGTTGCCCGACCTCCGCTGCGGGAGGCGGCCAGAGCAGCTCGGGCGGCGTGAGATCCTCGGGGGAGCAGATATTCAGGTGCGGTATATCACCGATCACAATTGCAGGCGTCATCGGAATCACACAGCTCGGGTCGACGGCAACGGTGAAGGCGCGCGACTCGGACATGGCGCCCTGGACGCCCCCGAAGATTGGGGCCACGCGCCAGTGGTAGGTGGTGCAATCGGCCAGCTCATCGGTAAGCACATAGGTGCCGGGGATGCCGAACTCTCCCAGCAGGTTCGCGCCGCCGAAGCCCGGATCGGTTTGCAGGTCGACGAAATAGCCCTCGGGCAGACACTGAGGTTCGCCGACCTGGTAGTGCAGTTCAGCGTACAGCTCGCCAATGACCTCGCCGGGATCGGGGGACAGCAGCTCCGGGGCGCCCATCTCAGCGGCGGTGGCACACTGAGGTCCGGTGAAGAACACTCTTGTGGACGAGTCGGGTCCATTCACCCCGTCGGTCCAGGCGCGAACCTTCCAGAAGTACTCTGTGGCCGGCTCCAATGGACCTTGTGGATAGGGAGCATCACTCGGTGGCCAGACCAGCTCGCCATCCGTCATGCCTGATCGAGAGTTGCCAAAATGCCGGTCGGGAGACATCAGGAGCTTGAAGTGTTCGGGGGTGCAGTCGGGTGCAAATTCCCATTGAAACAACTCAGGGGTCAAGGAGCCAATCGTAGGTGCGGTGCCGACATTTGAATAGTGGCCCGGGAAGGTGATCGTAGGTGGTTCCAGATCCGCGGGCGTGCAGGGGTCCGAGCTGGGACGGTTGCAGGCTGCAAGACCGAGTCCCAACGCCAGAAGACAGGATAACAGCAAGAGCTTCTTCATGTCAATTCTCCTTGCATAGTGTGCAGACCACCCCAGAAATTCCTCTGCAGGAACGGTGTCAGGGAGCTTCTATAGGTATTAACGAGTTGTTCAACCAGTTTGTGACAAGGGCCACATACTGTATGAATTGTATTCACCTTGTAGAAACGCGCTACTTCGCTTGAATCGCCTGTGCTCGCTCGGTCCCCCGATCTATGGCGAACGAAGGCCCAAAACCTACCGCTAAATATAAAATAGTTCGGTTTCGTTGAACCTACCCATCAAACCAGCGGTTGAATACGGAGCGGCGGATGCGGGCGATGGTTGACACAGGCCTTGAAATGGGCATAATGGGAGTCGATACATGTAAAGGCTATGATTGAGGAAAGTAGGCGGGCCGATCTTGCCAGAGAGACCGGGGCGTGGCTGGAACCCCGGTCCGAGAGAGACTCGTTGAAGTTCCCTCATGAGCCGCCCGGGGGAACGCCTCGCGAGAGGCCAGTAGTTCGGGCCGGAACCCCACCGTTAGCGACGGGGACCTGATCGCCAGATTTGGCATTTATATGCGGCGGCCGTCGGGATCGAGAGGGCCTTTCAGGGTCAACAAGGGTGGTACCGCGGGATTGCTCTCCCGTCCCTTGATCGGGCGGGAGCGTTTTGTTTAAAGCGCCTTATATAATAAGGCGCGTGAATAGAGAGGAGCCTCAATGCTAAAACGTCTGGACGAACTTGAACGAGAGGCGCTTAAGAACCTGGACGAAGCGTTGGATGAACAAACGCTTCAAGCCTGGAAGGTGAGCTACCTGGGACGTGCGGCAGAACTGGGAAAGATCACAGAGAATCTGCGGGAGTTATCGAAAGAGGAGCGTCCTGCGGTCGGGCGGCGCGCGAACGAGGTCAAGAAGGCATTAGAAGCCGCCTATGAAGCGCGCGAAACGTCCATGCAGCAAGCCGCGGTAGAAAGAAGCTTGAGGGAAGAGCGACTGGATGTTACCTTGCCTGGCCGCAGCGTGTCGCGCGGCAGGATCCACCCTGCCAACCAGATGCTTCGCCGTATCTACGCGATTTTCGCCGAGATGGGCTTTCAAATCTATCGCTCCCGTGAGGTAGAGACAGATGAATATAACTTCAGTCTCTTAAACTTGCCCCCCTATCACCCGGCGCGAGATATGCAGGACACCTTCTATACCACCGACGATAGCGTGCTGCTGCGGACTCAAACATCGCCCGGTCAGATCCATGTGATGCGCGAACGGGCTCCGGAGCCGATCCGCGTAATCCTGCCGGGAATGTGCTATCGCTATGAGCAGATCACAACGCGGTCGGAGATCCAATTCAACCAAGTCGAAGGGTTGGCAATCGGCAAGAGCATCACCTTCACCGACCTGAAAGGCACGTTAGTCGCCTTTGCTCGCCGGCTTTACGGCGAGGAGGTTCGCACGCGCTTCCGGGCAGCGCACTTCCCGTTCACTGAGCCCTCTGCGGAGATGGATATCGAATGTTTCGTCTGCGACGGCGAGGGATGCGGGGTATGCAAGAAGACCGGATGGTTGGAGATCCTGGGCTGCGGCATGGTCCACCCTACCGTGTTGGCGAACGGAGGCTACGATCCTAAGAGGGTCTCCGGCTTTGCTTTCGGCATGGGACCTGAACGGATCGCCATGAATATTCACCGTATTGACGACATCCGCAACTTCTGGGCGAATGATCTGAGATTCTTGCAGCAATTCTGAGCCCCGAGCGGGTTTTAAATATGATGACAAGGGAGGCTTCATGAAAGTTCCCATAACTTGGCTGCGTGAGTTTGCCGATATTGAACTTCCAATTCCGGAGTTAGCCCACAGGCTGACCCTGGCAGGATTGGAGGTGGAGGAGATTCACTTTGTCGGACTTCCACTTCCAGAGAAAAAAGTAGAGGGCCATACTGGCCGTAAGCGGAGCGTCGGAACGAATGTAACCGGATTAGCATGGGACCCTGAGAAAGTCGTCGTGGGGGCAGTCTTAGAAGTTATGCCCCATCCGGACGCCGATCGACTGGTGCTGTGCCGTTTGGATGATGGTGAGCAGGAACACACCGTGCTCACCGGCGCGCCCAATCTTTTCCCCTATAAAGGGCAGGGAACCCTGACGCAACCTTTAAAGGTAGCCTACGCACGCGAAGGAGCCACACTTTTCGACGGTCATACCGCCGGACGGGAAACCTTCACGCTTAGGCGGGCGAAGATCCGCGGGGTTGAGTCGTATTCGATGGCATGCTCGGAGAAAGAACTCGGCATCTCTGAGGAACATGAGGGCATAATCATCCTTGACGATGTTGCGCCGCTTGGTCAGCCGCTTGTGGAGTACATGGGCGATGCAGTCCTGGATATCGCCCTCACGCCCAATGTGGCCCGCAATGCCAATATCCTGGGGGTGGCGCGGGAGGTAGCTGCGCTGACGGGGGCAGCGCTGAAAGAGCCTTCCTACGAAGTTCCATGGAAGGGTCCTTCGATCGAGGGGCGGGTGAGCATTGATATCCGCAACCCCGAACTGAACCCGCGCTTTGTCCTGGGGCTTGTCGAGGGGGTAGCGGTTGGACCCAGCCCGTACTGGATGCAGCTTCGCCTGCAATTGGCAGGGATGCGGCCGATCAACAATATTGTCGATGCCACGAACTATGCCATGCTTGAAATTGGCGAGCCTCTGCACGCGTTTGACTTCGATGTCCTCGTCGAACGCGCCGCAGGAATAGCGCCGCAGATCATTACCCGTTTGCCCGAAGCGAATGAGCGCTTGATCACGCTCGACGCTGTCGAGCGGTCGCTGGACGATTTCACGGTCTTGGTGGCCGATACCGCCGGAGCGCTTTCAATCGCCGGCGTGATGGGGGGTGCCGAGTCGGAGGTAAGCGATAAGACTACCCGGGTCTTGCTCGAGGGGGCTGCCTGGAACTTCATCAACATCCGCCGGACGTCAGGGTCGCAGAATCTCCAATCCGAAGCCTCCTACCGCTTCGAGCGCGGAGTTCATCCGGCGCTGGCAGAACGGGGGGTCAAGCGCTGCCTGGCTCGGATCCAACAGTCTGCCGGCGGCGAAATCGCCCACGGGCTTGTTGACGAATATCCTTTGCCGCCAGAGCCGTCGATTGTGGAGATTTCCCCCTCTGATGTGGAGCGTTCGCTCGGCATCCGGCTGGAGATAGATGCCATCGAGGATATTCTCGGTCGGCTCGGTTTTGAGATCGAGAGCAAGATGGAAAAGCTGCATGTGACCACCCCAGATCATCGTATGGATATCGGTGAGGGCATCGTTGGAGTAGCAGACTTAATGGAAGAAGTGGCGCGGATCTATGGTTACGATCGCCTTCCGGAGACAATGATCTCTGATGAGATCCCCCCTCATTACAGCAATAATGCTCTGGAGCGTGAGGAGCAAGCCCGAAACCTGCTCGCCGGACTTGGTTTACAGGAGATTGTGACGTATCGCCTGACAACTCCCGATCATGAAACCAGGATCTTGCCCACAGGGACAAAATCCGACGATCGGCCGTATATCCAATTAGAGAATCCAATCAGCGTCGACCGGATGGTCATGCGCCATAGTTTGTTGGCAAGCGTGTTAGAAATTGTAGAAAGCAATGCCCGTTTCCAGGAGCGAATCGCCGTTTTTGAAATTGGACCGGTCTATCTGTCTGCCGAAGAAGGTGAACTCCCGATCGAGCCGCTCAAACTGGCCATAGCTTTAACTGGACCGCGTACACTTCCTTCCTGGCGGGATCCCGCAGCAAAGGAATTCGACTTTTTCGAATTAAAGGGCATTCTTGAGGCGTTGTTCGAGGGGCTCAAGGTCAAAGAAGTGGAATATTCCCCGGGCGAAAACCCATCGTTTCATCCAGGAAAATGCGCCCGGATAATGATCGACGGGAAGCAAGTGGGGGTTATGGGAGAACTCCATCCCCTGGTGAAAGAACGCTACAATTTTCACTCCTTCCCTCTCTTGGCAGCAGAATTGGATATGGAAGCGGTGATCCAGGTGATCCCTGATTCGATTGACGTGGAATTGGTCAAGACCTTCCCGCCTGTATATGAAGATCTCGCCATTGTCGTCGATGAGGCAACCCCGGCCGAACAAGTCCTTGGCGTCATCCGAAAATCGGGAGGGGATCTGCTGGAGGATGTCCGTCTCTTTGATCTCTACCGGGGTGGTCAAATCGAGGTGGACAAGAAGAGTCTGGCATACGCGCTTACGTATCAAGCTCTGGATCGAACGTTGACAGATGAAGAAGTGGCAGGGCTGCGGAAGAAGATCGTTAAGGCGCTAGAGAAAGAACTCGACGCTCACTTGCGATCTTAGTCGTTCTCCTCGGATAAGGCTTCAGCGCGTTGGATCGCCAAAGAAGCAAGTTGCGCGACGACCATCAGTAGATGGTGGTCCTCGGTTGAAAACTCTCGGTCACCGAGCTTGTTAATCGCTTCGATTACGCCGAGAACGCGATCGTTTTCAAGGAGAGGCACGCAAACAAGTGCTTGCGTGTGAAATCCCATAGTCTCGTCAACCTGGGCGAAGAAACGAGGGTCTTTGCGCACATCGAGGACAAATGCAGGTTCGCGATTGTCGGCCACCCATCCGGCGATACCTTTCCCGGGCGGCAGCTTGTAGCCTTGAAGGCGATCACGTGCTTCGCCACGGACGACAACGAAAACCAATTCCTCGGTTTCATCGTCTCGCAGGAGCAACGAACCATCACGAGTTCCCAAGACTGCCAAAGTGGATCCTAATAGATCATCAAGAACATGGATTAAATTAGTTTTGGGTCCCATGCGCTGGATCAGATCTTGGATGGAACTTAAGCCACGTACGGAGGAGCGCAGGATAGTCAGCTCCTCTCGTAGCTCTTGGTTCTCCTGGTTTAGACGGGAGACCTCTACTTGAAGAAAACGTAAGGGATCGCGGGTGTCTACCATGATGAGTCCTTAAGGTAGGTTGATATTAGCACAAGTGGAATTCCCAGAAAAGGTCATTTATAACGGATATATGCGAAATACTGCCTTTAATGATTGCTTTTGCGATGTATCAAAATACCGGGGCTTACACATGGGACATGGTATGATGCCCCTCACGCATTCGTCAGAGCGGAAAATTAGAGACTGGTCTGAGATAGACAACTCTACCAACTACTACCGCCAAATGAGCCATGAAGGAAGGCGAGGGATGCGCTCAATCATGAATGAAAAATCAGGGTGAAGGGAATAACTGCGAGATGAATATCTATTTCTCATGCTCTCTCACAGGGGGGAGGCAGGACGAATCTGTTTACATGGCGATTGTAGATCACCTGCTGGAGATTGGGCATGATGTGCCCACGGCGCACCTCGCTCATCCGCAGGTGATGGATTTGGAGCGCGTTGTAGACGCCCGAGAGGTCTATGATCGGGATATGGCCTGGATCGAGGCCTGTGATGCGCTAATTGCCGAAGTGAGTACGCCATCACACGGAGTGGGATACGAGATCGCTGATGCGCTCATCCGCGAAAAACCGGTGCTGTGCTGTTTCCGTGAAGGTGTGACCGTGTCGAAGATGATCACAGGAAACGACTCGAAAACGCTGGTTTTGAGCACATATCAAGGAACCGAAGACGTGCTGGCGGCGATTGATGATTTTCTAAGAACGCTGCCTGGCGCATAAAAGAGATAGAGGGCAAGGTTACATCCCTTGAGAACAAATCGAGGGATTTTGTATTAACCGGATTTCAGCGTTCAGGAATGGTGGGATACGGTTTTTTTGGGGGATGAATGCAAGCCACCCATGTTAACAGCGTAGAGAGTCAACGATCGTGTGCATGGGTGCGGTTGGTTTTTTTAAACGGCCTCAACGCTCTTTATTTCCGGGAAGAACTGGCGGACAGAACCCTCTACCCAACCGCGGAGTGTTCCTTCCGAGAGATGGCAACCTTCGCAAGCACCGCCCATCTTCACCTTAAGAACCTCTCCATCGAAGGAAACCAATTGAACCCATCCGCCGTGATATTGCTCGATGTAGGAACTGATGACTTCTACCAACGCCCGCATACGTTCTTCCGGCGGGGCGTCAATGTCGTGGCTGTGGTTGGCTGTTATTGACATATCGGACTCCGTTTGAGGGTTTGTGTTTTCATGAATTGCTTAAGTGGTTACACCATCCCTCAGCATTCTAACCACATGCGTGTGCGTGTTTTGCAGCCGCTGCGCGATCACATCTGCTAGACGCTCAAGGATGACCACGCCCGCATCGGGGTATTTCTCGTATAATTTCGTAAGTTCCTTACCCTTGATACTGAACGTCTGGCTGGGCTTAATACTTACAGCGCAGGAAGTGTAACTCGTGCGCCCAAGTGCCGCGGACCAGCCGAACACACCCCCTTCTTCGATCTCGGCTACAAGTATCACGTCGCCATCATGTGGTTTAAAGCGGATGGCTACTCTACCCGATACCAAGAAGTATAACCTCTCGGCGGGGGCATCCTGCTCGAAGATCACATCCCCATCTCCAAAAGTCGCCGATTCAAACCTTTTTGCCAGGAGATTGAGATGCTTAGTGTCGAGCCCTTTAAATAAAGGAAGCGAATCGAACGTAGCCCGGTCCATAGCCTCAATACAGCGGGTGATGGCTTCAGTGTAGTTTGACTGTTAATGAGCTTCGAAGTGGATTCTTTCCCGATCTGTACGCCAACAGTCACATCCTTCAGCACAGGGAAACTGTTGCCCAGTCCCTTAACACATCATCTTGACGCAAACCCTATTTGTAGGTATATTATCAAACACAGGCAGGCATCTGGGTGCCCCCCTCACCTAGATGCTTGTCTGTGTTTTTAAGTAGGATATTCAATTTTATTTCAATGGAATACTTGAGTATTCCCGCAAATTGTGCCGGGATAGTCTCTTAAGTACGCGCGATCTTCCCTACAGATTGGATTCTCGTGAATTTGGGATTTAAGAAAAGCAGGTGATCCGGGCGCCTCATTTGAGAAGCTGTTCCGCACGTTCCAGGTCTTCCGGCGTGTTTATGTTGAAGAAACTCAATCCGGAAGGATCGAGCTCGGAGAGTACGGGCTTCTCGATGGGGAGGACATGAACTTTCGGATAGAAGCTAATCATTCGCTTTCCCCCTGATTCCAGCGCCGCTTCCACCGCGGGAAGGCATTGCGACCTGCTGTAAACTGCTTGGAGTGGTTCGTACTTGTTGCCATGCTTGGGAACGATCACATCAGCCTCACGCGCTCGGCCGAGAAGGTGCTTGAGTAAGTCGCGGCTCACAAAAGGTGTATCACAAGATAGAACCAGGACGATCTCACTGTGCGCAGCAGCTAGCGCGGTTTTAAGACCGTGCAAGGTGCCAGCGCCGGGGGCCTCGTCGGGTGCCATCCGCAGACCGAAATGGGTCAGAGTCTCTGGTCGATTGGTCGTTATCAAGATTTCGTCCGCCAGACCATCGATTCGACCGAGCACTCGTTCGATTAGGGGTGTTCCCTTCAGACGGACCAGCGCTTTATCTTCCCCCAGACGGCTCGATTTGCCGCCTGCTTGAACAGCAATGGTGATCATCGATACATTGTACCCTCGCTGAGTATGCTCTGGGGCGGGTGATATAATCCCCAATATTCTCATGACAACTCTGGCTGAAGTGCTTGATGTGATGACTATCCCCGGCGAGCTTTACACGGCGCTCCCAAACGGGGACGTGCGCTGTTTCGCCTGTGGTCATCGCTGTCTGATTCGAGAAGGTAAGCGCGGCGTATGCAAAGTCCGCTTCAACTATGGTGGTGAGTTGAAGGTTCCCTGGGGTTACGTCGCAGCTTTGCAGTGTGATCCCACCGAGAAAAAACCTTTCTACCATCTTCTTCCTGGCTCAGATACGCTAACATTCGGGATGCTGGGTTGTGACTTCCACTGCGCCTACTGCCAGAATTGGGTCTCGTCACAAGCTTTGCGCGATCCCGCCTCCGATCGCTCCGCAGCCTATCTGCGTAAAATCGAACCGTCGGCGATGGTTGAGTACGGACTCGATATGGGGGCTCGGGTTGTGGCATCTTCATATAACGAGCCTTTGATTACTTCTGAATGGGCAGTCGCAGTATTCAAGGAGGCCGTGAAAGCAGGCTTGAAGTGTGCATACGTTTCAAATGGAAACGCAACACCGGAAGTGATCGAATATCTCAGCCCTTACCTCAGCGGGTTTAAAATAGATCTCAAGACAATGCAGGATCGGAATTACCGTGAATTGGGCGGTGTGCGCCAACATGTGCTTGACAGCATCAAGATGGCGCACGAGCAGGGTCTCTGGGTGGAAGTAGTCACGCTTATCGTCCCGGGCTTCAATGACAGCACTGAGGAATTATTGGAGGCGGCAAGGTTTATCGTCTCCGTGTCGCCGGACATCCCCTGGCATGTCACCGCCTTCCACAAAAATTATCGCATGACCGATCCGGAGAACACCACTATCGACATGCTGATCCGGGCTGCCGAGATCGGCCAGGAGGCCGGATTACATTATGTGTATGCCGGGAATCTTCCGGGTCGGGTTGATCCATATGAAGACACTATCTGCCCAACATGCCAAAAGAGTTTAATCCGGCGATATGGCTTTGTGATCCTGGACTATCAACTGACCGATCAGGGAACTTGTCCACATTGTGAAACCGCTATTCCGGGAATCTGGCCTGAGTCAGCGGATGAAGTGAGGGTTGGCTCAACAGAAGAACTCTTTTCGAGGCGACCGCGTATTGTCCCGTAACAAATCATCGCGAGCGTGGGATTCAATCCCAGAGGAGCGTATCGGTTGGAAACAAAATTAATACTAACGTACGATCCGATACCGGAGCAGCGAGAGGCGTATTTTCGCTATGTCCTGGGGGAGTTTGTTCCCACGATGGAGCAGATGGGTCTGAGGATGTGTGAATCGTGGCATACCGCTTACGGCTCCTACCCTCTCAGGCTTCAAGGTTTCACGGCTGACGACAGCGAGGTGATGGCAAAGATTCTGGACTCCCGGGATTTCAAACAGCTGGAGGAGCGGTTGCAGGAGTACGTAGTAAATTACCGGCGGCGCGTCGTTCCCCGCAAAAAAACTTTCCAGTTCTAATTACAAAAGAAGGTAATACTTGGAGAAGGACAGGTTACGAAAGTAGCGGCGACAAATTTCCCGGGTTGTTGTATAATGGCGCCGCCCTGGCCCATCGAACTT
>JBARSI010000272.1:0-11634 GCA_049644665.1 Anaerolineales bacterium
TCCTCTTCCCAGTACACCTCAGCGATCTCTTGGTCAACGGTGTATGAGTAGGATTGTCCGAAAACGGGCGCCGAGAAAACAAGAAGCAGTGCGGTGAGGATGGCCGTAATCCAAAAGATCTTCCTGATTCGGCTGCGGCTCGAGGTATGTTTTGGTTTATTCACCGTCGGTCCCTTAAAAGGAGATGGAAAAGGTAAAGAAGTCATCAGACGCTCCCCGTTACACTATGCCAAGAAATATTTCCGAAGTTACCACTTCGGCTCTTCAGAGAGTTGGTAGATTGAGCTGCAATATGGACAAGTGACTACAGGCGCGCCCGCAACCATCTTGATGTTGTCGGGAGACAGTGCGCCTCCGCAGCTCTGGCAAGATAATGTTTCAAGATTAACATCTCCAGAGAGCTCGATTTTCTGTATCAATTCGGAAGTTTCCGATTTTGCTTGCCGACCTATGAGCCAGATCATCCCGAGGCCAAGCGCGATTAGGAAACCGCCAATTGGGATCCATATTTGACTTCCGGTTTCATCGGTGGCGCCGATGACCATAAGGACACCGAATAAGATGAGGATCGCAGCTGCGATATAGCCAATAGTTTTACCCATGCTTTTTTGCCTCCGAAACCAAGATGTCTTATTAGTGTAGCAAATCATGTTTAACTTGCAAATGGACAAAACGCACTCGAATAGTCTGATAGTAAGTTGCCAGGCTTTCCCCTACAAGACGGACTAGTTATAAAAAGAGTTCTTCGCTTGACCTCCAGCATGGCTAGACTAGAATTAAATTACAAAGAGTGCCTGACGTAGGCATGATTTTTCGCTGTCAGTTTATGCGCGGTATTAGGGGTATCGTCAGGCTGTTTTATAATTAGGTTGAAAGAGGGTATATGAGAATTAAGGATGCAAGCGAAACGGATGGATAAATCCAACGTAATCGTACTGATACCAGCCTGGAACGAAGCAATTCGAATTAGACCGATCCTTGAAGTATTTCGTGATTCCCAACCTGTTCTTTTGGTCGATGACGGATCTAGCGACGACACTGCTGCCGTAGCACGGGAAGTAGGGGTAAATGTTGTTGTCCATCCACAGAATATGGGAAAGGGTGTGGCGCTGTCTACAGGATTCGCGTGGGCGTTGGAAAGAGGATACGACGCAGTGCTCACCCTGGATGCAGATGGACAGCATGACCCTGAGGAAGCACCAAAGTTCATTGAAGCCTATGAGCGCGGAGAAGGGGATTTAATCATTGGCCGCCGTGAATTCCGGGAGATGCCATTAATCCGTGCCCTCGGTAATAGGATCAGTACCTGGATGCTCTCGAGAGTCCTCGGGATCAAGATCTATGACAACCAATGTGGATACCGTCTATATTCGTCCAAATTGCTGGAGACCGTGGATCTGGAACGACCGGGATTTGAATTCGAAGTGGAGGTTATCGTCGAGACAGTAGCAGCGGGTTTGAAAATCGGATGGGTGCCCGTGCGTACGATCTATGGAATTGATAAGAAGAGCTACTTCCACCCTGTACATGATTCACTCCAAGTTTTAGATATGATTCGGGTAGCGCATAAGAAGTTCCAGGTGTTGAAAAAAACAAATCGGACGCCGACCGAATAGCATACGGACGTTTTGTATTATTGATAGCCGCAGGGAGTTGTGCATAGATGGCGCTCAACGAGTTCATCAACAGCCGGATCGGACCAATGGCGGGAGCATTTCTGGGTCGAGTATTATCTCGGAAGCAGGCGTATCATGTAGGGAGATTTATTGCGGCGAAGCTTGCTGCTAAGGAAGAAAGCGACCTCTATAAAGCGGTGCGGAGCAATCTCGCAGTTGTTAAAGGGGTCCCGTACTCGTCGCCAGACCTCAGTGGTGGGGTCGGCAGGGTTTTGGAGAATGCTGCGCATGGTTATGTGGATTGGTACAGGATGATGGCTTCTGGTTTAGATGGTATCGAATCGGTTTGCGAAATTGATGAGTCTATGATCGATAGTGCACTCGAAGCCCAGAGTAACGGCCATGGCGTCGTGTTCGTAGGCGGGCACATAAGCAATTTCAATTTATTCCTTTTGCTTCTAGCTAAGAGAGGTCTTCCTGTTCAAGTTCTCTCATTCGCTCGGTCTGAGGGGAGTCATAGAGCCGACACTATCCTGCGAGAGCGTTTTGGGATCAATGCGACACCGATCTCATTTGAATCTCTGCGTCAAGCATTCCACCGCCTTTCCAACAATGGATTTGTCATCACTGGTGTAGATCGCCCAGATGTAGGGGGATCGCAATTGACCTTCTTTAACCGCAAAGTTGAATTACCGATCGGTCATGCCCGGCTCGCCATCCGATCCGGGGCGCACATGATCGTCGGAGTCGTCCGGAAGGCAGCGGATGGTGTATATAAGGTTACCGGTCCCCCCATCATCAAGCCGGAAATAACCGGTAATCTAAAAAAGGATACAATCACCCTTGCACAGAGAGTAGCGGGCATCCTCGAAGGATACATCCGCAGTGATCCAGAAGATTGGCTGATGTTTCTGCCTGTGTGGCCTGATGTGATCCCGTAAGATAGTTGCTTATCAGAGATCCCCTCAATTTCACAAGGCGAGTACGTCTTAAATATCATGGCTGAAGAAAAGATCCAGGAAAGAATAATCACTCTCCGGACTGAGATCCGGAAGCACAATTATCAGTATCATGTGCTTAACGCGCCTCTCATCAGTGATCATGAGTATGATCGTTTGATGACAGAGCTTCAGGCGCTTGAATTAGTACACACCGAATTGATCACGCCTGATTCGCCCACTCAGCGTGTCGGCGGGGAAGCATCCGAGGGCTTTATGCGCGTATCGCACCCGGTGCCGATCCTGAGCTTGAGCAGCGCCTACAGTGATGACGAACTTCGGGCATGGTTTGACCGGATCGCTAAACTCGACGAGCGTGTTCGCAGCTCAAATTTCACTGTGGAACCGAAATTGGATGGTCTCACCGTGGTGCTGCATTATGAAAACGGGGTGTTCACCCTCGGAGCAACCCGCGGGGATGGGGAGGTTGGGGAGGATATCACCACCAATCTGAAAACGGTCCGCAGTCTGCCGCTCCATATCCCGGTCATCCCGAGCGGGCCGAAACCACCGTCTCGACTAGTGGTGCGAGGAGAGGCGATAATTTATCTTAAGGATTTTCAGGAATATAACCTCAGACTTCAGAAAGCCGGTGAGCGCACCTACGTTAATCCACGCAATACAGCATCCGGGGCGCTTCGTCAACTCGATCCCAGTCTTACCGCCTCCCGCCCGATCCGCTTGCTCTGCTATGACATCGTGGACTCTGATGATCCGGTACCTCAAGAGCAGTGGGAAGCACTTACCTACCTGAAGGCGCTAGGTTTTCCGGTCCCTTCCGATATCACGCTCGAGTCTGATCTTGATGGGACCCTCGCCAGGTACCAGGACTGGATTAGCCGCCGGGAATCTCTCCCTTATGAAGCCGATGGCATGGTTGTGAAATTGAACGATCTTCAACTAGCGAGGGAATTGGGAGTGGTCGGCAAAGACCCGCGCGGCGCGATCGCGTATAAATTTCCGGCTCAAGAAGTCACTACTCATCTGGATGATATCGGGCTCAACGTCGGACGGACTGGGGTCATTACACCTTTTGCTATTCTTGAGCCGGTTGAGGTCGGCGGTGTGACAGTTCGGCACGCATCGCTGCATAATTTTGATTTCATTGATGAAAAGGACATCCGCATAGGTGATCGTGTTCTTATTAAGCGCGCCGGTGATGTCATCCCCTATGTAATTGGTCCCGTCGTTGAAGCCCGGACAGGGGAAGAAGTTCCATTTCGAATCCCGGAACAATGTCCCTCCTGTGGGGAATCTCTTGAGCGGATCGAAGGTGAGGTCGCAATCTATTGTGTCCATGCGGCTTGCCCGGCACAACTGGTCCGCAATATCGAGCACTTCGCTTCACGTGGAGCGATGGATATCGAGGGCCTGGGGATAAAAGTTGCGCAAATGCTGGTAGTGGGGCGCCTCGTTAAGGACGTCGCAGACCTTTACGAATTAGACGAAGAAGCTCTCTCCGGATTGGAGGGCTTTGCCGAAAAAAGAGCGAATAATCTCATTGAAGCAATTCAAACATCAAAGACACAGCCTCTTTCGCGCCTGCTAACTGCCCTGGGCATTCGTAATGTGGGTGAAGCAGTAGCCGGAGAACTGGCCAGCCAATTTAGAAATCTTGACCGGTTGTCTAAAGCTGTTTTGGAGGAGCTTGAAGAAGTAGAAGGGATTGGGCCGAAGGTGGCCAGGACAATCATCGACTGGTTTGCGCAGCCGTCAAACATGAAGATCATCAGGAAGTTGCAGGATGCCGAAGTATGGCCGGAGTTATCCGAATCCGAGGGTGGGGGAACTGCACAGAACCTGGCGGGTCTTACTTTCGTCATTACGGGCACATTGTCATCGTTGACCCGCTCAGAAATGAAAGATTTGATCGCGTCACATGGAGGGAAGGTCACCGGAAGCGTCAGCAAGCAGACGGATTACCTCGTCGCTGGAGAATCGCCAGGCTCGAAGATTGCTCGCGCTAAGGATCTGGATGTTACCGTGATCGATGAGGCCCAACTAAAGGCGTTAATCGAGTGAGGTTCAGAGGCGAGGGAATTGACCATCCTCTTGTAAGTCGGATAACTCTCTTCGCATAACTATCCTGTTGGATGTTGACTAGATTATGAAGAAAGTTACATTGAAACCGCGTCGCGATAAGGCAATCCTACGCCGTCACCCCTGGATATTCTCCGGAGCTCTCGCGAACGTTGCGGGGGATCCAGATCCCGGTGATGTTGTTGACATACTCGCCGCGGACGGGCGATGGCTTGCACGAGGGGCGTACTCTCCGAAATCACAGATCCGTGTCCGCGTTTGGACCTGGAACCAGGACGAGGAAGTCGATGCAGACTTCATCCAGGAGCGAATAATTCGCTCCATTGCGACGCGAGGTGAGATCGGAATTCCCAAATCTACGAATGCCTACAGGGAAGTGCACGGCGAGTCGGATGGCATCCCCGGCTTGATCGTTGATCGCTACGGGGATTACCGTGTGGTCCAATTCCTCTCCTTTGGTGTTGAGCGGTGGAGGGATGAAATCGTAGAAGCGCTTTCGGTTCATGGCGGGTGCCGTGGAATTTACGAGCGCTCAGATGTCGACGTTCGTGCGCTGGAAGGCTTGGAACAGCGCTCCGGGTTGCTTGCTGGGGAGGAGCCACCCGAGCGGATACAAATACGAGAAGATGAGCGACACTACCTCGTGGATGTTCGCAATGGGCAGAAGACCGGCTTCTTCCTCGATCAGCGCGAGAACCGCGGGGTGGCTGCGAATTGGATTACGGGTGGGCAGGTGCTCGACTGTTTTTGCTACAGCGGCGGTTTTACTGTTGCTGCATTGGGTGCGGGGGCAGAGCGGGTGGTCGCCGTGGATCAATCCCAAACCGCGTTAGCATTGGCGGAAGAAAATGTTCGCTTAAATGGTTACCCGGTGGAAGGAGTGGAGTTCCTTTCGGGAGATGTGTTTCAATCGCTGCGAAAATTCCGTGACCAAGGAAGAAGTTTCGATACGGTGATTCTTGACCCGCCGAAATTTGCGGCAACATCGGCTCAGGTGGACCGGGCTGCGAGAGGATACAAAGATGTGAATCTGCTGGCCTTTAAACTGCTGCGAGCAGGGGGTTATTTGCTGACGTTCTCATGCTCAGGCGGAGTAAACGCCCAACTTTTCCAGAAAATTATCGCTGACGCCGCATTAGATGCCGGGGTTGACGCGGCCATCGTGGGCTGGCTTTCACAGGCGAGCGACCACCCAGTTCAAGTCTACTTCCCCGAGGGCCGCTATCTAAAAGGGCTAGTATGCCAGATTCGTGGAAAGTAAGGACCTGCGAAAAAACTTCGCACGTATTCGATAAAGCGAAATAACCCTTCATTTAGAATATACCAATTGGTGTCTTCAACCTCGCTTTGCACTCTGACCATCGCCCTAAATTATGAAGATCAAATAAGGGCGCATGCACGGGTGCGCTATTGAAGTTGTTTTCGGCAGAAGTCAGTAGAGGTGTGCGTCTGTAATTTTATCGCTCTTCTTTAACTAGAAAGCATATTTACGGTGGCGTTCCAGGTGAACCAAATGGCGATTTTTCGAGAGTATCTTATCCATGGATGAGATACCGAGTTTAATGAATAAATGAAAATAGGGGCCAGCCGCCGGCTGACCCCCATCTCTCTATACCTTGTACTTGTTGCTGATTTATTGAACCGCCTGCTTCATCTATTAAATGAGCGCTATTCAGATGGTTTTATCTTCCCTTGCATGGAGAGCTTCAACGCGTGTTTATATACCTTCTGAATTCGAGCTGCAGCTTCCTTCTGCTGACCTGCTTCCAGCTGTTGGACGGTAGAGACCAGCGCATTCAGCAGATCGGAATCAATCGCTTCTTTACTATCGTCAAGCAGTTTAATCGCTTCTGCTTCATCCTCGATTTCCAGAAGGCGTTGAGCGAGCTTGAGACCCTCCGGCATCGATTCTTGAGCGAGCGATCGGATACGCTGCTCAATCGCTGAAAGACGCTTAAGGAATTCCTCATCCTTGCGTTCTTCCGCAGCCTGTAAATTGGCTTGAAGTATTCCCAGGAATAGGTCGTCGATCATTGGGATGGCTTGCACCAGAGCCTGATCCAGGTCATCAGCGTCGAGCAGAGTCTTCAAGAGTGCAGCGGACTGTGCCGCTCGCGCCTCTTGGATCCTATCCAACTCTTCCGTAATTTCGAGGATTTGCTGCCGCAAAGAAGTGAGGTGTTCCTTCTCTTCGTTCTGCGCCTTATCAATCCTTTCGGTGATGAGTTGGAAAAAACTGTAGTCCAACGCCGGGCGGGTGAGATTGACCAATGCAACGACACGATTTTCGTCGGGCGCTTCCACCAATAGATCGAGAAGAGTCTCGTGTGTCAATCCCTGCTCGGCTAGCGCTTGTAAACTTTCCGTTGCGCCTTTTAGGGATTCTTCCTGAGCTTTAAGTTTCTTTCCGAAAGTGCTGAACTCGATGATCTTCTCCAGCCTGGTACCCATCGCCTCCATGGCCATTCTATCGCCTGTCGATTGAAGCGCGAGACTGGCAATCTGGAAAAAGGTCGCATTGAGCTCGGCATCGCGTTCTTGAACAAAGGTCTCGATCTGTTCTTCCGGTATGGTCAGCACCTCCTCAAAGATGCGCATTGTGGCGCGCTGCGCATCGATTTCTTCCTTTGTAATGCCTTCTGCCTCCAATACTCGTTCGACCAAACCTTGCATCGTCAGGATGGATTGCGGCTGAAAGAGGTACCCTTTTCGATCCTCAGGAGGAAGCCGGTCAGACACTCGTTTGATCATCTGACCGATGATACGTTCCTGCTCGTCCTTCGACATGTTCGCTTCTAGGGGGATATAGGTCAGTAAAAGTTCATGCTGCGGATCATGATAAACGATTGGCGCTGCCACAGCGCCATTGAATCCGCAAACGCCGCATTGGACATGGTTGAACGATCCGGATAGAAGTCGGGCCTTCGCGCCTGGATACTGACCGACGTCGATAAGCTGCTGGATCTGAGCCTGGATGGGCGACCTGCAATTGGGGCAGTGTATTTGAGTGGCGTTTGCTACCATATTATTCTTTTCCCTCGGTGTCTTTTGATACTGGTAATGAGAAACAGATGCGTGCTCCATTCTTTACGCGGTCATCCACCCAGATTTGACCTTCGTGGGCTTCGATCACAGCCTTGGCGAGGAAGAGTCCCAAACCAGCTCCTTTGATCTTCCGGCTGGTTTCACTCGAGCGATAAAATAGATTGAATATTCTGGGCACGTCCTCTGCGGCGATTCCCGGACCTTCATCTTGTACACAAACAACGATTTCGTTTCGCTTGATAGCTCCAGAAGTTGTGACTTTACCTCCATCCGGAGAGTATTTCACTGCGTTGGAAAGCAAGTTTCCCATCACTTGCATCAAGCGATTCTCATCGGCATAAACGATGGGAAAGTCGGTAGGAAAATTTGTCTCGAAATTATGATGGTCCGATTGTGTCTTGAAACGTTCTGCCATCTGCTGTGCGAGGCGGTCGAGGGCGATCTGTGACCGATCCAACGGAAGCGCCCCTGCTTGCAGGCGTGAGGCGTCTAGCAAATCGTCTATCAACCCTGTAAGATGGTCAGCTTCCTCCTCGATCACGGCTAAGCTATCTTCTACAACATCTGAGTCCCAGCGTGCATCCTCTCGACGGAGAGTACCGACGTATCCCTTGATCAGCGCGACAGGAGTGCGTAACTCATGGCTGATGATGGAAATGAACGTGCTTTTTAATTCCTCAGCCTCGCGAAATTTAGTAATATCGCGCACAGTGGCGACGATACTTAAAAGTTCCCCGGCATCGCCAAGTGCGGGCGCGTAGGTAATACCTACGCTTACAGCACCGCCGCCCTTTGTGAGCAGGTCGCCCTCCACGTATAGTGTCGCTTGCGGGCTTCGAGGCCATCCGTCGGCTTCCGCATCTTCAAGGGATGTCCCTGGCTCTCGATTGAGCCAGCGGATAACCTCTTTGTGTTGCTTCCCAATAACACTATCCGCCACATAACCCATTAAACTCGAGCAAGCCCGATTGAAGCGGGTGAAGCAGTACGATGGGTCGAGGATGAAAATACCATCAGCGGCAGACTCGAGGATGGCATCAAGATGATGGTGCTGTTGAGCAATTTCAGTGAAGAGCATCGCGTTATGAACAGCGATCGCCGCCTGAGAGGCAAAGGCGGACAGGAGTTTACGATCATCGGCAGAGAACTGGCCGCGATAGGACCTGAAGACGAAGATAACCCCAACGATCTCACCTTTTACGTTCATCGGCAGCCCAACCCCGGTGAGCAAGCCCATTGAGGCTGCCTGTGTGATGCGCTGCAGGCGTCGGTTGATTTCTGGAACCTCAAAACGAGCAGGATCACCGTGGTCTGGGATGTCCGAAATCAGTGGATCGAGATGTTGCACGAAATCCGGGTTAATCCCGAAGGTCGTGGCGACCCGCCAAGCGCCGCCCGCATCACGCAATGCGATGAGGCCTGCGCTACCGCCAAGTATCTCAGCCGAGAAACGCACGATTTCAGTCAGGACGCGATCTTGATCCAGCTCTTCAGTGATTGCTCGGCTGATTGAGAGGAGATAATCGCGCTGGCGGATTCGGAAATCAGGAAGCATTCGCCGCTCTTATGCTTCGCCTTCAGCGGATGTGATTGCCTCTTCCAGCATTTGTAGTCCTTCGTTTATTAGATCCTCTGAGATGTTCAAAGGAGGGGAGATACGGATTGAATTCTTACCACTGCCAAGAGTGATCAACCCATTAAGGAATGCTTTGTTAACAATACGGTCTCGAAGATCAGGCGCGGGTATTTTGCTCTCGCGGTCCTTAACAAATTCAATGCCGAGCATCAAGCCTTTGCCGCGAACCTGACCGATGGAGGGATGGCGGGTCATGATTTCAGATAGCGCATCCAAGGTGTATTCCCCTACCTCCTCTGCGTTCTTCATAAAGCCGCCTTCAATCAACTCCAGGGTCGCTAAACCAGCGCTGCATGAGACGGGATTGCCGCCGTAGGTATTCCCATGCGCTCCCATCGGCCAATCCATGACGCTGGCCCGGGCGAGGATGCCGCCCAGCGGCATGCCTGACGCAATTCCTTTCGCGAAGCAAACAATGTCGGGCTCCACGCCCCAATGTTCGATCGCCCACCACTTCCCGGTGCGGCCGACACCCGATTGGACTTCATCGGCGATGAGGAGTATGCCATGCTTGTCGCATAGTCTTCTTAGGGCAGGGAAGAATCCCGCGGGAGGGACAACGTACCCGCCTTCGCCAAGGATGGGTTCGATCATGATCGCAGCTGTCTCTTGAGGTGGAACTGTTCGGGCAAACACGACCTCTTCGATGTATCGCACAACAGCTTCGCCATAATCTTCGCCTTCAGATTGAACGAGGATAGGCCGGTAGGGGTCTGGATATGGAACGTGTGTCACACCGCCCATTATCGGGCTAAAATTTTCCCGGTATACCGTCTTGCTGGAGGTAAAGGCTAATGATCCCATGGTTCGTCCATGAAACGCGCCGAAAAAACCTATGAAATGTTGTCGGCCTGTATGGGAGCGGGCGAGTTTAATTGCAGCTTCGACAGCTTCCGTGCCGGAATTTCCCAGAAAAACTTTGGCGGGTTCCGCAAATGGAGCGGTCGAGGCTATTTTTTCTGAGAAATCTACCCATACTGAGTGGTAGAAATCAGAGGAGATATGGATGAACTTGTCTACCTGGTTTTTAACCGATTCTACGACTTTCGGATGACTATGACCGGTTGAGCATACAGCGATTCCAGAGGCGAAGTCGATGAAGCGATTTCCATCGATATCCCAGACTTCGGATCCCTTGCCATAATCCATTGCAAATGGGTAGGCCCTTGGGTAAGAAGGGGATACAACTGCATGGTCTCGTGCTAAGAGTTTCTTCGCCTTAGTGCCTGGTACGTTAAGCGGCTTCATTGATGTAATGCCTCCTGAAAAGAATCTGGATCGTGAATTGAAATGCGCAGGACTGCACTGCGCATAGCCATCGGGAATGGAATAACTTTATGTATTTTCTTCGCCGATTTGACGCGGAGAAGATGGTGAATTATATCACTCCCGCTTTGCATAGCCCTTATTCCATTGTATAAAGAAGGTAGATTTCTTCACACAACCATATATATAAGGAGAATGCAGCTATGAAAGAGCGCCCCTGGTTTAAACACTATGAAGCAGATGTCCCTAAGTCCATTGATTACCCAGAAGTGCCGCTCTATCATTTTTTAGAGAATGCTGCGGAAAAATATCCTGACCAGGCCTGCGCGATATTTAAGGGTTCGATGATTACCTATGCCGAGATGAACGAATATTGTGATCGTCTCGCTGGGGCACTTGCTGCGATGGGCGTAAAGAAAGGAACACCAGTCGGCATCTTCATGCCCAACTCGCCGCAGTTCGTTATGGCATTCTACGCGATACTCAAAGCAGGCGGAATTGTCGTAGCGACGAACCCTCTCTACACAGGGCGGGAGATTGAACATCAGATGAAAGATTCGGGAACAGAAATTATGCTCGTCATGAGCAACTTCTATTCCATGATCAAAGAGGTTCAACCGAAAACTCCTATCAAGAAGTTGATCGTCACGAATATCAAAGAGTATCTGCCAGGGCTGCTTCGGTTCCTCTTCACTCTGACCAAGGAGAAGAAAGACGGGCATCGAGTGGAGCTGGGAGAAGGGGATTTGTGGCTGCAGGATCTGCTTAAGAAATACACAGCAGGTGATAGGCCGCAGCTGGAGATCCGTCCGGAGGATGACGCCCTATACCAGTACAGCGGCGGTACGACCGGCCTTTCGAAGGCGGCTATCGCGACTCACGGGAACCTCGTCGCGAACACGCTCCAGATCAAATCCTGGCTGCCCTCCGTGCAGGAAGCAGGTGAAATCGTCTTGATGGCGATCCCGATGTTCCACGTCTATGGCATGGTCGCCGGAATGAGCTTCGGCATCGCTGCCGCCGCCAGCATGGT
>JBARSI010000273.1:0-5535 GCA_049644665.1 Anaerolineales bacterium
CTTCTCGATGGCCTCATGCACCACCCGCACCAGATGGTTCTCCGGGATCAGGTCTTCCAGATCCGTGGGGAGCTGCAGCTCGTAGGGTTTGAACACAACCTGTTGGCTTTTCTTCTTTTTCATGCCCCCAATTCTAGTGATTTCCCATTTAAACGCGAATGGGGCTGCCCTTTTGGGACAGCCCCTTTGCAGTTAGAGCGGGCAGCGGGATTCGAACCCGCGACATTCTGCTTGGGAAGCAGACGCTCTACCACTGAGCCATGCCCGCATAATCGTTCCAGATTATAGAAGCGCTCTAAATGACTGTCAAGGAACATGCTTTCGAAAAGCTGCCGATGATCAACAGGAATCCGATTACTCCAATAGAAGTAAACGGCGGAGCAAGTGGAGTGCGTGACTAACAGCGCGGGTTTTCATGTTCACGAAGTGCGCTTCGTAGGTATTGTGATCCGTATGTTCATTATCAGGGAGCAAAACCCGGATCATCACAGTGCCACCATCCCGGGAAGGTTCCATGGCGAGTAGTAAGCCTGCTTGGGCAGGAGCATTTCGCATATCTTCTTTCAGAGTTTGAGTGAGAGCCCCCTCCGCCTCTACTTCTGAGAGGATCTGTCTGCTAGAAATTATCTCCGGGAATTCTGCAAACGAAGCCGCTAGTGCTCCATCTGTTCCTGCTTCGAGGAGGGCGAGGTGCATGCCCTTTTCCTTCAGTAAATCGACAACAACAGATTCGAGCGTTTGAGCGTCCTTGCCGTAGATCGCTCTTCCGATGCGCTGCTCAAGCGCCGCCTCGACACTTGAGATCATCTTGTCGGCTTCCTGCTCTGTTTTAGCCTTTGCTGTTATGCGGATATCCACACGCCCGGGGTGAGCAGAGAGACCGACTGTCGGATTGTGGAGCTTCTCCAGATCTTCGATTAATTGGTCAAGCATCGACTCACCGATTCCTGCGGTGCGGACGATGCGAGTCTTGATGATGCTTTGTAATCCAAGGCGATGTTTAAGATAGGGGATAACATCGTTGACAAGCAGATGCTGCATCTCAGCGGGGACACCGGGCAAAGAAATGACCACGGAACGATCTGTCTCCACGATGAAACCCGGAGCCGTACCCACGGGATTTTCTATTGGGATGGCACCCGCAGGGATATAGGCTTGACGGCGGTTATTCTCAGTAGGAACACTCCCAAAACCCGAGAATCGCTCCTCGATCTGCTGCCATAATTCGGGCGAGAAGATTGTCTCAACGCCTACAGCCTTCGCTATTCCTTCACGCGTAGGGTCATCAATTGTAGGACCTAAACCGCCGGTGGTGATTACCGCGTCTGCGCGCTGCATACTTAATTGAACTTCTTCGGCAATTCTATCGATGTTATCACCGACGGTGCTGGTTCGATAAAGGTCGAGGCCGACTTCGCGCAGGGATCGTGCAATATAGCGCGTATTCGTATCTACGATTTCGCCGAGCAGCAATTCCGTACCGATCGTAATAATCTCAGCTTCCATATCTCTACACTACGTTGTATTCGAATATTAGACGGTTCTCGTCGAAGCGGGCTAGATCCAGAGAAGAGACATCCACTGTCTGCGATTTACCTTCAATAATAATTTCAGTCATCAGCTTCCCGGCAATGGGTCCGTGCATAAATCCATGACCTGAAAAACCGCCGACCAGATAAAAACCTTCGATAGGCGTCGCTCCGAAGATGGGATGAGCGTCGGGAGTTACCTCGTATAGTCCCGCCCAGCCTGTTTGGCGGCCTGCCTTCTCCAACATTGGCATCCGGTCAGCCGCAGCTTGCATGGCGACTAATTCCCATTCTCCATCAATCGATTGATCGAAGCCAGGTTCCTCTTCCGGGTTTGACATTCCGGTGAGGACACCGGTCCCTTCTCGATGGAAATATAGCGATTGTGCGAAGTCAATGACAAAGGGGAAGTCGGCAGAAAGGTCGGGGAGGGGCGTTGTGGTCAGCATTTGCCGGCGGATCGGAGTTATGGGGAGTTCCAAGTTCACCATGCGAGCGATGAGCCCTGCCCAGGGACCAGCGGCGTCAACGACGATCTGGGTGTCGATTGAGCCCGAGCTGGTAATAACGCGCTTGATTTTGTTGGTGCTGGTGTCAATGTCTAAGACGCTGACATCTGTGCAAGCGGTTACACCAAGTTGGCGACCGCGTTGAATATAGCCCATAACCACGCTGTTGGGATCGGCTAAACCGTCACCGGGGTGGAATGTGCCGGCGAGTGCATCCTCGAAGCGCATCATAGGGAGGCGGGCTTGGACATCATCGGCGTCTAACCATTGCGTACTTACCCCAAGTCGGTTCTGCATTGCGACATTGCCTTTGAATTTAGCAACTCCCTCTTCCTGGGTCAGCACAAATAAATAGCCGCATTTGCGGTAGAGGGGGTCCTGACCGGTATCCTGCTCGAAAACTTCGAGCATCGCCAGGCTGGCGATGGATAATTGCACATTGATTTCAGTAGCAAATTGGTATCGTACCCCACCGGCACAGCGGCCGGTGGCTCCTTGTCCGAAATATGGCTCTTTCTCAAGCAGGATAACTTTGCCAGCTCCGGCGGCTGCCAGATGGTACGCGGTGCTGGCACCCATAACACCCCCGCCGATGACAACGATGTCTGCTGTACTTGGAACGTCGCTATTCATGGCATACCCCTTTTTGCATTTACAGGAAGATCCCACTGCACAATGACAAGAGCTTCCAAGAGGCACAAGTTAACACACGTGGATATATTCTAATCCAAGCTGCCCAGAAAATAGTATTCATGTGTGGCCTTTATAATAACCAAGAACACGATGATTCTTTAGAACGAACCATCGTGTTCTTGAGGTAGATACTAAAATTCGGGTGCTTTACTCCATTCCGAGATATGCTTTTTGCACCATTGGATTCTTTCGAAGACCCTCGGCTGTATCACTCACTACAATTTCGCCGGTCTGGAGAACATATCCACGTTGTGCAATTTGCAGGGCCATGTTTGCGTTTTGCTCAACGAGCAGGATGGTCGTCCCTTCATTATTGATCTCTTGAATAACTTCAAACACGCTTTCCACAAGAACCGGGGCCAATCCCATCGACGGTTCGTCCATCAGCATCAGCCGAGGTCGAGCCATCAGCGCTCTGGCGGTGGCGAGCATCTGCTGCTCCCCTCCGCTGAGGGTGCCGGCGATCTGGCTCTCTCGTTCTTTTAAACGAGGGAAAAGGGCAAAAGCGCGTTCGAGATCCTGTTTAATACCCTCGACATCGCTGCGGTGAAAAGCACCCATGTCCAGGTTTTCACTGACTGTAAGTTTAGCGAATATCCCTCTTCCCTCCGGAACCATGGAGACGCCTTTGAAAACGATCTTGTGGGCAGGGTAGGGAGCGAGGTCTTCCCCCTCGAGATGCACGGAGCCGGTCTTTGGTTTGAGTAGTCCGGTGATCGTGCGGAGTGTTGTTGTTTTACCGGCACCATTGGCTCCGATGAGCGTGACGATCTCGCCCTCTTCTACGGTGATCGAGATGCCTTTCAGGGCGTGTATGTTGCCGTAGTAGGCATGTACATCAGTTAATTCGAGCATCGGCATGGGAGCTGGCTCCTCGTTATGAGTCGGATGATGTAGTTTTTAAACCTGTCGCCGCACCGCGGCCCAGATAGGCTTCAATAACTTGTGGGTTTCTCTGTATTTCGTCGGTGGTGCCTTCTGCGATTTTGGCGCCGTAATCAAGGACGGTGACTCGCTCTGAGATGCCCATAACCACGCGCATATCATGCTCAATGAGCAAAATGGTGATCCCGAGATCATCCCGGATCCGTTGGATTAGGTGCATGGTTTCTGCTGATTCCTGCGGGTTCATGCCGGCGGTTGGTTCGTCGAGTAGTAGGATCCTAGGTTTATTGGCCAGGGCTCGGGCGATTTCAAGGCGGCGCTGATCGCCGTAGGGGAGATTCCTTGCCAAGAGATCTCCTCTGCCAACCAAGCCCATGTACTTAAGGAGGCGACGCGATTCTTCGACTGCGAGTTGCTCTTCATCGCGGGTGGCAGGCGTATTGAGAATTGCGCCATAAAAGCGCGAACGCAGTCCTGGCTCCATACCTATGAGGACATTTTCAATCGCCGTCATGTTGGCGAAAAGGCGGATGTTCTGATAGGTACGGGCGATGTGAAGTTTAGCGATCTGGTCCGGAGACTTCCCGGTGATGGATTTACCATCGAATTGAATATCGCCCTGATCGATGGCATAAAAACCGGACACACAATTGAAGAATGTTGTCTTCCCGGCGCCATTTGGTCCGATAATGCTAACGATGGAGTGTTCTGGAACTTCAAAGTCGAAGCTACTGACTGCCACAAGTCCGCCGAAGGTCTTCGTCACGGATTTTGAGGTCAGGATTGTATGGTTTTCTGTCATGGGTCTCAATCTCCCGCTTCAGCGCTCAACATCTCGGAGTCATCAATGATTCCTAGTTCTCGCTTTATCTTGGTCGAAGGCCAGAAACCTTCCGGCTTCGACAGCATCATGACAATCAGGAGAGCGCCGTACATCAAGAGGCGATATTCAGCGAATTCGCGGAGCAGCTCGGGGAGACCGACAAGGATCAACGCTCCGACAACGACTCCGGGCAGGCTTCCCAGACCGCCGATGATGATCAGAACGAGCACATTGATGGATATTTCCAGTTTGAAGCTGTGAGGGAAGATAGAAGTCAGTTTACTCGCTAAGAGTGCACCCGCGAGGCCGGAAAAAGCAGCTCCGAATGCGAAAGCCATCAATTTAGTCGTAACGAGGCGAATGCCCATTGCCTCGGCGACATCCTCATCTTCCTGCATCGCCAACCACTGACGGCCGAGCCGAGCTTCACTCAATCGCCAGGATACGAACCATGCGAGCAAGACTCCGGCAAGGATGACGTAGTAAAAATGCTCGGGTCTTACCAGAGAAATTCCGAAAATCTCAGGTTTAGGAATTCTTAAAACACCTTGAGCTCCACCCAGGATAGGTTTGAACAGGTCGGAGAGCACCAAAATACGGATGATCTCACCGAATCCCAACGTTACGATCGCAAGGTAGTCACCTCGCATCCGTAGAACTGGGACACCCAGGACGATGCCAGCGAGAGCGGCGATCAACACACAAAAAGGGAGAGCTGCCCAGAAGGACAAGCCGATCCCCAGAGGTCCCGAAGAGGTCAAGACAGCCATGGAGTAAGCGCCGATAGCGTAGAAGGCGACGTAACCGAGGTCGAGAAGCCCGGCGAAGCCGACGACGATGTTTAGTCCCAGGCCCATCAGGATAAAAAGCCCTACGTTGTTCAACACTTCTGATAAGTAGGACCCTAACAACTGCGGGAGGATGATGAGGAATAACGCTCCACCTGCAAAGGACAACCAGCGAAGTCGAGATTTTCTAGATGCGGTGATATCTTCCGTTTGTTTCGTAGTGGTTTGCCTGCGGGCGTCCAAAAAGGCGGTTATACCGGCAGTCAATATGAATAGGATGGCAGCCACAATTGGATGCAGCGCCTTAC
>JBARSI010000274.1:0-8274 GCA_049644665.1 Anaerolineales bacterium
TGCTCGTAAGCCTGGAGTAGAAAGATAACCTGTTCATCGGAAAACCGCTTGTGCAGCTGTACCATGGTTCCCTCCTTAAGGAAGAGTGAGAGAACCAATTATGGGAGTCCGGTTTTCAAATGAAAACGAGTCTAGCTTTCAATTGAAAAGAGTCCACTTTTCAATTTCAAATGACAGATTCTAGGCACAGACTTGACTTCCCCCATTTTATTAGAAAACATACCTTGCATGGGGGTTGCGCAGCAATCATTTAATGAATGCTGCCGATCATCAAATCGGAGACACCGATATGAGGTCTGACCAATGTTGATATTGCACGAGTTGATTCTTGATTATGAAGGATCTATTTAGCTTTACTCTTGATTGATCAGGTCTCTTAGTAGCGTTACGAAATCATGAGCAAGCGACAGTGTTTCTATGGTCTCTTTCTCGCCCACGAGCTTAGCCGTCTCGTAGACGGCGCGGTTACGTTTGCGTCGCATCTGGTCGAAGAGAGCCGTCAAGTCTTTATGTTCCTTCCCGATCGTCTTATTTACGAATTGAACGACAGTGGCATGTTGGGCAGATCCCCTGGGACGAAATCCCATTCGGAGCATGAGCGCACGCGAGGATTGAAGCATGGCATTGTATGAGATGTTGTATGCCCAATCCGGATCGATGCTTACTATACTCCTGGCAGTCGAAAGATCTCTCGATGCTATTTCAAGAAGACGCTGGATTTCTTGTTCGCTTGCGTCGTAATTCTTTATCCGACCCTGTTTGAGTAGTTTCTCATATGCCATCATGGCTTCCAATCAGCATTACTTTTGGGGCATCCCGAACGTTCATTGCGAATGGGTCTCCCTCTTCAAGGCGAGATTCCCAATCTGTGGAGGTGAAGAGAACGTAATTGACTTCGCGCGCTAATATCTCTTCCATCTGATCTACGACGGGCGCTAATTGCGATACATCTATATCACCGATGATCATTAGATCCAGATCGGATTCGGCATCCGGTTCTCCCTCTGCAAAAGAGCCGAAGATGAATGCCTCTTCTATTCCATCAAATCCCCTGAGAGTTTGACGGACAAGATCACCAGCACCAACAGTCTTCAGGAGAATGTTTCGGAGATCGGGAATGAGTGGAAATTGCGGGTTTAGGCTGTAAGTTTTCCTCCCAGCCGATGCTTCGCTTTGTAAGAGGCCAGCCTGTTCCAGGTTCTTTAACTCCTTCCAGACGGCGTTGTATTGAGCCCCGACCTCAGATGCGAGGGCGCGGATGTGACTTCGTGATTCCGGGCGTAAGAGGAAGAGTGATAATAGCCGAACCCGAACCCGGGATGAGAATAACCTTTCTAAGAGCGGGCTATGCTGGAACTCGGTTTCCGTCATGGCTATCACCTATGGTGATCATGTTATCACTAATGGTGATCAATGTCAAATCATGGGCTACGGGTTGTCATCTGAAATTGAAAACTGGTTCCTTCTCGGAACTAGCCGATCTCGCCGGGGCGGATTCTTCGATTTTACGTCTACCTTCCGACAAGCTCAACGTCGAAGAGCCGCTCAGCTCGAGGACGTTCGTAAACGGAACGGATCGCTTCCGTCTACTCCGGATGCCCTATGGGGATCAAGTACAAAGGCTCGTGGTCCTCGGGCAAGCCGAGGATGGCTTGCACTCCAGCATCATAAAAAGCTCCGATCGGCACCGCGCCCAGGTCGAGCGCTACTGCTTGTAAGAGCACGTTCTGCGCCGCATGACCAGCTTCCAAGTGTACGTAGCGCGGCGAGCGTTCCGGACCATACTTCACCTGCGTCCGTTCATAAACCGCCGCGATCACCAGCACAAGCGGCGCTTCCAGGACCGGATCCTGTCCCAACGCTGCGTCCTGGAGCGGCGCACGGAGATCGCCGCCCTGAATGACTTCGAGGGCGTGTTTCTGCGGCAGGTAGTGGAACACACCATCCGCGGTGACGATATACAGTTCCAGCGGGTAAAGCGCGCCGGCGGATGGCGCGGTACGGAACCCGCGCGGATCGGTAATCCCCTGCGCCGCCCACAGCAGCTGAGAGATCTCACCTGGATCCAGCTCCTGGACTGTAAAGTAGCGCGTGGAACGCCGGCTTTGTAGCGCAACCTCAAGCGATACCGGTCCGCTCGTTTTCGGCTTGGGGAGCGGGTATGCGGTCGGATGCGGTGACGTGGGCGGTATGGAGGTGGATGTGTTGAGCGGTGTGCTCGCTGGCGCTTCCGCCTCCCCACCACATCCCGAGCTGAAGAGGAGAAGTAGGATCAACGCCGTCATGAGATGTTGCTTACTAAAGTTGATACGTTTCATATACAGTTCCTGTCCATGCTAAGGGAGAGCTGGCCCTGAGGTTCACTCGTCCAGTTCCCCCGCGATCCTAATTCACCATGGTTTGCTGGGGCATTAGCCAGGGTCTTGTATTCGATGAACGAACGTAAGAGCATGTATAGTTCACAGAATAATGCAAGAATTAAGAAAGATCCTCATTTGCACTAAATGTTAATACCATTAGATGATGAAAATAGAGGCTAGGTCACAACACCTTGAAACAAGGATAAGCCCACTAAGATTTTACTCAGCGAAATCATTTCTATCATCGCCTCAGCGGTTCCGGGGTTGAGCCGCTGAAGCGCTGTAACGGCTGATTGCATTGAATACAACGTATAGGGGTGATAATTGGGAGACAAGGAATCCGATAATGCAATTCATCAGATCCCATTTTTCAAATGTGTCCGGAAACAAAGATAATCAGAAGCAGATTCCTACCAGAGTCTTGTTGAATTTACCAGCATCCCTCCGATCCAAAGGCCCATGAGGATTTTCCAAATAGGGACATCCTCGTCGGAAAATTGCTATTTAAATCCTCACCAAACTTAATGGGTGACCTTACCCCTTTCCCCTCCCCAAGTCATCCAGGATTCGTTCAGCCGCCAGGCGGGCGGAGACGAGAACCGTGGGGACGCCCGTGCCGGGATGCGTGCTGGCGCCGGCGAAGTACAGATTACGGTAGCGTTTGTGCCGGTTGTGCGGACGCATGTAAGCCATCTGCGTGAGCGTGTGGCTCAATCCATGGGTTGCGCCTTTGAATAAATTGTAGCGCTTGCGCCAACTGCACGGAGTGTAGCAGACCTCGAATTCGATGTGCTCGCGAATACTGCTGATACCGATCGAAGTCAGACGTTCGAAGATCGCCTCGCGAGCCCGATCACGAGTCTCCTGCCAGTCTTCTTCGGGATTCGCATCCAGGTTCCCGACCGGTACGATCCCGATCAAGCTATCACATCCCGCGGGCGTCAGTGAGGGGTCGAGCCGCGTGGGTGTGTGGACATACAGGCTGGGCTTATCCGGTAGATTGCCGCCCTGTAAGGCCTGAAATCCACCGCGGTAGTCGTCCGCAATAAACAGCATATGCGGCTCGAGATCAGGGATCTCGCGGTTCAACCCCCAGAAGAAGGAAAGTGTTGAGCAGGAGTAGCGTTTTCGCTCCAAACGCTTCATTGCGCCATTCGCTGGCAGCAGCTTGTCGTATACGTATGGCAGGTCTGCGTTGGCGATGATGACGTCGGCTTTCAAGCGTTCACCATTTTCAAGCGTCACGCCAACCGCCCGGTCATCATTCGTGTCAATCCTTTCAACTTGGGTATGCATGTGAACCTGCGCGCCTGCGTCCACGGCGCATTTGAGCAGGGTCTCCACAATGCGGTACATGCCGCCCCTGGGATACCACACACCGTGCGCTAACTCGCTATACTGCATCAGCGAGAAGGTTGATGGTGCTTCAAATGGGCTTAAGCCCATATACATGTCCTGGAACGTGAAAGCAGCTTTCAGGCGTGGATCGTCAAAGTAGGTTCGCATATGCGGGTAGTGCCGCGAGAGAGCTTTCACCTGGAATAACAACGGCACATTGCGCAAATTGAAGAAATCGATGGCTCGCCGGAAGTCGCGCAGCACCAGATGTTTAAACGCCAGGTCGTAGTTTCGCCCGCCCTCTGCCAGGTAGGCGTGCAGTTTTACTGACGAGCCTGATTCGAACTCCTCGATCTGCTCACCCAGCCGCTTTAGATCGGAGGTGAGTGCCAACCGGCTGCCGTCTTCGAAGTACAGGTGGTAGCTCGGATCGACGCGTTGCAGATCGAGCGCTTCTCGGGCAGAGATACCTAGTTGGTTGAACTCGGACTCATATAGGAGCGGCATGACATACAATGTGGGTCCGGAATCAAAATAATAGCCGTCGCGCTCAAAGCGGTCACAGCGACCGCCCGGTCGAGCGTTCTTTTCTAAAACTATGACCTTGAAGCCGCGTTGTGCAAGGTGAGCCGCTGTTGCGAGACCCGCGACACCCGCGCCAACAATAATGGCCGTATCTTGCCTCCTGGTTGGCATGTTTATTCCTTTATGCTGTCTTCACGCAGAAATTGGGTTACATTGCGCTGCTCCCACGCCGCAGTGCGGATCGGCTCCGCATGGGTCGCGGTGGAGTGGGATAGCGACGGTTTCGCCAGGACGGCCATCAAGCCCTGCCAGGCCATGCGCAGCATCATGCGTCCACCCTTGCAGTCGCTGTAATCGAGGCGTAACCGGTAGCCCTCGCGTTCAATGGTATCCAGCACACCCTCGAAGCGAGCCGCATACAAAGCCCCCGCCATCCGACAGCGTGGATTATCCAGCATGGTGAGATAGGTTTTACCCTCTGCGAAATACTGGCGTGCGGTTTCTACCCGTTCCCGCACCCATTCGCGAACGGACGCACTCTCAACGACGGCAGTATCGATTTGCTCGCCTCCGAGCACCTCATAGGGGATATTGATGTAACCGGCGTCCAGATCGTTGCGCAGGTCACGCAGCATATGAACGATGTGGGCTGCGTCTGCAGCAAGATAACGTTCCGCCGTTCGCGGGGCACCACATTTGTCGCCGATGAAAGTGTAGACCGCCTCGGTGACGGCGGTTGCCAGACGGCGTGAATACCATTCGAGTTCCTGTTGGCTTATTCGGCGGTCACGACGCTGCACGTCGAAATCCATCACTGTCATCATGCCCTGCAGGTAGATGTGCAAACCTGCGTTCTTCTGAAGCGATCCCTGAGTCAGATCGACCAGGAGCCACTCCTCTGCGGAAAGGTTACACGGCGGTCGACTTTGAAGGCAATCGGACAGAAGTTTCTTCTGCGAGGCAAGGAATTCAAGGCGTTCCTGCGGACTGAGTGCATCCCCATCAAGCAGATCGTCAACCCAGCGGAAGTAGGCGTATGCTCGGAAGGCGTCCCCCCGGCGATCACTCGGTACAAGCATACGGATGGTGTAATAGGTCTGCTTGCTGGCCTCCCGGGTGTTCATCGCTGCGAGCGCCGCGCTGGGATCGATGGTCGTTTGCATTGTCATTGTCATCCTCGTTGGTCAATTAATGTCTTGGCATACCAAACCCATGATCGGGCCGAAACACTGGTCGTGCCTGACAAGGACCTGATAATGAGAGCACCTCTGCATTTGCTTCCATTTCAGGTTTGGGTTCTATTCAGAGTCGACAGGTCTCTTTGAACTATACGAGGGCAATGTGAAAAAGGTTACCCAAAGTACTGGGTTTGGCGCACAAAGTTACGCTCGGATACATCATGTCTTTCAACGCCTCAGTGGTTCCAATGCCCGACGCACTGGGGCGCCTTTCGCGGCTGCGAGGTATGGCAGTGTACATTATCCCCAATGTAGGGAGGTTTTCTATGACCCCCCGCAGGTAACAATCAGAGCTGAGTGTTTCCGACTACATGAATAATTGCCATCAACGGATATTCCTCATCCTTAGGAGTAGATTTCTCGATATCGGATACTCGAGATCCTTCTGATTGCTAGAATTCTCGACTGCTATGCATTTTGTGATTTGGACTCGAAATCAGCGAGTCGTGGATCACCAGTCTTGTTTCTTCAAAGGCTCGATACATGCCGGAGCTCGGGAAGGGTAAAATGCTCATCCAGGATGCAGATTCGGCCCGGCAACTTGGCAACCCAGGTTGTTTACCGAATTCCTGAGTAAGTATTGTAGGACCCCTGAGGTTGATTTGGCTACATCCAAGCCCGCCGGCGCATCCAGAGATACATCACAGCAGGGACGAAGACCATGGATGCGGTCACAATGTAGAAAGCGGTTCTTCCCGTCCAGGCAGCCAAGTCAATTGCCGGTTGAAAAAAGTTTGTCCCAAAGAAGCCCGTCAGGAATGCCAAAGGCATGAAAAGTGTGGTGATGATGGTGAGGGTTTTCATGACCTCGTTCATGCGGTTGCTGACCACGGAGAGATAGGTATCCAAGGCGCCGCCCACTAGATCACGCAAGCCCTCAGTGATGTCGTACAAGCGTACGAGGTGGTCATAAACATCACGGAAGAATATTCGGCTATCGGGGTCAAGGACGGTGAAATCGCCCCGCGCCAGTTTATTGATGACCTCCCGCTGCGGTGTCAGAATGCGACGGAGGTGAAGCAAAGCTCGTTTATACGTAAAGATTTGTGCCAGCAGGTGAGGACCTGGATTATCGAAGATCTCATCCTCAATCCAATCGATTGTGTCGTCGATTGACTCGA
Organism: Anaerolineales bacterium; assembly: GCA_049644665.1. Taxonomy (GTDB): domain Bacteria; phylum Chloroflexota; class Anaerolineae; order Anaerolineales; family E44-bin32; genus E44-bin32. The sequence continues at coordinate 6,583 of JBARSI010000274.1, forward strand.
TCACAGGCATCGTATCAGCCACAAGCTCATCGCTTATCTCATATAGTAATCTTTCTACGCCGCGCGCTAATCCTCGTTCATCACGCTGGTAAAAGTCCCATACCCGGTCAAGAGCCGAAATCGGTTTTGAAGCATAAGTCACCAGATAATTTTTACCGACAAAGAAATCAAGCTCTAATGTCGTCAGCGGTTTATCCGCCTCAGGCGTGAACTGGATCGCGTGCAGGACTAAATAGATATATCCCTCCCACGCATCCACTTTGGGGACATGTCTCTCTTCGAGCGCATCGTCCACGGCTAAGGGGTGAAAACCAAAGGTTTCGAGCAGGAGTGGGCGACAACGATCAACAACCTCCTGCTGAAGATCCACCCATAGCAAACCTTCGGAGTCTTGAATCGCAGCTATAATTCCCTCTACGGATAAATCTCTCTGGATTTCCCCCGCATGGTTTCGATACACCGTCCGCATCATAGCCCACACCTCCCTATCTATCTCAAGGTTTGAATTTTACTTCTGCGCATTTTCTCTCGACTTATCTAGCCGGACAGCAAATGGTGCCGGATCTACCAGCTGGACCGTGGTCGAAGCGATTTCTACTTACCCGCCAAGCTGATCGACCTCCTCCAGGATTCGAGTGTACAAACGGTCTTTCATTTGCCGGCGTTGCCGGTAATCAACTACGTATCGCAGCGTAAATTCGATCCAATTGTCATTGGCCTGAAGGGTGGCAGGGTGGGTAGATCTGCCGCATCAGGGAAGGCCTGGCTATCTGGTGTGCTCGCATTGGCGCAGGAGGTCAGAAACAGCCCGAGCAGAAGCAGTAGGATAACCTTTCGCATGTCACTTCTCCAGCCGTGGATTATGGTTCCACCGACCTCCTGATATTAGCGCAATATCGCCAGTGCCATCAAGTGCAGGGAAGTCGATTCCCTACCTGAACCTCAACCGTAGTCGGACATCATGCTTCCCCAGCGATCGTGATCACTGAAGATGCTCAACGATGTTGTCCTTTTATGTTGCATCCGATCATTCTCGCAATCGGACTCTTTAGGAAGATGGAGTCTGATTACACAAATAACCGTATTCAAAGATCAAGGCGATTTCACCACAATGATCGGGCCATTGTATATTTTCTATTACGCTGAAGATCTCCAACTTCATTCTTATGATTGTTTATCGGCAAATTTTCCATTATGCTTAGGATTGAACGGGGGGCGCACCTTCATCCTTTTTGACAAGTATTCCAATCATCGTCTTCCGTACTAACTTCCCACTGAAAAACGAATACACCTTCGCAGAACACCCCCAGGTATATTAAGAGGAGGTTGAATTCCAATGGTTACCCTTAATTCAGCTGCAATAGAACGGTGGAAGGAGCGTTGGCGCACTCCTGAGATTTGGTACGCCCAGATTGCCTATAGAGACCCTGAACGTGGTTTTATTGTTGCCAATATTGGCGAGACCTTTCAAGTACATGCCTGGGATGTTAAGAGAAAGGCGACCCGTCCCATAACCGATTTGCCTGGGGGTGTAAGCTTCGCTGCGATGCTCTCGGATGGCAGTGGCGTCATCTACCATCGCGACGAGGCAGGCACGGAGATGGGGCATTACCATTATGAGTCCTTTGATGGGGATAGTCTCACAGATCTGACTCCCAACCTTCCCGAATATTCCAGGGCTGGCTGGTCAAC
>JBARSI010000275.1:0-19085 GCA_049644665.1 Anaerolineales bacterium
GTGTTTGGCTTCCTGGGTCCCAACGGCGCCGGGAAAAGCACCACTATCCGCATGCTGATGGATTTGATCCGCCCCAGCAGCGGCGAAGCCTTCCTGTTCGGCAAACCGACCAGCTTATTGGAATATCGAAAATGTGTCGGCGCGCTGGTCGAAGGCGCAGACTTCTACCCCTTCATGAGCGCCTGGGATAACCTGGTCGTGCTGGATCGTACAGCTGGCTCCTATCAACCCGGCCGCATCACCGAACTGATCGAATCGGTCGGCCTGAGTGAGCGCGCCCAGCAGCGGGTCGGTGGTTTCTCCACCGGCATGAAGCAGCGCCTCGGTCTGGCGGCTGCGCTGCTGAATGACCCTGAGCTGCTGATCCTCGACGAACCCACCAACGGCCTCGATCCGGGCGGTATCCAGGAGATGCGCGGCTTCATCCGCGAGCAAGCTCACACCCACGGCAAGACCGTTTTCCTCTCCAGCCATATGTTGAACGAGGTCGAGCAGGTCTGTGATCGGGTGGCGATCATTAACAAGGGTCTGCTGTTGAGGGAAGGACCTGTGGAGACGCTGCTGGAAACCGAGCTCGGCCATATGCGTCTCCAGGCACGACCACTGTATAAAGCACGCCAGATTATTATCGCTCGCTGGCATGATGCGCTCGTACCCCTCGAAAGGAATGGGGGCGATTGGCTCACGCTCTCGCTCAGCCTGGATCAAACCCCCCTGGTTGTGACTGAGCTCGTACAAGCCGGTATCCAGGTATTCCAGGTGGTCCAGAAGCGGCAATCGCTGGAGGAGTTTTTCATCGCCGTCACCAACCACGCCGGGGAGGCTGACGATGCTTAACCTCTACCGCGCCGAGTGGCGAAAGGTCTTCGCCAATTTCAAACTGACCAGCTTCCTGGTCTGGATCATCCCGATCGGATACTTCGCCTTCCACAGCGTGATGATCCTGTTAAGCCTTATATCAAAAACGATGCAAGCCGGGGTGGAATATTTCGGTTCCGGCGATTGGACAGCCGACAGCCTGGCTACCTGGGATATGCTGATCTTTTTCCCTGCCAACCTGTTCGGTCGCATGCTTCCGCTGGCCTTCATGGCGGTGGTCTTCGCCGGCGAATACCAGTGGCGCACCCTTAAGAACATCGCCCCGCGCACGCAGCGCTGGAAGCTGATTCTGGCTAAGATGGCCGCGCTGGTCAGCCTGGTGATGGTCTCGATGCTTTTAACCGCGCTAATTGCCTCGCTGGGACCCTCTATTGGCCACCTCCTCCATGGTTTGCCCTACGGTCCCGCGTTGAGTGCAGAAGTCATCGGTGAATTCCTGCTCGATACCCTCCGTACAGCGCTTATCGCCCTGATCTCACTGCTCAATCTCGTCAGCTATGGCGCCATCGCCGCCATCCTGACCCGTTCGATCCTGGGCGGCTTGCTGGTCGGATTCGGATTCGCCGTCTTAGATGCGACATCGCTCGGTTTTCTGCTCTTCCTGCGGAGTTTTCTCGGCAAACCGGAACTGATAAACCTCTACCAGTTCACCCCTACCTACAATCTCAGCAACCTGCACTCCTGGTTGTTCTCCGGCCAGGCGCAGCGCTTCATAAGCGCTGGCATATCACCTCTAACCAGCGAGCCCAGTTTCTGGGTCTCGCTGCTGGTGCTGGCTATCTGGATCGTTGGCCTAATTGGACTGGCTTTAGTCCTCTTCCAACGTCAGGAGTTGACTGAATGAATTTACCTTGGAGGCATTATGGTTGAAATCGACTGGCGAACCTGGCTGCTCGCGTTTCTGCTAATCGCCGGGGCAGGACTGGCTTTGGCGCTGGCTCTGCTGGCATTAGTGCTTTGGCGCGTACGGCGCATTCAGCTTCCGGAAGGGGCGGGTTTCCTCACAGCCTTGCGCGCAACTCCACTGATTGTTGTCATCCTACTGGATCTGCTCGACATGAGCCTGGACTTCTTCTCCGCCCCCATATCCTGGACCCTGCTCGGCCATCTCGGTCTCTCTCCTTTGCGCGGCGTGACGGTGGTCGAAAGCCTGATCCCGGGAACTCAACTTCTACCGACGATGACCGCCTCCTGGATCTTTGCTCGCCTGTTTGTGCCAGAAGCGAAGGCAGACGAGAACATCGTTAATGGGTCATGGCGCGAGTTAGAATAAGGGCTAGAAAGAGGGGAGCCCTAATCTTACTTGAGGTTGTTCGTTTTTTTGAGATTCACGTGGCTCAAGCGCGCCTTTGAATCCTCTTTGAGGGTAGGATATGATATGAACGCCCTCTAATCCACCTCGGTAACAATAATGATAAAATAGGTAACTAATTTAGAGGAGGAGACAAACATGGACTTCGGTTTAGCATTTTCATTCCCCTTCCAGGATGATGACTGGGTTAAGAAGATCGTCCTGACTGCCGTAATCTCAATCATTCCAGTCATCGGCCAAGTCGCTCTAACTGGATGGCTGGTTGAGCTCACCCGACGCGTCATCCGCGGCGATGCTGAACCTCTGCCCGATTGGGCTGATTTTGGCGGCATACTCGTTCTGGGTCTGAAGACGGTTGCAATCGGCTTTGTGTACGCGCTTCCGTTGATATTCGTCATGTTTCCAGCGGTAGTCATCGACGCAATATCCGAATACGAAACCGCGTCTGCCTTGTATTCAATATTCATGTTTTGTTTCAGCTGTTTCGCCATAATCTATGGACTGGCCTTGGCCTTCTTCTTGCCAGCAGCGGTGGGCGAATTGGCCGCCTCTGATGACCTGGGTGCAGCGATCAACCCTAAGAATATCATCGCCCACGTCCGTGCCGCACCGAGCGCCTACCTGCTCGCCTTCCTGGGTACAATCATCGCCGGATTCCTGTCAGGATTCGGGGTCATCCTCTGTTTCATCGGGGTATTTTTCACGGCCGTCTACGCCTCCGCCGTCCAGGGTCACTTATATGGACAAGCCTACCTCGAGGCGACCAAGTCCTGAATTTAGTACAGTCCTACGGAAAACAATACCAGGAGCGCTCGAAATGAACGCTCCTGGTTCTTCATTACAATTAACTTCCCGCACTAACCTTGTTTTTACATCCGGAGTAGATCAAGCAATGAGAGGCAGGTCACTGACCTGCCCCTCGAAACGAAATGCCTTGGATGCCGGAATCCGCCTCCGTAAATGACGCTCCAGGCGTCGTGCTTGCGGATAATTACTACTCGGATCCCGACGACACTTCGATAATTGGCTCCTCCGGCACAACGATCATCATCGCCAGGTAGGCCAATAGCATACCCGGCGCAGCCCCCAGGAGAGAGACCGCAACAAACAACAAGCGGACGATCGTGGGGTCAAGATTTGTATACTCCGCCAGACCACCGCAGACACCTGCTACCATTCGTTCTTCACGCGATCGATACAATCGCCTAACGTCCTCAGTCATTCCAACCTCCTCAAAAATTTTTGATTCTCTATACTTATCTACGCAACTGAGTGCGAGAAGTTGCAGGGATAATTGATCGCGCGTCTACCCTGCAACCCGCACAACTGAAAGCTCATCCACTAGAACAGCCCCCGGAAAACCAGGAGTACGCCGAACAGGAACATCGGCACGCCGACGATCGCACCGATGACCGTCAAGGTCACAATGACACCGACGATCATGAATACGATCCCAAGCAAGATGGCGACGAAACGTCCCGTCAACTCAAGTATCCAGGTCACCAGCCGCCAGAGTGCGACGAAAGGCCATAACAGCCAATGTGTTTTCTTTTGCTCAGCCATTTATCTTTCTTTACCTCCATCCGTTTTTCAAGAGATCTTCTCTGAACCTGCTCCTATCCTAACAAGAACTCCCTTATAGGAGCCTCATTCTGGCTGACGAACGGCTGACGGATCGGCAAAGGAGCAGGCATCCAATTCGGACAGTGTAGTGCACCCCAAATCTTGGACAGATAGCTAAGGGGCGCTATCATGTTCATGAGAGGAGTGCAAGCATGGCCAAGCGGAGGCGAAAATACAGCCCCGAGTTCAAGGCGCAGGTGGTTCTGGAAGTACTCAGCGGCTTCAAGAGTGGCGCTGAAGTCTGCCGTGAGTATGGCATCCGATCGCAACTGCTGTCGAAGTGGAAAGCACAATTTCTAGAGAACGCGGCCAGTGTGTTTGAAGAGCAGAGTCAAGCACCCGTTGAAGATAAAGCGCGCATAGCGGAGCTCGAACGCCTGGCTGGACGCCAGGCGCTGGAGATTGAGGTGTTAAAAAAAGCATCCAGCATATTGCGCTCACATCGCAGCGGAAGCGAGAAGTAGCGGTGGAACTGGCTAATATTTATCCAGTGAAGATCGTATGCGAGGCTCTGGGTTTTCCGCGCAGCAGCTTTTACTATCGCTCTGTAAAACCGGGAGATGAAACATTGCGGGCTGCACTCCTGGAAGAAGCGGGGAACTGGCCATCATACGGCTATCGCCGCCTCACGGAAGAGCTGCGACGCAAGGGCTGGCGGGTCAACTGCAAGCGAGTAAGGCGTCTTATGGGTGAAATGGGGCTGCAAATCAGGCCAAAGGCGCAGAAACAGCGTACCACAGACAGCAGGCATAACTTGGGTCGCTACCCCAATCTGATCAGGAAGCTAGAGATCCTGCAACCCGACCAAGTATGGGCATCGGATATAACGTACATTCGTCTTCGGCGTGAATTTGTGTATCTGGCTGTGATCATGGATGTGTTCACGCGAGCGGTGCGTGGATGGCATCTGAGCCGACGACTGGATCTTCAATTGACGCTCACAGCACTGAACAAGGCGCTGGCTCAGGGAAAACCCGATATCCATCATTCAGATCAGGGCATCCAGTATGCCGCGCGGGGTTATGTGAAGCGTCTGCAAGGGGCTGAGGTAAAGATCAGTATGGCCGATGTTGGCCAGCCAACTCAGAATCCACATGTGGAACGGCTTATCCGAACCATCAAGGAAGAGGAGGTGGATCTCGCTGAATATGAGAATTATCAGGATGCATACCGCCAGATCGGTTGCTTCATCGAGGATGTTTATTTGTATAAGCGCATCCACTCGTCGCTAGGTTATTTGACACCATTGGAGTTCGAGTTTCAGTGGCAGAGCATTCTGGCTGCAGAGGCAGCTGATGTTATCTAAGAATCGCTGATTTAGTGTCCAGTTTTTGGGGCGCATTACACAGATTCCCCCACAGTCCCCCTTTGGGGGATTTAGGGGGAAGAAAATAAATAGAGATTCATCACCTCGGCAAAGGTCGATCTATTCGTTCATAGATGCAAATCCCCTAGCGCAGGCGCAGCCTGCGGCCGGAAGCAGAGCTTCCGCACTCCACATAAACCTAACAACCCATCATTTACGTGGGAAGAAACACATTTCAGAGAAACCCGGTAAAGCCACGGCGATGCTGTGGCCACCATCTCCAACTGGTCAACAGATCCGTCACCCGCGGCGTTTTGCGGTACACTCAATTCCATTAAGGAGCCACACGACTTTGGACCACTTCGACCTGCTCGCCCCGCTCTATGATCGCTTGATCCGCCCCCCGGCGGATTATCGCTTGAACGAAGTCGCCGGCCTGCCAGCGAGCGGCCGGCTGCTTGACGCCGGCGGCGGCACGGGCCGTATCGCCGAACGGCTGCGCGATCAGATCGATCAGATCGTGATCGGTGACAGCTCGCTCAAGATGCTGCAGCAGGCGAGCGACAAGGGCGGCTTCGATGCTGTCGGGAGCCACACCGAAAACTTGCCATTTCCAGATGGAAGCTTCGAGCGCATCATCGCCGTCGACGCCTACCACCATCTCACCGACCAGGGTTCAAGCCTGGCCGAGTTCTGGCGTGTGCTTGCGTCGGGGGGGCGATTGGTGATCGAGGAACCGGATATCGATCGCTTTGCGGTGAAGCTCATCGCCATCGCCGAGAAATTGGCGCTGATGCGCAGTCATTTCGTGCGCGCCGAACGCATTGCGGAGAGGCTGGCGGGGATGGGCGCAGATGCCGCAGTCGAGCGCGAAAACCACACCGCCTGGGTCATCGCCGATAAAGCGTAGCCGATCGATAATCTCCATACTGTTTAAATGTGGGGGCCGACCTAAGTGTCGGCCCGGCATCGATCCGCGTTAATAACATGCAGGGGCACGGCGATGCCGTGCCCCTGCACCTTCAGATAAGAAATGTCGGATTGTAGTGCGCATCTAATGACCACAGTTAAAGGATGCTTTGAGACATCCCTTCGGGAAGTAGAATCGATTCGATCGCAGTGAGGGTGTATGAGGACAGACTATTGCTCCCTTACACCTCCGCGGGGATAAAATGGGGAAGAAAAGAGAAAGCAGTGGATAGCTTCTGCAGACACCAGCCTAAGATGAATTGAAACTCGGGTGCATACAAAGGTCCGCCCCCACATTGAAAATGAAGAGCAGGGGCTGACCAATGAGTCGACCAGTTCCCTGCCCGCCTTCAAGACCTGCACGGGATTGCCCCAATAGGGTAACGCTTATGGTTATAAAAACGAAGGCTGTTAGTATATGATGCTTTACAATATGTAAAGCTACCTTGACTTTTTTCTCCACGTACTATACAATAGCCTTGTCAAGTTAGCTTTACACAAGGAGAATATAATGAAAACCACTGAACAGAATATATCTTCTGCTGAAGAAACCAAGAATGTAATCACGGCTAGCATCGCTGGCGCATCCTTGGGGCTTTTATATGCCTATGGCTTCGAGTTGGGAATGGGCCTTGGCTTGGTTGCGGGCGCATTCTTTGGCGCAGCAATTGGCTTTCGAATCAGTCGAAGGCCACTGAAAATGCGCTATCCGATGGCCTTGCTGCGACGGACGCTCATGGCTGCGGCCTTTCTCTTATTTACCAGCTTCGCTTACAGCTATCTACTCGATCAGGGTTTGAGCCAAACCCAACAAAAGTGGGCGGCTTTGCTTCCCACCCTGGGATGGGCTGTCCTTGTCGTCAGCATTGGCATGGCGATTGCCAGCCTTGATGAACTCCAGCGCCGCATCCAAACCGAGGCGATTGCCATTGGTTTTGCAGGGACGGCCATCTTCGTCGGCGGGTATGCACTCTTCCAGTTCGCTGGATTGGCCGAGGTTAACGTAGGTCTCGTATTGCTGGTCATGTCGTTGATGTTGTTACTTGGCAAATTTTGGACGTTATGGAGATACCGGTGAAAAATCGCTTGAAAGTCTTGCGTGCAGAACGGAACTGGTCTCAGGCCAAATTGGCTGACGAACTGGACGTCTCGCGACAGACGATCAATGCCATCGAGAGAGGGAAGTATGATCCCAGCCTGCCGCTGGCGTTCAAGATAGCAAAGCTTTTTGGCAGCACTATTGAGGATATTTTTACACCAGATGACATGACATGAAAAAAATCCGTGTATTTTCGCTATGTCGCTCAGATAAAGGCATCCCGCACCTGTGGAGGGACGGATATAGTCAGGGGGGGGTAATCCCCTCGGTCTAATAGGGATTGCATACCAACACATCCCGAGATCCTTCACCAATGTAGGCTAGTTGGCGGTGAATTTTAGATTCAGGTTCACACACAAATGAGCTATTAATTTATCAAGGTCGTAGGGGCCGGCCTAAGTGTCGGCCCGACATCGATCCAAGTTAATAGCACGCAAGGGCACGGCGGTGCCGTGCCCTTGCGAAACCATCTTACTAAATATCAATCCCAAAACCAGTAATCACAGTAATCTCTCTCCACACCCGGTCCACTGACCATCCAGTTCCAATCCTCACGCTCCACTGTGTACGATTCCAACGCCTCCAATCCCTCTAACAGGGTCATCGCCCGCGCGTGAGATGGATGCCATGAAGGCCAATCAAGATCCGCCTGGCGATCTCCCCGCATCGCCCGGCGGCAGGCCAGGCTCGCCAGCAGCTCATCCCTCACACCCTCAGGCGCAGCCCGGGCAAACTCGACCAACCCGGGGACGGCGTCATCTGTTAAATAGTACAGGTAATCCAGATCGATCTCCTCCGTTAGCTCGAAGCGCTTCACATTCTGGCTGACGATGAAGGCATCGACATTCAGCAAAGATAATGTGACGACGAACCCCAAAGTGCCCAGCGCCGCGAACGGCGCGAAGCGGCGCAGGTTCCCACGGAAGAGCAGGAACAGGAAAACGACCAGGTGCAGCGCCAGCCAGGGGATGAACACGTGCGTGTAGGTCCGCAGCTCGGTGAAGCCGTATGCCCCTTCGTAGAGCAGCAGCCGCTGCCATGCCGAGACCAGGATCACCCCGAGCAGCGCCACCAATCCAGTACTCAAGCCATTGAACCAGGCTCGCTCGGATGCGCTTTTCCGCTTGCCAAAATACCCCAGCGCCATGATCAAACCCATGCTCAGGAACGCCACCCACACCAGTTCACCGAAGCCGTTGCGGGCATAATCGGCATAGGTGTAGCCGGCGGCGGTGATATTGGTCTCCCCGCCGAACAGGTAGCGGAACTGCACGACCACAAAGAGGGCAAAAAGCAGGTCGACGGCGCCGAGCACGATCGTCGACTCGAGGAAGCCGACAAAGGGATTCAACAGCGGCTTGTCCTCGCCGTGCAGCGTGCGTTTACCGGGATCGAGCAAGGCGATCACCAGCGCTCCGAGCATGAAGATCGCGCTCAGGATAACGACCACCCCGCGCCCGACCCACTCGAGCAGCTTCTCGATATTCAACCAGCGCAATGCCTCTTCTACCAGATCGCCGAAGACCAGGTCAGCCGCAGCCAACAAGGCTGTGAAGATAGCCAGCACAGGCAGCGCAAGCAGCACGCCGCGCAGTATGGCCAGCCCGCGGCTGCGCCCTCCTTTTTCGCCCACCGCTCGCCGCCAGGCTTCGGCCATCGTCGCCCAGGGGCGGAAGAGCGCTTCGAGCGGCGGCGCGATCACCGCCACGGCGAAATCCAGCCAGCCGAAGTTGATCAGGCATCCGGCGCAGAAGACCCGCACCCACAGCGCGAACAGCATCAGCGTCCCGACTACACTAAGGAAGACCGTCAGCGGTTCTAGGCGTATCGCCGCCATCACGCTGAGGAAGAGGATGGGAATGACGAGGAATAATTCCCAGCGGCTGGGTTGGATCCCTTCCAGACGGGCGGTGATGAACAGTGCCGCTGCGCTGAGCGCAGCCCAGATCGGGAAGTTGATCCCCAGCGGTTGTCCATGGAAGAGGATCTCCACCGCCAGGCCCAGCAAGAGCGCGATCAGCGTCACTTCGAGCGTGCGCTTCAACCTCCTGCTGTAATTCGGCGCTTCTTTTGGTTCTTTGTTGGGTTGAATGTCCGTCTCGGTCATCGAGGCCTCCTGTGGTTATCTCACCCAGATCGGATCACGCCCAGGCAGATAGTAGCATACCCTTTCCGGTGTGATCCCGCCGGGTGAATTCCCCATGATCGTCCGACATAACGCCTCTCAAATTCTACTCAAAAACTCTCAGGTAATGCACTGAGAGCTATCAGGAGCTATCAATAACACAATATTCTCAAAGATGTTCACTATTGCATTATGGCAAAGAATAAAACAGACCCGCCTTGCGGCGGATCTGCGTCGACTGTCCTTCAATTTGATCAAGATCGTCACAGCGAGGAGAATGGTATTACTTTTTCAACTTCAAGAACCCACTAACAAAATCTAGGACATCTGCTCTGTCCATGCGGAAGACACCACCGGTGCCGGCGCAATTACCGTTCATACCGAATGATGTAACCCCGGCCACAACGTTACTGTCGCCAAGGAAATTCGGGCCGCCCGAATCGCCAAAGCAGGTACCGCCAGTAGAGTGGTTATTGGACAACAGCAGCGAAAAATCGCCAACCATGCCGGGCACATTAATTTGGATCAGGTGTGGATAGGCTACCATGCGAATCTTCTCCGATTGTACAAATACAGGGTTTATTTGCTGAAGTCCATAACCCACGGACGTAAAGGTGACATCTTGTAAACCACGTTGCGTTGCTAATACATCAAGTTCATTTAATTCTGGAAGTTCACCATAAGTATCCAGTTTCTTAACACCGGGTTTTTCAAGAATAACAACACCTGCGTCATAGCCAAACCATGGACCTCCCTCGTATCCAGGAAGAGTATGCCATTCCTTTGCTTCTACGCTGTTGGGTCCAGCAAATGGGTAATTGTTATCTCCATATTGCACATCAGACTCGGTGAAGATCCTCATCCCAGTGAATTCAGGATCTGGATAGTTATTGGTGCAATGTCCCGCCGTTAAAAGAACCGTTGGAGAAAGTAGCGTTCCACTACATCGAAAAGCAGGAGCACCACCCACATCCATGATCAGAAGAACCACATGCGGATGTCCGTCACCGTCGAGATCACCATCGGTAATAGCCGCTGCGGGGATGATCATCACCACCAGCAAGACTAAAGTGATGAGTAGAATAAATAAACCCTTTTTCTTCATTTTCCTTCTCCTTCCAAGGTTATTGGATTAACCGCTAACGTAAACCCTGACTTGATTGTTCCTCCTCTGCGTTCCACCTCCTCCATTTAAGATCGTGATTCTCGATTAACAAAAACGCCCTCGACTATCGCCGAGGGCTCATGTTCCTGAGGCATACAATGAATGATGGTTGCTGTAAGGATCGAATCCCTTCGCAGCTCTGCCCATTATTTTTTTTAAGATCTCCCTCCAAGGAGTAGTACTATAATCCTAGCACTCCCACAGGTAAAAATCAATGCCCTGCGGGAAACTTTATGGTTTCTCACCGCTTAGTGTTACTTACTCCGGCGATACTTTACGCCATCACCCCGCCGTGGTATCATCCCCGCCGGAGTTCAAACCATGGCGAAAAAGAAGAAGAAAAAGAAGACACCGGCCCCGAAACAACAGGCCCGCTCGATCCGTATGCAGCAGATCATCTTCGGCGCAATCGCGGTGATCGTGATCGCATCCTTCATCCTCAGCCTGGTCGCGTAAGAAGAAGGCAGCGGAGCCTTACATTAATAATTCCCTGACCTGATGGGTATTCGAGTTTTTTCAATAGCCTGCGTAAAGCAGGCTTTATTGTTTAAGGAGGGTAACAAAATGTAAGGGCACGGCATCGCAGTGTCCCTAGCGCGATGAAAGCAGCGAGGGGCTGACACGTGGGTCGGCCCCTACAAGTTGAAGGAGTTGTAGAGATGCGCCAGTTTGATATCCCTCTGTGAGTAAAAAACCTGCAGCTTCGCGCAAGGATCACGCCATTTACAGAGTCGTCTCAGGGATTTCTCACCCCCTCTGGGGATTCGAAATGACACGGTTTAGAGTGGCGCCTCCCCGTTTGTCATTTCGAGAGAGCCGCTCGCGCCGACCGAGAAATCCCTATGATGATTCTTAGGAGGCCCCCAAACGATTAGGCAACGAACTGACACATGGATTAGCCCCTACAAGTTGTTAAAGGTGCAGAAACCCACCGGTATTTGCGCTCAATGACCCACCGGTCACACACCTAGTACCAACGGGTTACGCGTAAGGCGTAACAATCGCCCTCCCCCATCGTTATCCCTTGTAACAGTAAGGTTCACCCGGCTTTGGTCCCGTCAGACCTCAGATTTATTTGACCAAACCGCTCGCCATATAACATCCACCTGACCGGGGAACGGCGGGACCTGCCGGGGGAGGCCAAGAGCGATAGCCCTGAAGTCCTGGTCGGTCGATGGTGAAGATGCAAGCCCGCTGTAAGGTTCAGAAAGTCAACAATATGTTATTCTGGTGACAGTTAGATCGTTATTCAGCCGTATCGGAGCTCTACCGAGCACCCCATATTAGAAGGAGGTATTATGATGTTATTTGCACCGAAAGAGAAGGGACAGGGCCTAGTCGAGTACGCATTGATCCTGGTTCTAGTCGCCGTCGTAGTTATCGTGATCCTGGCGCTTTTGGGCCCCGCGATCGGTAACGTTTTTAGCGGCATCGTTACAGCCATCTAAGCGATACATTAGATTAGATCTTACTCTCCCTCCAAGGTCCTGAGCCCCAGCCTTCCGGTTGGGGCTCAGGGCGTTAAAGATATGGGGCGCACCCGGTTTTCAGCGGCCTCCATCCTTGTGCGATGGATCAAACACTATTTTCTATGCGTTTTAGTTATGAGTAGGGGCACGACAGTGCCGTGCCCCATTAGATAAAGACCAGTGATGCAGCCCAACAAGATATATCCCAGAAGCTAAAGACCTACCGGGAAGCGCGGGATGACGGTAGCTGGAGTGGGGATTGAAACCTTGTCTCCTACGTTTAATTCCGCGGGGGCTTTGCTTGCCTTCTCCGAAGCGCTTTGGAAGATGAAGATCGGCGTACCCACCTCTGAACACTTGAGCCCTAAATAGGCCTGCCCGGTCAGGAAGCCATCACTGTCCACAGCGCAGCTGGTGACCACACCGATCGTCCTTCCACGTTTATCGACGACGGGGTCACCCAAATGCGCCATGCGTACGCCTTTGTCATTGAAGCGGAAGCGGATGACCTCAGCTTGGCGGGCCTCATCGCGCTCCAGAAACGCATTACGACCGATGAACCAGGGTTTATAGCCCTTCACATAGGTTCGGAACCCAGCCTCTCCGACCGTCAGATTCAACGCTCCACCCATTTCGTGTCCATAAAGCGGCAGCCCGGCCTCGGTACGCAGCGAGTCACGCGCCCCCAATCCAACCGGTTTCAGGCCTAAAGGCTCCCCGACTTCCAGCAAGGCGTTCCACAACGCAACGGATTTCTCGGGGTGTACGAAAAGCTCGAATGCCATCTCCTCACCGGTGTAGCCCGTCCGAGAGACGACTAAATCAAATCCGCCAATCTCAGCCTCGCACAGCTCTGTACGTTCGAGTTTGAGAACCCGTTTCCGGGTAGCCTCATCGCAATCCAGTGAGAGTAAGATCTCACGCGAGAGCGGTCCCTGAAGGGCGATATCCACGCGCATGTCTTTGCCCTCCTTCGGGTCGCGCAAGTTGCGCAGGGTCACACTCCGACCGAAAGCCCTTGCCCATGGACGTCCCCGGTCGACCATCACCTTGCCCTCGCGAACAGCGTTCAGCCAGGCCCAATCTTTATCATCGTTGGATGCATTCACTACGATTAGATATTTCTCAGTGTCTCTTCGGTAGATGATCAGGTCGTCAATTACATTGGCATCTGGATCAAGAAGCTGGGAATACAACGAATCACCGACTTTCAAGCGATATATATCATTCCCACAGATATCATTCGGGCAGACACTGTTTAAGAACATGGCTGCGTCTGGACCCTCCGCTTGATAAACACCCATGTGGGAGACATCGAAAAGACCGGCAGCCTCACGCACGGCAAGATGCTCTTCAAGAACCGACGAATACCAAACCGGCATATCCCAACCGGCAAAGACGACCATTTTCGCACCCAGCTGACGATGCGTGGCGTTGAGCGCTGTGAGTTTCGTTTCAACATGCTCAGGTTCTGCCCATGTGAAATTTGGGAGCGCCTCACCCTCGCTTAAATCCATTTGATCGATGCCGATGAAATAGGGTTTGTACTTTCCTATGGGATCGCCTTCATCTCTGGGTGATGGTTCACCCTCGGATTCTTGCACCCATACCGGACCGATCGGTTTCTTAAGGACGTCATCATCGATCCTGATATAACCATCCGAGAGCGCCCTTAACCACGCAGCCGATAAACTCGCCTTCTCTCTAGGAACCGTGAGGCGGTACTCCGTTGTTGATCCACAAGTCAAGGTTCCGTCAATCTCACCTTCTGGAGTGATCATACGAGTAGCCTGGCTGTCCCCGGGTTTGAGCTCCTCAATATCGCTGGTCAGCGCGAAGGTCAGGAACGGTTGGGCACGCTCACCGGCGATGTCATACACGACCTGCTCACCCTCGTTCGCTGGCGGGTCATTGAGTGTGTAGTAGTGGGGATATCCAGAATCGTCCACCTCAGCTTCAACTCCAAGCGACTCGAGTAGACCGTTCACACGAAGCTTGGCTTCTTCCATCACTTTGAAATCCACCTTGCCGCGGATATCACTTTCATCCCGGCACTTGAAGCGGCATGGAACAGTGGTTTGGAGGACATCAGCGATGATGTCCGCCAGTTCAGTCACCTGCTTTTCTTTGAAGCCGATCTCCGTGATCCAAGGTGCGCCCATGCGGATGCCGGAAGCATCATACGCGGTCTCATCCCCCGGCAAGGTATTGCGGTTGACCACAATGCCGACCAAATCCAGGATGCGAGCGGCTTGATCGCCGGACAGCGGTGTCCCATCCGGCCCAACGACAGATGTACAATCGAGGTTCATCAGGTGGGTGTTTGTGCCGCCGTAGGCGATCTGAAAGCCTCGGGATTCCAGATGATTGGCAAGTTTGGCGCAATTTTTCACGACCTGGTGCTGAAGTTCGGTGAATTCCTCGGTCTGGGCGTATTTGAAAATCAAGCACATGGCCGCGTAGACGTTGACATGCGGTCCACCTTGCTCACCCGGGAATACGGCCATGTCGATCGCGGTCGATAGTTCGGGGTCGGTGGTCATGATAATCGCGCCGCGTGGACCATAAAGTGATTTATGCGTCGTGGATGTAATCACATGTGCATGTCCCAGAGGTGAGGGATATTCACCTGCGACCACAAGCCCGGCTACATGGGCGATATCGGCCAGCAGATAGGCGCCAACGAGATCGGCAATCGATCGGAATTTCTCCCAATCCACTGTCCAGGGATAGGATGAATAGCCGCCGATAATCAGCTTGGGTTTATGTTCCAGCGCTAACTTCTTAATCGCCTCATAATCGATTTGCCCTGTTTCAGGGTTAATGGTGTAAGACACGATATTGAAGTATTTTCCTGAGCGGTTGGCTGGCGAACCGTGCGAGAGATGCCCTCCGTGAAGCAGGTCCATGCTCAACACGGTGTCCCCTGGATGCAGTAGCGCTTGAAATACCGCGTTATTCGCCGGAGCGCCCGATAGCGCTTGCACGTTTACGTAAATGTCATCGGCAGAAAAATCGTCCGTGGCAAAGGCTTCTGCGCAGCGGCGCCGAGCGAGGGCCTCAACCGTGTCGGCATATTCGACACCTTTGTAATAACGGGGATCGGAGTAGCGGCGATAAAATGCCAGGCGAGTGCGGTAATCCAGAATTTCTTCTTCACTCATCCAGCGGGTATCTTCATTCGGGTAGCCTTCAGCGTATATGTTCTGAAAGGTCGACCCTAACGCTTCCCGAACGGCCACAGGAGAAGCGCTCTCGCTGGGGATGAGGATGATCCTCCTCCTCTGCCTTTCGGCTTCCAATTCAACAAGTCGATGAACATCCGGATCAAGATCTTCGAGCGCGGTGTTGAAGTAAGGATAGACCACTGGAGCAACTCCTTTGCCACTTTAAGGACACTATCATCTTGCCGCTGGTTCTCCGGGGAGGGGTCGAAGAGATATGTCTTCGACTTGAGGGTGCTTGATCATGAAAAGAGAGACGGACATGTAGGCTCGCATTTACAATAATACGACTTCCCCTACTGCTCCAAGTTGCACTTAGGCAGATTTAACATGCCAAACTACACTAAAACTCACACTATGTTTATCATATCTTTACTATAATGATAATAAGCGTCTCGAATCGTTAAGGAGTTGCTGCGAGATCAAACTCAAGAAAACGATGAAATATAGTCCGCTTCTACAACTATCCACTACCGCTCCAAGATTCATAATGAGGATAAGAACATGAAAAAGAAACATAATTTCTACGCAGGTCCATCGATCATGCCTCAATTCACCATTGACAAAACGATTGAAGCCCTAAAGGACTTCGCCGGAACCGGTCTTTCCATCATGGAGATATCACACCGCAGCAAAGAGTTCCAGGCTGTGATGGATGAAGCCCAAGCGCTGATCAAAGAACTGCTCCAAATCCCGGATGGATACTCGGTGCTGTTCCTGGGAGGCGGCGCGAGCACACAGTTTCTCATGGTCCCATATAACTTAATGAACAAGAAATCCGCATACCTGAACACAGGGACCTGGGCTACGAAGGCCATGAAAGAAGCCAAGCTGTTTGGGGAGATGGTTGAGGTCGCCTCCTCCGCAGATAAAGATTTCAGCTACATTCCCAAGGGCTACGAGATCCCTGCGGATGCGGATTATTTCCACATCACCACCAACAACACGATTAAGGGGACCGAAATCCTTGAGGATCTCGATGTGGGCATACCCCTTGTGGCGGACATGTCCTCCGACATTTTCAGCCGCCCGATCGATGTATCCAAATACGGGATCATCTACGCCGGGGATCAGAAGAACCTGGGTCCAGCAGGGGCAACAGTCGTGATCATCAAGGATGACATACTCGGAAATGTAGACCGCGACATCCCAACGATGCTCGACTATCGAACGCACATTGAAAAAGGCTCGATGTTCAATACGCCTCCGGTCATGCCTGTCTTCAGCGCCCTGCAAACCCTAATCTGGCTGAAGGACCAGGGCGGCATGCCGGCAATGGAGAAAATCAGAAACGAAAAAGCCGATCTGCTCTACAACGAAATCGATCGCAACAAGTTATTCATCGGCACAGCTGCTGAAGAAGATCGCTCCAAGATGAATATATGCTTCGTTTTGAATGAGGAATACAAGGACCTCGAAGGAGCATTCCTGGAATACGCTACTGGCAAAGGCATGATCGGCATCAAAGGCCATCGGTCGGTGGGCGGGTTCCGAGCTTCTTGCTACAACGCTCTCCCCATTGAAAGCGTACAGGCCTTGGTGGATTGCATGCAGGAATTCGAAGCAGAGCATTAGTACAACGCGAAAACCGGGGAGCATGCTCGCTGGTTTGAATATCAAGACCCAAAGGACATTGACATGACTAAAGTTCTGGTTGCTACCGTAAAACCGTTTATTCCTGAATCCGTTGAAAAAATCAAGAAGATCGCCAACGAGGCCGGCTACGAATTCGTCCTTCTTGAGAAGTATGCCGATCAGGGAGAGTTTATTGACGCCGTCGCGGACGTAGATGCGCTGATAATCAGGAGCGATAAGGCCACCCGGGAGGTCATCGAAGCGGCAAAGAATCTAAAGGTCGTCGTTCGAGCCGGTGCGGGCTATGACAACATTGACCTTGAAGCAGCGTCAGAAAAAGGCATCGTGGCGATGAACACGCCGGGCCAGAACTCAAACGCCGTCGCGGAGCTCGCTCTAGGGATGATGGTTTACATGGCGAGGAATGGGTTTAACGGAAAAGCGGGCACAGAGTTGAAAGGTAAAAAGCTTGGCCTGCACGCGTATGGCAACGTGGGCAGATTGATCGCCGGTATTGCCAAAGGCTTCGGGATGGACGTTTTCGCATTCGACCCCTTCATTCCCAAAGATGTTATCGAAGGCGACGATGTTGTCTGCATAGAATCTGCGGAAGAACTATACAGCACATGCAGCTATGTCTCCTTAAATATCCCAGCAAACGACGAAACAAAAGCATCCATCAATTATGGACTCCTGACCAAAATGCCCGAACCTGCTGTTTTGGTCAACCCCGCCCGCAAAGAAGTCATCCATGAAGATGATCTCTTAAGGATGTTTGCAGATCGGGAAGACTTTTCCTATATCTCCGATGTCGCTCCCGATTGCAAAGACACGATTGCTGAAAAATATCCCGGCAGGTTTTTCTTCACGCCGAAGAAGATGGGCGCACAAACCACCGAGGCGAATATCAACGCCGGCGTTGCCGCCATAACGCAGATAAGGGATTTTCTGGAAAACGGCGATAATACCTTCCAGGTTAACAAATAACCCGGCAGCAAAGTCTAAAACAGGAAATAGAAAGACTAAATTGAATGCATCAGGGGAACCCTCGCTTTTATCCGTAGTTTGGAAAAGGAGAACTGAGGGTCCAAACTACTCAGGTATGTCATTCTGAGCGGCTACAGGGAGAGAAGAATCTCGGTTTTTTTCTTTGTGATCACTATGTTTGGAGAAGATTCTTCGTCGCTCATCTCCTCAGGCAATGCCGCTGAGAACCTGAATAGTTCCGATACTTAGGTCATCTGTGAGGGATTAGAGCTATGGCAATATTGAAAGCTTTCCATGGATTGCGTCCGCCGAAGAAAATTGTGGAAAAACTGGCTTGCCGCCCGTATGATGTGCTGAACTCGGAAGAAGCCAGAGAGGAAGCAAATCCATATTCGCTGCTGCACATAACGAAACCCGAAATCGACTTCGATCCGGGCATCGACATTCATACCCAGGCAGTTTACGACAAGGCGAAGGAGAACTTCGAGTCGTTTAAAGAGAAAGGGTATTTAGTGCAGGACGGCGAAGACTACCTCTACATCTATGCACAAACCATGGATGGCCGCACACAATACGGCCTGGTCGGCTGTGCGGGTGTGGAGGACTATATGCGCGGGATCATCAAGAAGCATGAATTAACGCGCCCCGACAAAGAAGAAGATCGAATGAAGCACGTTCGTATCACAAATGCGAACATTGAGCCCGTCTTCTTTGCATACCCTGCCGTTCCCGAAATTGACGAAATCATCAAGGACATCGTTGAGAACCAGAATCCCGAATATGATTTCACAACATCTGACGACATCGGGCACCATTTCTGGGTGATTACAGACGAGAAAAAGATCCAGCGTTTGATCGAGTTATTCAACCAGCTTCCGGCAACCTATGTTGCTGACGGCCACCATCGCACGGCTGCCGCCGCGCTTGTGGGAAATGAGAAGAAGGACAACAACCCGGACCACACCGGGGATGAGGAGTACAACTACTTCCTGGCAGTGCACTTTCCGGATAATCAGCTGCGCATCCTTGATTACAACCGGGTGGTGGTGGATTTGAACAGCCTAACGCCCGATGAATTTCTGGGGCGGCTGAGTGAAGTGTTTGATGTAGTGGAGAAGGGAGGCGAGCCCTTCAAACCGCAAAGTCTTCATACTTTCGGCATGTATCTGAATGGCAAGTGGTATGCGTTGATCGCCAACGAAGGCTCGTATGATGACAACGATCCCATCGGTGTTTTGGATGTCACGATACTATCAAAATCAGTGCTGGAGCCCATTCTCAACATCATGGACCTGAGGACCTCGAAACGAATCGACTTTGTCGGCGGCATGAGGGGGCTCGGAGAACTGCAA
>JBARSI010000276.1:0-4159 GCA_049644665.1 Anaerolineales bacterium
TGTCCACTCGCATGTGTCTGGAGCAGGAAGGGCATGAAGTTATCGATGCGAAAAATGGCAGAGAAGGATTAAAGAGGATCAAAGCTGATACCCCCGATTTAATCATCCTCGACGTGATGATGGATACGGCGACAGAGGGCTTTCAGTTGGCGCTGAAACTGCGACAACCCGATCCAGCATCAGACCTGGCAGAGTACAGCAAGATTCCGATCCTGATGCTGACCGCCATTCACAGCACGACACCTTTGCGCTTCGAGACGGATATTGATTATTTGCCGGTGGAACTGTTCGTGGATAAGCCTATTGATCCAGAAGACTTGGTTAATAAAGTCAATTGGGTGCTCAGCGAGGCAGACGCGGGCTAATTGAAGGCTGGAAAGTAAACTCAAACGTTTCCTTCTGATGAGCAATCACGCCATGTCCCGAAGGGGCATGGCGTGATATCCAGCATCTGTTCCAAACCCTTCGTTCTCTCAGTAGGTTGAGAGCGCCAGATATCTCCGATGGAACTAATACTTACCCATTATTCCACTAGCCTTCATCTGTGAATTGGTCGATTCATCGCTGGGGATGGGCTATGGTACTACACTGACTCCTCTGCTTCTCATCCTGGGCTACGATCCTCTAGATATTGTACCTGAGGTCCTGTTTTCGGAGTTCATTACCGATATTTTTACGGGACTGCTCCACCACAAATTCGAGAACGTAGATCTCCGCCCCGGAACTCGCGATTTCAAAGTAATGTAGGTCATGACGTTTCTCAGCATAGTAGGGGTGGTAATTGCTGTTCTCATTTCTGTGTCCCTTCCTCCATGGGCTATCAAGGCGTACATCGGTTTTGTGGTGCTGAGTATCGGTATCAGCATTCTTCTTAACCACAAGCGGAAGATCGCATTTTCGTGGAAGAGAATTGCCGGTCTGGGGTTCCTGGCGTCGTTTAACTAAGGGATCAGCGGTGGTGGATACGGACCTGTCGTAACCGGCGGCCAGGTTCTCTCCGGCATGGAGAGCAGGCGAGCGGTTGCTATTGCCTCCATGGCTGAAGGGATTACCAGCGCCGTCGGTGTAAGCATTTATCTGCTCAGTGGAGTCCCGATAAACCTGAATTTGGCCTCATCTCTCCTCATCGGTGCAGTCCTCTCGGTGCCTCTTGCAGCATTCTTTATAAAACGAGTTTCAATAGGTAAATTAACTCTGGCCATTGGCGGGATGTCTACTGCATTGGGTGCATACACAATACTAAGGCTGATTGCTTAGGTCTTCCGCAACTTTGATCGCCTGGAGTCACCGATCCAGTCTATTTACTTTCATTTCCGTGTGATCAGGACGTATGTCTCTCTGGAATTCAACAAATCCATCCAAATGTTACTTGCTAAGGGGTCAAAGGGCATCTACGATCATATATAAAGGATCATCTCTGTGATCCTCATTAGCAAATGATAGGACCTGGGTTTAAATGACCAGCATGTCTATTTGGAAACGGGCCTACTCCCAGAACATAACCTCTCAATTCAGGCTTGCCTTTGTTGTGGTCATTATCACGACGACCATTGCCGCAGGCGTTCCTGCCTATTTGATCATACGCTCCGAACTGGAGGAGCAGGCTAGGGCACGATTGGCAGACGGTGTGCAAATTACCCGCACATTGCTCGATAACGAGCAGGACCGCCTTTTGGATCTTGGGAACCTGACGTCTCAGCGACCAACTTTACGAAGGTACCTGGAGGATGGCAGCACAGAGAAATTACGTGAGTACTTAGAGGTGTATCAATCGAGTGTCGATCTTGATATTCTATTTGCATATGATGTGGATTGCCTTCCGCTTACTCCAGACTCCTCCCCGAGCCTTTGTATGGATCTCCCGCTGAGCAGCCAGCCATCTTCTTTAGAAATCTTAGCTATCGAACCCCGGTTGGTGTCGGTGGTCCATCAACAAGTGCTTGATGATCTCGATAACCAGTTGCTTGGCTACGTAACACTTGGCATCTACCTTGATGATGCATTCGCCTCTAAACTGGCTTCTGTTTCAGGGTTTGAGCAGAGCGTGATAATAGACGGGAAGAGGGTCGCTTCGAGCGTGCCTAATCTCCCCGAGGCGGTCGAATATGATGGGCCTGGGGAGCTCGCAGATGCGGATATTTCTTTGCAGACTGGATTCACACTCGCTGGCGACCGCTATCATGGTGGTCTTTCTCCTCTTGATAGTAGGGAGGGGAGGATTTCGGCTTCCATCGAAACAGCTTTATCCGTAGAGAGCATGGTCTCCGCGGAGGGTCGAGGGCTGCTGATAATGATCATCAGCACCTTTGTTGTAATTGTTGTCAGCTCGCTCCTCGCCGGGGCATATGCTCGAAAATTAACTGCACCATTGTTACAGTTGACTTCAGCAGCGATGAATATCAGCGAGGGTAATCTGAGCACGCCCGTGCCGCGCCCTGAGCAGCCAAGTGAAATTGCAGCATTAGCCAAGGCGTTTGAAGAAAGTCGCAACAATTTGGGAACCATGCTGGAAGACCTAACGCAGGAGAAAGCGTGGTCAGAAGCACTGATCCAATCCATCGTGGAAGGGATCGTCACCATGGACAGCCGGGGTCATATTACATCCTTCAGCCAGGGCGCAGAACGCATCACCGGTTGGGCGCAAGAGGATGTGTTGGAAGAAACGCTTGACGTGATCTTCGCTGTTCCCGAGGGCGGACCGAGGTTCTCGGAACAGATCCCGAATCCTGGAGGGATGCAGCAGATTGAGATTGTCACTCATGACGGTCACCAGACGACGCTCTCGGTTACAAACGCGAAACTTGTCCAGAAAGAACAATATGCCAGCGAATCGGCATTGGTGCTGCGCGACATCACCGAGAAAGGAGCCGTCCGGAGTTTCCTCTCATATTTCCTGGCGAACATCTCGCATGAATTCCGCACCCCTCTCTCTGCCATTAATGCATCCGTCGAGCTGCTCCTTGAGGAGCTTGGTGACCTATCCAAAGAGGATATTCGTAAATTGCTAAATTCCATCTATATGAGTGTCACCGGCCTCCAAGCGCTCATAGACAATCTGCTTGAAAGCATGAGTATCGAGGCGGGACGCTTCAAGATTCGGCGGCGGCACACAGATCTCAACGATATCATCATCGATGCTGTTCATATGATGCAGCCCTTGCTCGACCGCCGGGAGCAAGAGCTCCACCTCAATATTATGGGTCAGATCCCTAAAGTCAGAGTCGATCCAACTCGTTTAACTCAAGTCTTGGTGAATCTCTTGTCGAACGCGAGTAAATACAGCCCGTTGAGTGCACCTATTCATCTGGCGCTTGAGCATGGACTTGATGATGTGCTGCGGGTCTCGGTATCTGACCGCGGACCGGGTATACCCCCAAAGGACCGGGAGGATATTTTCCGCCGATTCGTCCGTTTGGAAGATCAAAACGAGGCGCAATATGGCGTCGGCCTAGGATTGTCTGTCGTTAAGGTTATTATCGAGGAACATGGCGGTGAGGTGGGCATCGAGGGTCGCCCGGACGGGGGATCCATCTTTTGGTTTGAACTCCCTTGCGGTGGAGGAACGGGATGAGGGCTCTTATTGTAGATGATGATCTCGCTTTATCAGATGTTGTGTCATTCACGATGCGCCGAGCCGGTTTTGACGTCATCACAGCCCATGATGGTCTATCGGCGCTGGAAAGATGGGAAGCCGAAGATCCCGATATCATCATCTTGGATTTGAACCTGCCGAAATTGGACGGCCTGAGTGTCTGCAAGAGTATTCGCGATCAAGGGGATACCCCGATCATCATTCTTAGTGTCCGCGGGGAGGAAGAGGATGTCGTGAAAGGGCTGGAGCTCGGCGCGGATGACTACATCGTTAAACCGTTCAGCCCCCGCCAGCTAATCGCCCGTACTGAAGCTGTTCTGCGCCGAGCGAAATCTGCACCCATATCTCCCGGCCCGCTTAGCGCAGGGAATTTCATACTTGATCCAGCCAGGAGTGAAGTGTGCAAAGGCAAGGGGGACAGCATCCAGCTTACTCAATTGGAATGTCGACTTTTAGAAGTATTAATGTTGAACTACGGCCAGGTGCTCACTTCAACTTCGATCATCGATTCGGTATGGGGTTCGGCAGGAGCGGACAGGGTGATGCTCAAGCAGCTGGTCTACCGTC
>JBARSI010000277.1:0-3035 GCA_049644665.1 Anaerolineales bacterium
CCCCAGTGAATTCGATTTCAAAACGAGAACAAGCGAGAACCGACAGAATGTCGTTCACATCCTCGATGAACTCAGAAGCGTGATGCTATAATCTATTTCGGTTGGCGCCACACTAAGTGATCGAAAGGTGAGCGCCTAATTCAACAATCTATCTGGAGCCGAATCGGATGCGAAAGCTAAATGGAATTCCAGCCTCCCCCGGGATCGCCAGTGGCCCAGCGTATATCTTCCAGGAGACTGAGCTAAAGATCGAAAAAAGGACCATTACAGACCCATCCGATGAACTAGCGCGCTTCGAGGAGGCGACACAAATCGCCCAAGAACAGATACAAGTTATCAGGGCAAAGGCAGAATCTGAGACCTCCTCTGAAGAAGCAGCTATCTTTGATGCGCACGCGATGTTCCTCCAAGACCCGACACTGATCGATGCGGTACGGCAAGCAATTGAACAGCATGCCATTAATGCCGAGGCAGCAGTTGACGAAGCCGTGGAGGCTCACGCACAGACCCTTGAAAGCATGGATGACGAGTATTTCCGCGCTCGTGCTGCTGATATTCGCGATGTTGGTCATCGGGTGGTTTGCATCTTGCTCGGCATCGAGGAGGTGGACCTATCCAATTTAGACCAACCATCCATCATTATCGCCCGCGATCTTACGCCTTCAGATACCGTCCGCCTGGATAAAAATGTCATCCTCGGTTTTTGCACTGCGGAAGGCGGGCCAACTTCGCATACGGCGATCATCGCCAAGGCGCTTGAACTTCCCGCTGTTGTCGGAGCAGGAAAAGGTGTGCTTGATATCTCGTCGAGCAGTGTTGTCCTTCTCGATGGAAAAAAAGGCGAGATCGTTGTAAACCCTGATGAAGCTTTCCTTTTAGAGTTCGCCAAACGTAAGCGAGAGCATGAAACCCGCTCGAGTGAGGAGCTAGAAAACGCCTTCGATGTCGCAACAACTCTTGACGGTTTTAATATCGAAGTTGTCGCAAACGTCGGCAACCTACAAGACGCCCAAATGGCGCTCGAGCGTGGGGCGGAGGGCATCGGTCTTCTAAGAACCGAGTTCCTTTATCTTGATCGGGCGACTGCCCCAGACGAAGAGGAACAACTTGCCGCCTATGATCAGATCCTCGATCTCATGGCGAAACGGCCGGTTGTTGTCCGTACGCTTGATGTCGGCGGCGACAAGGAACTTCCGTACCTGGATCTGGGCCAGGAGGCCAATCCATTCCTCGGTTGGCGGGCGATTAGGATGTGTCTGGATCAGCCGGACTTCTTCAAGATCCAACTGCGGGCGCTTCTTCGTTCCAGTCCGGGTCATGACCTGAGGATCATGTTCCCCATGATTGCCACGTTGGAAGAGATGAGGCGCGCAAATGCCCTGCTCGATGAAGCCCGCGATGAAGTATGCGCTGGCGGCGAAACCATTGCCGAGTCAATTCAACGAGGGATCATGGTGGAAATCCCCTCAGTAGCCGTTTTGGCAGACCGGTTCGCTAAAGAAGTTGATTTCTTCTCCATCGGGACAAACGATCTCACACAGTATTTGATGGCCGCCGAGCGGACGAACGAAAAAGTGGCTCACCTCGGAGACGCTTGTCATCCTGCTGTCCTGCGCCAGATTCGTTCCGTCGTCCAGGCAGCACACAGCGAAGGGATCTGGGTTGGGCTGTGCGGTGAACTCGCTGGAGATCCCGATGCGATTCCCGTTTTACTGGGATTGGGGTTAGATGAGTTCAGCATGGCGCCAAGTTCGATCCCAGGCGCGAAAACAATCCTGAGACGTTGGTCGAAGGCTGAAGCGGCGAAACTCGCCGAAGAAGTCTTGGATTACGACTCGGCGGAAGATGTTCGCGATCGTGTCCGCAAAGCGCAACCAAAGTAAGAACCCCCGCCACTTCCTTTCTCATTTATGTTAGCTTATGACCTTTATGCTCGTTTGCGCACATACAACAGTTTTTTCGCGCCCAAAGGCGATTTTTGGTGTTTCTTCTAATACCACGGAGGAAATCGGTGATTCTAGCCATCAGAAGGTGGTGAAGAGGAAGCGTAGGAAATATCTACTGCGTTATCGTGGTGCCAGACCATTTCCGCAAATTACCTATTGACCAAGATTAGTGTTCGTTTGTGTTCGTTTCGTTGACAAACAAACATTTATAAACAATAATCAAATTAGGCTAGTACTTAAGACCTAAGAGCGTGGTATGTATAAAGAGCAGCGCGTCGAAGCGATCATGGAGATCCTCGAAAACAACGGGAATGTCACCGTACAGGAACTTAAGGAAAAATTCCAGGTTTCTGATATGACAATTCGGCGTGATCTTAAACTGCTTGAGGAGCGGTCGGGTATTGAACGCATCTATGGAGGTGCCCTACGCTCAAAGAAGTCTGCGAGACACAAAGAACCCCCCATCATCGAGCGCATGAACTCCATGGCTGATGAAAAAAAGAAGATCGCCGAGCACGTAGCAAAGATTATTGGACCGGATGAAACAATTTTTTTAAGTTCGGGAACCACCACATTGTACGTGGCAAGAGAACTTATTATTCGAGACGACCTCACCACGGTGACAAACTCAGTGCCTATTCTGCATGAACTCGCCAACAACTCCAACATGCGTGTTATTAATGTCGGGGGATTCTTAAGGAGAAGCGAACTTTCATTAATTGGAGCCTTTGCTGAAGCAGTACTAGAAAGCATCCGGGTGAACAAAGTCATCATCGGAATGCGCGGTATCCATCCTATCTACGGATTTTCGTGCGAGCATCCCCAAGAACTGATGACGGATCGCAGAATCTTGGAGATTTCGGATCATGTCATCGTCGTTGCTGACCATACAAAGATGGGCCAGGTTGCCACAAGCATCGTTGCTCCCATCACTAGTGCAAGCTCAATTGTTACATCAGAACAAGCTGACCCTCACCTTGTTGAACAAATCCGTAATCTTGGCGTCGAAGTGACCCTCGTGTAACCAACACAGCTTTAGGAGCATTGCAGGATGAAGAGCGCGGGGATCAATACATACAATGAAATAAG
>JBARSI010000278.1:0-16325 GCA_049644665.1 Anaerolineales bacterium
CCCAGATTGAGTTCATGGGCGCGGCGGATGAAACGGATCTGCATCGGGTCGAAGCCCTGGAGCTTTGCGGAGACCGCGTCGATCGCTACCTGGTCTGCTGAGGCCAGCAGGATGTCCTTCTGGTGCCAGTGCATGGCGCGCGGCCCTGGGCCGTCGCCGGCGAACGTGCCATCCATCACGGCGAACAAACCCGGGTGGATTTCGCGTTGGATCATGAGCAGGTCGACGAGCGTATCGTGGATCACCGCATGGGTCCAGTGGCGGTCCCGGTGGAGTAATCCGCCGAAGGCGTTCTTCATCGCCCCCGTGATCGTCGTGAAAACGTGGGTTTTAACCGTTGGCAGCTGGATCATGTTCATCCCAACGAGAGCTTTGGGAATGAATAGGCCCTGGGGATAGACTTTATCGAGGACCAGCAATTTATGGTTTTTGGGCACATATTCAAACCATTCGAAAGCTTCCTCGTAAAGATAGATGCAGGGGATGTCATATTTGTCGGTGACAAAGCGGTGTTTATTATTGAACTCGCCGACACTCGTGTCGACGACAACGGTATCGTTATGAACACCGACGATGTCTTGATAACCTGCGCCCTGGAGCGCCTGGGTCACGCCTTCGATCTGCCAGGGAGTCGAGGAGCAGCCTGGATACCAGGTCTGCCAGGATATATTGATTTTCAGTCCGGTCTGATTTTCCTTTGGGAGCGCGGCTTCAAAATTTGCAAGCCTCATAACTTCCCGAATGTCGTCTAACACTGTCTCTGGAGAGGTTTTCAGAACAGCAACCTTCCCAAATCCTGGTTGTTTTGACATCTGACCCTCCTGTCGTGTGTCTCTATTTTAACCTACAGTGCGGAAGCCGAGTAGACCCGCGTGACCTACCGGATGGCTAATGGTTTATCTGTTGAATTGTACATGTGACGGATCGGCCCGGTCGTTACCATAGACTCCCTTGAGCGTGCTACAATAGCTCTAATGAAACAGAAATCACCAAGTTCGGTCACTGCCTTCAACGATTTAATCCCTGAGGATGTCTCCCGACCCGCAAAGAAACGTGACTACCGGGTTTGGATCTATCTCCCATTCTTGATCGGGGTTCTGGTGCTTGCGGGCATCAGCTTCCTGGTCGTTCGTGCGGATTTTGGTTCGATGAGCGCGTGGGCGGACGCATCGCTGGCCTTGCTGCTGCTGCCGATGATCGTTCTGGGGTTGATCCCGCTTGTTCTTGTGGGATTGATGATATTCGGTGTAGTTAAACTTATCGATGTATTACCGGAATCGTTTCAGAGTCTTATGAGGATTTTCGAGCAGGTCGAGAACGCTGCTCAACGGACCGGCGACATTGCCGTTCGCCCGTTGATCGCCGCGAAATCCTCTTGGGCTGGGCTGCAAGCGAGCTGCGGCTGGCTGGTTTCCATCGTGAAAATAATCAAGGGAGAGACACATGACTGAGGATTCAAACTGGAAGACCCGCACACTGATCGTAGGAGCTCTCGCGGGCGCGCTCACAGGCCTCGGTGTCGCTTTCGTCCTGATCCAGCGTGCTGAACAAGAGGGGGAAGTGGTGCAGCTGCGTTCATCAGATGGGGTCAAGCTGGGCATGGGTGTCCTGGGTTTACTGCGGCAGGTTGGTCAGATCGGCGCTGGAGGCGATAGATAATCCAGCGCTAATCCTCACCTTCATCTATGGGCTGAGTGGGCAGCTTTGATCGTAGAAAACAACAATTGGAGTCTGTCGCTTGACAGGCTCTTTTCTTTTCGCTACTATCTAAACGAACGTTCGTTATTATTAAGGATGATGGGATGGGACACATCATTGCAAGGAAAGGTGAACTTACACGAGAATCGATCTTGGAAGGGGCGTATCAACTCTTCCTCCAGCAGGGCTACCACGGAACTTCGATGCGCCAGATCGCCGAGGAGGCCGGAATTGCACTCGGTGGGATCTATAACCACTTCTCGGGAAAAGAGGAGATCTTCACCTCGGTACTCGAAGCGTATCACCCCGTCCACGAGATCGTCCCGGGGATTCAGGCGAGCGAAGGCGCAACGATCGAGGAGTTCGTTCGCAACGCTGCCAAGAGCATGATGACCGCTCTTGAACGCCAACCCGGGTTCCTCAACCTGATTTTCATTGAAATTGTTGAATTCAACTCCCAACACCTGCCAGATTTGGTCGGCGTGACATTCCCGAAGATCATGAGCATAGTGAGTCCTTTTGCGGAAAGTCAATCCAAATTAAAAGACTTTCCCCTCCAGAGCATCGTGCGCTCGTTCATCGGTCTCATGTTCATGCAAGTTCTAACTGAAAAGCTTGTCGGGTCGCAGTTTGTCGATATGAAGCCGGATGAGGCGTTCGAACAGACCCTGCAAATTTTCCTCCATGGAATCCTCGCTGGATGAGGGTGTGATGGCATTAAGCGAGTTTTTACCCGATCTGGATTGCTCACTCCCGCACAAGCTTAACGCACTGACGAGCGGAGAGGGTTTTAAATTGAAATCACTTCGTGGGAGGCAGCTAAACTGCGCCCTGATCTTTGATAAGTGTGAAGAGGGATAGCACATGTTCAATATCCGCCTGCGGTCGATTATTCGTAAGGAATTCATCCAGATCATACGCGACCCGCGTACGCTGATTCTAGTCATCGCCATCCCCATCATGCAGTTGTTGATGATGGGATACGCGGCCACAACCGACGTGCGAAATGTCCCTCTGGCAATCTTCGATCAAGATCGTGGGCCGGAGGCGCGAGCATTGTTGGATGACTACAGGGCGGCTGACTATTTCCACATGGCGTACGACGTGGATTCCTTGGACGAGATACTCTCGCTCATCGATCGGGGTGATGCGAAGGCCGGCCTGATCATCCCCCCCGATTACAACCAACAAATTACTGGAGAGGGAACCGCTCAGATCGCCTTTGTATTGGATGGAAGCGACCCTACTGTCGCCTCAACTTCCCTGTCTGCGGCTCAGCTTATCGCACAGTCTCATGCCACAGAAGTTTTGGCGGAGAGGCTTGCAAGGACCGGGCAGGGCGTCGCGCTGCAAACGCCTCTCGCGGTACGGACACAGGTCTGGTATAACCCCGACATGCTTAGCGCCTACTTCATGGTGCCGGGCGTCATCGGGATGATCCTGTACTCGATAACCTCAATTCTTACGGCAACGGCGGTGGTCAGGGAGCGCGAGCGCGGCACGATTGAACAATTGATCGTTACCCCGATCCGTTCCTGGGAGCTCATTGTGGGGAAGATCCTGCCATACGCTGTTCTAGCGCTGATTAACACGGTTGAAGTCCTTGCGCTGGGTTCATGGCTTTTTGGAGTCCCCATTCGCAGTGGGTTAGGTCTGGTTATGCTTTTATCGGGACTCTTCCTGCTCACCGGTCTAGGCATTGGGCTGCTGGTCTCGACAGTCGCAAACACGCAGCAGGAGGCAACACTCACAACATTTACGACCCTCCTGCCGAGCATCTTTCTCTCGGGTTTCTTCTTCCCTGTGGAAGCCATGCCGCGCGTGCTGCAATGGATCTCCCACCTGATTCCACTTAAATACTATTTGACCATTATTCGCTCGCTGTTGATCAAGGGTGTCGGAGTCGATTCCCTGCAAGAGGAGATACTTGCTTTGGCAATCTTCGGGGTGTCCTTCATCCTTTTAGCCGCGATGCGATTGCAGAAACGATTGGAATGATGATGAATTCCGTCGCCATCTTTATACCGGCGACGGGTGGTTGAATTGGAGGCTGCGATGGATCGTGGTGCTATAAGAAAATACATACCTCTCTTTCTCTTCATCGGTTCGCTGATCATCGCCGTGATCTATCTCATTAACGTCTCTGGAAGCGGGAGTGGCGGATTGGAAGCATCCGGGACGGTTGAAGCGGTCAGTGTGCTGGTCGGACCAGAAGCTCTCGGAAGGGTGATGGAGGTGTATGTCGAAGAGGGGGGATATGTAGAACAGGGGGATCCACTTTTTAGCCTGGATGACGAACTTCTGCGGGTCCAGCGGGGCCGCATTGTTGCTGCTGGAGAGGCTGCGGTAACCGCAGCGGAATTACAACTGCTGATGGTACAGCAGGCGCTCGATGATTTATACGAAGATTGGCCGCTGGTGGCAGCTCATGCGGAATTGGAGTTGGCGCGTAGTAAAGATGCATTCGAGGATGTCATTTATATTCACGATGTACGTCAGGAAGGGAATCGCGCCAGCAAGAACACAATCGATGCCGCTGAAGCCAACTTGATCCTGGCTGAGAATGAGGTGGATCGGGCAAAAGAAGTGTATGACGCATTATCCGGTCGTTCAGTGGATGATCCCGCTCGGGCTCTTGCCCTATCTAATCTGGTTGCTGCACGTAACAAACGTGATTCAGTCCTGCGAAACCTGAACTGGTACATGGGAACGCCTACTGAGATCGAACAGATGTTGCTGGATGCTGATGTCTCCGTCGCTGAAGCACGCGTATCTGATGCAGAGCTTGAGCTTGATAAATGGAAAGATGGACCTGATCCCGCCGCCTTGGCCTTGTTGGAAGCGCAGTTAGCGAACGCACAAGCGCAGCTCAAGTTGGCATATTCACAAACCGAGGTGGAACTCCAAACGATCGACTTGCAGCTCAAAGATCTTGTTGTTTTAGCGCCGATCAACGGGGTGGTCTTAACCCGCAGGGTAGAGCCCGGAGAAGTTCTGCTGCCTGGCGCCGCTGCATTGATGATCGGCGACCTTGATCACCTTACGATCACGGTATACGTCCCCGAGGATCGCTATGGGGAAATCGCGCTCGGGAGTCAGGTATTGGTGAGTGTAGACAGTTTCCCGGATCTAGCGTTCCACGCGTATGTTCTACGTATTGCTGATCAAGCTGAATTTACGCCGCGCAACGTCCAGACGGAGGAAGGGCGCAAGACAACGGTCTTTGCTGTTGAGCTATCGGTCGATGATCCGATGGGCAGGTTGAAACCGGGAATGCCGGCGGATGTTCTCTTTGACGGATAATCAAGCACGTATTGCATGGTGATTTGAAGCTACCCGTGCTGTGAGAATGACGTTCGATGACTGACGATATCCTTATCGAAACGAAACATCTTTGGAAGCGCTTTGGTGGTCAGGCTGCAGTGGAAGATGTGTCGCTGCAGATCCGGGCCGGCGAGGTTTATGGCTTGATGGGACCAGATGGAGCCGGGAAATCAACAGTAATCCGGCTCTTGTGCGGTGTGTATGCACAAGACGAGGGCGAGGTTTATCTCGCAGGTAGGTGTCTCGCCACCGAACCCGATTCCGCACGCGCGAATCTCGGTTATCTCTCCCAGCGATTCAGCCTATACAACGATCTGACCGTTCTTGAGAATCTGCGTTTCTTCGCCGAAGTCCGCGGCATCTTGGGAGATAGATGGCGTCAACGAGCGCAGGAAACGCTGGAGTTTGTTGATATGGCGGAGTTCAGCAATAGGCAAGCAGGTGCGCTGTCTGGAGGGATGAAGCAGAAGCTTGGGTTGGCGGCGGCGATGATTCACCAACCGGCAATATTGCTGCTTGATGAGCCATCAAGCGGAGTCGATCCGGTCACCCGCCAGGCTTTTTGGCGTTTGCTGGCACGGCTGCTTCAGGGAGGCGTAGCCGCGTTGCTGAGCACGCCCTATATGGACGAAGCGATGCGCTGTAACCGGGTGGGATTCATGAGAAAAGGCCGCATCTTGCTTGAGGGCGAGCCGCAAGATCTCACGAAACGCCTTGAAGGACGTCTGCTGCGAGTTAGAGGTGATCCGCTTCGGTCCATAGCCCGCATAGCGCGGGAGATCCCAAACGTAGAGAGCGTCCAACCTTTTGGTGACCGTCTCCACTTGCGGATCGCGGCCGGCACTGAGAGCGAGGTTACCAGGGATGTGCAGAAGGCTGTCGAAGAAAATGGATTTCAATTAACGAGTATTAGATCAGCCTCCCCTGACCTTGAAGATGTGTTTGTGGACTTATTGGAGCAGTGATCGTGAACGACTCGGCCGATGTGGTTGTAATGACGGATGGGTTGACCAAACGCTTCGGGGATTTTACGGCAGTGGACAATGTGTCGTTCCGCATACGAGCCGGAGAGGTGCTGGGGTATTTAGGCCCAAACGGTTCCGGGAAGACGACGACCATACGAATGCTGCTGGGATTACTGCTGCCAAGCGATGGACAATCGCAAGTCCTCGGCTTTGATTCGGTGAACGAAGCAGAAGAAATCCGGCAGCGTGTAGGATATATGTCACAGAAATTCGCACTCTACGATGAATTGACATCGTTAGAGAATCTGACTTTCTACGCTGGCGTTTACGGTATACGTGATCGGGATGATCTAGCAGCGACTATCCATTTGCTCGGACTCGAACAGATCCAGAAAGAACGAGCAAGCGATCTCCCGCTCGGTTGGCGGCAGCGTCTGGCACTCGCGACCGCAATCGTACATAAACCGACGATCCTTTTTCTCGATGAACCAACGAGTGGAGTAGATCCCGGCGCACGCAGGGATTTCTGGGATCTGATCTATGAATTAGCCGAGAGCGGAGTGACTATTCTCGTTACGACTCACTATATGGACGAAGCGGAATACTGCACCCGCGTTGGCTTCATGCGTCGCGGCCGGCTGATGGCGGTGGGCACACCGACGGAACTGAAAGAAAGCGAGGTCGCGGGTGCCATCTGGCGCGTATACTGTACGCCGCTGCTGGCAAGCCTGGATTTGCTCGAGACACTTCCGGCTGTGAGAAACGTGAGTTTGTCAGGCGACCATCTTCGCGTAATCATGGAAGAAAAGAGCGGCGCCCACTACCTGGAGCAGGAAATGGGCGCTGCGGGATTTCACGATGTTCAGATTAAGGAGACTGCTCCTACGCTCGAGGATGTTTTCCTCTCCCTTGCAGGGAACTGAGTCTAATCATCAAACGGAACCTCAACGACGAGATCCTGAACCTCTTGGTAGAGATCGGCGATCAGCGTTTGAACGCGTTCGACTGTCCCGGTTCTGGGGATCAACTCAGCCTGCTCACTGTCTCGCCGCTTCGCCTCAACCGAATCTTCCTTGAGGGAGCGTTTGCTCACTGTGAGGCGCAGCGGGAGCCCGATCAAATCGGCATCAGCGAACTTCACACCGGGGCTCTCCTCGCGATCGTCATAGAGGACTTCTAAACCGGCATCGATAAGCGCTTCGTACACACTCTGTGCAGCATCCTCAGCGCCCTTCAGCGAGAGCAAATGGACTTCATAAGGGGCGATGGTGA
This sequence comes from Anaerolineales bacterium, assembly GCA_049644665.1. Classification (GTDB taxonomy): domain Bacteria; phylum Chloroflexota; class Anaerolineae; order Anaerolineales; family E44-bin32; genus E44-bin32. The sequence continues at coordinate 7,260 of JBARSI010000278.1, forward strand.
TGGGCAAGATTAACCCGTTCTCGTCGTTATACTCCTCGGCGGCGGAGGCGAGCAATCTGCCGCTGCCGATGCCGTACGACCCCATGATCACATGTTGTTCTTCGCCGTCTTGATCGAGGAAGGTGCTGTCCATAGCTTCAGTGTAACGGGTCCCCAATTTGAAAATATTCCCGACCTCGACGCCCCGCGAGGTGTGTATTTCCGCACCACATTTCGGACACGCGAAGCCTTCTTCAGCGAGGGTGATGTCGGCGATGACATCCGCTTCGAAATCACGTCCGAAATTGACGTTCTTCAGGTGGTACCCTTCTTCGTTCGCGCCGGCGACGAGATTGTGCGAATCGGGGATTAAGTCGTCGACGATGACCAGTGTATCCTTCACGGCGATGGGTGATGCATAACCGGGAATGGCGCCGACAGCGCGGATTTCTTCATCCGTCGCCGGACGAAGTTCCTTCGCTTTCACGGTATTAGCGAGCTTTATTTCGTTCAGGTCCATGTCTCCCCGAACGATGGCGAACACAAATTTATCGTGTTCTTCGGTTCCTTCGGGGATCGTGGCGATCATGAACACGGCTTTCGCGGTGCGGGATTTGGGCACGCCGAGGAAGTCAGCAAGTTCTTCAATAGTTGTCATCTCGGGAGTTTCGATTTTCTCTAATGGCAGCAGCTCTTCTTTTTCGGGTTTGGGTTTCCGAAAACGGGCAATGTGCCGGTTGGCAGCGTAGCCGCATTCATAGCAAATCAGCAGCGTGTCTTCACCGACGGGGGTGAGATACATAAATTCGTGGGCCAGACTCCCCCCCATCATGCCCACATCGGATTTCACTGCAATTACAGGAACGCCGCAGCGATGAAAAATATCGAAATATGCCTGGTAGTGGGCGCGGTATTGACGATCGAGCCCTTCCATGTCAGCGTCGAGACTATAGCTGTCCTTCATGGTGAATTCACGGACGCGGATTAAACCGGCCCGCGGCCGAGGATCGTCCCGCCATTTGGTTTGAATGTGGTAAATCAACATCGGCAGTTGACGGTAGGAATGGATTTCCTTGCGGATGAGATCGGCGACGACCTCCTCATGCGTCATCGCCAGAACCATGTCGCGCCCTGCCTTGTCCTTAAAACGACCCATCTCAGAACCAATCTGATACCAGCGATTGGTTGTCTTCCATATATCGGCGGGATGGATGACGGGCATGGAGATCTCTTGTCCGCCTATGGCGTTAATCTCCTCGCGCATGATGTTTTCGATCTTGGTGAGCGAACGCTTTGCAAACGGCATATAGGTGAAAATCCCGGCTGCAAGCTGGCGTATGAACCCTGCCCGCAGTAAAAGCTCATGGCTTGAGATCTCAGCCTCGGAAGGCCGGTCGCGCAAGGTTTGGCTGAAGAGTTTACTCATTGTCATGGTTTTACCTCCCAAGATCTCCGGCCCTGTCATGGCGCAGGGTGTCCGCAGTGAGTTGGTGAAAAGAAAAAGCCCCGGTGCTGCGGGGCATGGGTTCGCCGACTACGGCTGTCCGCTGGTTTTGGGTTCTACTCCTCTAGCGAACGCAAACCAATGCCCGGGCTGCTTTGCAGCTAGGGACGGGCGGGAAACCTTGGGTAGCGGTAAATCGACGATTCATCATTGATGTAAGTTACCATCACGGCCAGTTTCCGTCAAGCTTCGAACTTGGTCGGCATGGGTTCCGTCTGGCAAACATCAAATGTGCGTGGCATAATGCCTCCTGCAGTGAATACTTTATCACCTCGACGCCGTTTAATTGTGCTTATGAGTTCCCTCATCCTTGGGGCATTGTTGATTGGCGCGTGCCGGGGGGGTGAAGGTCCTGCCTCAGGCACATTGCCTTCGACCACAGGGGATGCGTCGCTGACCGCAATTCCACCGACGCCCTTCCAATCGATCGACCGAACCCCTACCGCAAGCGTAGTCAATATTTGGCTCTCACCGGAATTGCCGGAAAGGCTGATGACGTGGGCGGAAGATCTCGTGGAGCAGGGTGCGGGGGGATTTCGGCTTACCGCTGAGCCATCCGAGGCGCAGGTGAGTGTTGAACCAGGGGGAAAGGTGCGGATCGCGGAGTGGGTTTATGTGGTCGTGGCGCCGTTCCCAACCGTTGAGGATGGAATAGGTTACGAAACCCTGCAGGCGCTCTGGTCAGGTGAAGCGCAGGAAGGCAGGCGGATATTCCTTTCAGAAGATGTTTTCGAGGCGATGTCAGATGTTCTAGGAACATCATCCGAATCATGGGTGCGTATCACTGCTCCGGAGAATCTCCTTGACCTCACATGGGAGGAGAGCCCGGCTTATGCAATCGTCCCGTTTGAGGAACTGGAGCCGCGCTGGAAGGTTCTGGAATTGGATAAGCAGTCGCCAATTCGAAAGAACTTCGATCGAGAGCTGTATCCGCTGATTGCCTCCTTCGGTATTAACGGCGACCCCGAAGCGTCAGAACAACTACGCGCCGCGCTTGATACGCCGTTCAGCAACTACGATCCAAATCAACTGACAACTCTGGTCATGACCGGTGTTACGGCGCTCACCCGTGCGACGGCATGGAGGATGGAGACACATGGCATTGGATATCCAGGAGAGTTGATCGGTGATTGGCTGCGGGAGGCTGATCTCGCGCACGTCAGCAACGAGGTTCCATTCGTCTTAGATTGTCCAGACCCGGAGCCTGTTCAGGAGAAGCTGAAGTTCTGCAGCGACCCGGAGTATATTCAGTTGCTCGTCGACCTCGGTGTCGACTTGGTTGAACTGACTGGAAACCATGTTTGGGATTATGGATCAGATGACCTGATCTTCACCCTTGATCTTTACCGCCAATACGGGATGGAATATTTTGGCGGCGGCGAAGATCTGGAAGACGCATTCCAGGCTGTTCGTACCGAGCACAATGGAAACCGGCTGGCCTTCCTCGGATGCAATCAGATTGGGCCGAAATACGCCTGGGCCGGGGATGAGAAACCAGGCGCGGCTCCCTGCGATTGGGAGCGTATCCGTGAAGAACTTCAGGATTTAACGGAGGAAGGGTACCTGCCGATTTTCACATTCCAATGGGCAGAATTGATTGCGCCCAGCCCTGCCCAGGAAAATGCTTTTCGTGATGTAGTAGAGGCAGGCGCTGTCATTGCCAGCGGAAGTCAGGCCCATCAGCCGTTAGGATTTACCTTTCACCAAGGAGGTTTCATCCACTTTGGACTTGGAAACCTGTTCTTTGACCAGATGCAGACGGATGAACTGCGGCAGGAATTCATTGACCGGCACGTGTTCTACAATGGCCGGCATATTAGCACGGAACTCCTGACGGCAAAGCTTGAGAACTATGCTCAACCGCGACCGATGTCACCGGTAGAGCGCAGCGAATTACTCGAGCGGGTTTTCGCGGAAAGCGGCTGGTAGAGAAACCTGGAACCTCGCTGAGAATAATCCGCACACTCAAGGGACCGTGGGATGAGTCCTGAGGGTGCGATTTTATTCTGGTCTTGAATGATGTTGGCGCTCAAACAATCAGGAACGGCGAGCGTGAATCAAGCGCTTCGCTGAGCGCCTTCCCGGCTTGAGCCGCCTGGGTTTCTAGATTTGCTAGTTCATCGAGCCAACTTTGAGCGGCTTTTCGATCCGAAACGCTGCCGGCGTTGATCTTGACGTTGAGCGCTGCGGCTTGCAGGCAGGCATTTGCCATAGAACCGGCAGACCCTGCATCGCTAAGAGCATTTTGGTTCCCTTTCTCCGCGACTTCTGCTGCCAGGGAGAGCACTTCAACAGCATCACGACATACCTGCAGCGGTACTTCCGCGGCCACATGCGTTGCACGTTCGATCGCTTCTTTTCGGGCGGCTTTCTCCCCCTCAGATTTCTTTGGCATCCGGAACGCAGCCATGACGGAATCGAACGCCTGGGCGTCGAGCGTCACAGCCGTGTCGAGTGTGTCACGCAGGATGTCTGCACGCGAGGTGATCTCCTGCATTCGTTTCTCAACCCCGGAATATTTCTGCTTGCCAACCGTAAGGCGGGCGACCATGGCAACCAGTGCAGCGCCCATTGCGCCCGCGAAAGAGGCGGCGGAACCACCACCGGGTGTTGCTGAAGCTGCTGCGAGATTGTGTAGGAAACTGCTATCCTCGCGCTCCCCACTATCCATCGCTGCGAAGATGCGGTTCTCAAGGACCTGGGCGGGAGAGAATTGGTCGAGCTGCAGATACCACTGTGCAGCATCGACCAGCGCGGCTTGCGGAATCAAACCCACCAACTCGGAATTCACGATCGAGACACCGTAGCGATCCGCTTCGCGACGGATGAGTTCCATTACACGAGCTACTGGAGTGCGGGTGAAATCAGTGAGATTCATGGAGACCTGTGCTCGGCCTTCGACGAGCATTCCCAATGCCTTCACAAAGCGTAACCCGCCAGAAGAGTGCCTCACTGCGCGTCCGATGTTTTGTGCAATCGTTACATCGTCCGTAGATAGATACACATTGAAGGCGATCAGGGGGGAACGAGCGCCGATGACGGTTGCGCCAGCAGGCCCTAATTTCTGGGGGCCGAAGTCGGGCTTCTTTGTGGGATCGCTCTCGATCGACTCCTTTAGGCCCTCGAATTCGCCGCGGCGGATATTCTCTAAGTTCTGTCGCTCGGGACGCGTTGCCGCTTTCTCATATAAATATGTAGGGATGGCAAGCTCTTCTCCGACTCGTTGGGCAAGCTTTCCTGCAAGCTCAATGCATTCATCCATTGTGACCCCAGAGATCGGTACGAAGGGGACAACATCGGTTGCGCCGAGGCGCGGGTGTTCGCCTTTATGTTTGTCCAGGTCGATTTTTCCTGCAGCTGTTTTGATCGCCGCAAAAGCGGCGTCAGCTACTTCGGCAGGGGGACCAGCGAACGTAATCACCGAGCGGTTGTGGTCCGGGTCGATGTGTCGATCGAGGATGTAAACCCCGCGTACGCTGCGGATGGCGCTCTCGATCTCCTCAACGACCTCGACGCGTCGTCCTTCGGAAAAGTTTGGAATACATTCAACAATTGGCTGTTTCATGGCACCTCGCATGCTTGTGATACGAAGATTATAGCCCAGTTATCTCTCTGGAATCGTCATCTGACGAACGGGGAATTCTTGAATTCTAGAGGTCGACGATCATAGAAATTCGAAACGTGGGTCCTGAAAAAGTTGTCAGTTTCAATCTGGTAATGCCCTATTTCAAAATTGCAGGTATGAGGTATTATTGCCGAAGCTTGTGTAAGCTGCGCTAGGATCCCAACTGTGCCGGGGGTCTTCCGGCATCAGCGCTCCTTTGACGTGGTGGTCTGAGAAGCCATGATCCTATCGCAGCTTCTTTCTTGTAACCGTCACCACAGTTGCACTTACGAGTTGAATCCGGATCACTTTGTAATTGAGGAAATATCAATAACAAGGAGTGTATTGTGAGCATCATCGAAGTCAATAATCTAACCAAGTATTATGGAAAAGCCAGGGGCATTGTCGACGTATCCTTTAACGTCGATAAGGGAGAAATATTCGGATTTATCGGACCCAATGGCGCTGGGAAATCAACAACGATCCGCTTGTTTTGTTCATTGATTTACCCTAGTAGTGGACAGGCAAAGATCTTTGGCAAGGATGTTACGAAGTTTGGACCTGAGATACGACAGGAAATAGGTTATTTGCCCTCCGAGGTTTTTTATTACGATCGGATGAAGGTCCTTGACCTGCTCAAATACTCCGCGAGTTTCTACGAAAAAGACTGCACGCAAAGGTTGCATGAATTAGCCGAAATCATGGAACTTGACCTGAAGAGAAGGATCGATGATCTGTCTTACGGAAATCGAAAGAAAGTAGGGATCGTGCAAGGGCTTTTACACCAGCCAGAAGTTATTCTGCTGGATGAGCCTACCAGCGGTCTCGATCCTCTCATGCAGCAGAAATTCTTTAAACTCATCCGCCAGGAGAATGAAAGGGGAGCAACTATCTTCTTTTCATCGCACATCCTCGGTGAAGTGCAGAGGATGTGCAATCGTGTTGCGATTATCAAAGAAGGCAGCGTCATCAAGATTGAAGATATAATAACGCTCCAAAAGGATAATTATAAGAAAATCAGGGTCGCCGCAAACGATCTTGATGCATCGCAGTTTGATTTCGAAGGGGTCTTGAATCTGCAAAAAGAAAATGGGGTCGTAAGTTTCTTCTACAAGGGTGACATCAATGTGATCACCCGAAAAATCAGCGAACGCGATGTTTCAGATGTGACGATCGAAGAACCCACTTTGGAAGAAATCTTCATGCATTACTACGAATAGGTGATGACAGTGAATATCTATAAACATGAATTCAAAATGCACTCCAAGTCTGTGTTAACCTGGTCAATAGCCCTTACGCTTATTCTTTGGTTATTCTTGTCCATTTTCTCAAGCTTTGCGGTATCCGCAGATCTACTGAATGCAACGCTGGAAGAATTCCCGCCGGAGTTTCTAATGGCGTTTGGCATGGACACCATGGACTTGTCGACGCCCTTGGGCTTCTACAGCTTCGCCTTCCTCTTTTGCCAGGTATGCCTTGCGATACAGGCCGCTAACTACGGGTTCTCAATGGTCTCGGTTGAAGAAAGAGACCTGACGGCAGATTTCCTGCTAGCCAAACCGGTCGGCCGCGCGAAAATCCTGACAACCAAATTTCTCGCCGCACTCACCGGACTCACGATTACAAATATTGTGGTCTGGATAAGTAGTTTTGTCTTTATCAATTTGTACCGCGATGGAAGATCATATGAAATTGAACTTTTGCTGTTGCTGCTCGGAAGCATTGTGGTATTTCAATTGTTTTTCCTCACTGTGGGGGTGGTGATCTCATTGCTGGTGAGAAGGGTTAGAAGCGTAACGCCCTTTTCCATGGCGCTTGCGTTCGGTTTGTATGTGCTCAATGCATTTGGCGGCATGCTCGGTGATGACAAGCTGGAGATCATCACGCCGTTTAAACACTTCGACTCAAATTACATCATCGCCAACGCGGCATATGATCCACTGGCGTTAATCAGCGTTGCTGCGATCATCGTTTCTGTCGGTGGTAGTTATTTGCTTTATCTCCGAAGAGACGTCCACTCCGTGGTGTAAGGAGAAGAACGGATGAATATTTTCTTTAGAGAACTGAAGGCAAACCTAAAATCCCTGCTTATCTGGGGTGGGATTGTGGTTCTATTCATCTTTATTGGGATGACGAAGTTCTCAGCCTATGAGGGGAACCCAGAATTACTGGCGATACTTGATAACCTGCCCCCGGCGCTTCTAAATGCATTTCAATTTAACGCCTTTAATCTAACCACGATCACCGGCTTTTTGGGTGTGATGTTTACCTACTTTGGGATCATTTTGTCTGTAGCAGCGGTCATGTGGGGGAGCGACATCATCACTAAAGAGGAGCGTGATAAAACTGTTGAATTTTCTCTTGCTTTGCCGGTTGCGAGGGGAAAGCTGGTGACGGCGAAAATTCTAGCGGCAATGGTCAATAGTATTGGCTTGACATTGATAACCTGGGCCGCCTTAATGATCACGGCAGCGCAATACCAGCCCGATGCAGCATTTTATCATTTCGCAAATCTGAGTATTCTTGCGCTCTTCTTCACGCAGATGATCTTCCTGGCCCTTGGCATTTTCCTTGGCTGTGCGATGAAACAGCATAAACGAGCAAGCTCTGTTGCGGTTTCCGTTTTGCTGGGGACCTATTTCATCTCCATCGTTGCCGGTTTGAAGGAGGATTGGGGATTCTTGAAATACGTTTCTCCATTCAAATATTTCGATCCTGCTGCGCTGCTGCGTGAATCCAGCCTGGATTTGACCTATGTCGGGCTATCGGCCGGGATTATTGCGGTCTTAATCGCCGGCGCATATGCAACCTACGCCAGGAGAGACTTGTACATCTAATACCGATAATACCGATTTGCAAAATCCGGATATATTGCAGAACTGCCCTGAATAGGGCAGTTTTGTAATCTGAAATTGGTAAGTTTTCCACCCTCTGATAAATTCAGGCGAATGCCGGTTCCATTTCCTAGTATTTGTGAATTGAAACTATGTTAATATACACAGGCTGTTTAAATGCGAGGAAAGAGAGTTGGATTGACCAATTCGCCCCTGCGTCCAACTTGTTTGTTGAAAAGGGTGCTTATTAGTATAACGAAACTCGGAGGAAAAAATCCATGACAAGGAAAACCACTTCCATTTTTATGGGTGCCCTCGTCTTGACCGGGCTGCTTCTTACAGCGTGCAATGGCGCAACTCAACAGGTTGATCGTGATCCAAATGTCGATACAGCACCGTCGCAGCAGGAAGTGGAAGAGGGTGCTCCGGTTGGGAATTTGGACGCCCCGGAAGGGGAGGCTGATCCAACACCTATTCCCCCGGAGTCTGCGCCTGCGGACGTCAAACCTACGCCACGGCCTGAGCTTAGCGCCACCGATGTATCAACGGTCACCCTGGCTTCTGGAGGGCCACAGGTGGTCGAGTTCTTCGCGTTCTGGTGACCGACCTGCCAGGCGCTGGCGCCCGTCGTGCACGGGCTTGAAGCTAAGTATGCCGGACAGATTAATTTCGCATATCTTGACATCGACGATCCCGATGCAGAGCCCTTCAAACGAGAACTGGGATACCGCTACCAACCCCATATTTTCCTGCTCGACGGAACAGGCAAGATCACCAGTCAGTGGGTAGGGGTGGTAGGGGAGGCCGAGCTCGATGCCGCTTTACAGGCAGCGATACCGTAATTCCGGAGACTTTCCGAAGGGAAAGAGTCCAGGGTAAAAAAACTAAATCACACGCACGAAGACACCGCCTGTGCAAGTTGGATGCGCAGGCGGTGTAATCATTCTTCAATTTGTTTCATCCAAAAGGGTGTGTCTCTGGTTTGCGGACTGCGGCTACTCCTTGCCCAAGACGCGCCCGGCGATAACCATTCGTTGCACTTCACTTGTGCCCTCGCCGATTGTCATGAGCCGTGCATCGCGGTAGATGCGCTCGACGGGATATTCACTGCTGTAGCCGTAGCTGCCCAGGATTTGTATGGCGTT
>JBARSI010000279.1:0-11223 GCA_049644665.1 Anaerolineales bacterium
TCGTACGGTTTTACCCTTCTGAACTCACAATTTCCTCCATCCACCCGGCAATTTGGGACTGGGATGGAATTCTCCCAGAGGAAACCAGCTTCTCGTTAATAACCAATCCGGGCGTCTTTAAAAGGCCGTAGTCCAGAAAGGCATCTACATCGGTCACCTTCTCGACAGTCACCTCAAGATTGGGGTTCTCGGCCTGTACCAGCTCGGCAGCCTGGACTGCGTGCATCGCCAGGCGCTCACAGTTTTTACATCCGGGACCCAAGACTTTAACAACCAGCATTATTTATCCTCCAAACAGGTTCTTCAGGTTCATTCTTTCGAAGATTCTCTTGCGTGCCCATCTACCTTGGCCGCACAATTGGGACAGGTGCAAGGACAGGACTCATCATGTTTAAGTTGAAGGAAGCTAAGCTTCACTCCATTCATAGAAGCTAAATCCGTCGCGGATTGCCTGGATACTTCCATTAGCCGGATAATGGATTCATCGGCCAGTGAGTAGAATACGTTCAACCCATCGCGTCGATCCACAACAAGCCCTGCTTCCCGCAGACGCGAGAGCTGCTGAGAGATGTAGGACTGTCGTTGACCAAGAATGTTTTCAAGGTGACAGACACAAGATTCCCCATCTCTCCTCAAAATCTCCAATATTTGGAGGCGAGCGGGATGGGCCAGGGCTTTCAGAATCGATCCTTGTCTTTTATATCCGTCCATAATATCCCCCCAAGTATATTCAATATTCAGAATATACAATATATCAGTGGTAATAAAATATACGTGTTTAACGTCATATTTCTCCAATAATATTCCGCTTCACAGAGGGGATGTGACAGTGAGATCGAAGGAGAACGTGGAGGATCAATATGCGACGAAGGGCTAATTTAAACTCTGGACAACTCTCTACGTTATTTAAATTGTTGGGGCCGACACAGGGGTCGGCCCGCCACCATCACGCAGCCCCCACCCTCCCGCAGGTTCAGCACCCGCAGGAGAGTCATCGCGCGCACATCAATGTGCAAGCCGCACCCGCGTCACTCGGTTGTCGGTCTACGGGAAGATCGGCAATGGGTCTCCTAAAACCGGTACAGGGTGCCCAATATAGATGTCCCACCACGCATTCCATATGGCTGGCATTTCTCGAACCCAATACCAGCGAATGTGCACATAGGGTGTTCGATCGGCAACGTACCCAATCGCATCGACATCCAGGCCGTCACAGGTCAGCAGGGCGCGGGAGAGGTGATAGCGCTGCGTTACCAAGATCACTTCCTCTACTTGGAAAATATCACGTGCCCGATAACAGGTGTCATAGGTACGCCTGCCGGCAAAATCCATCACAATAGCTTCATCGAGCACCCCTTGTGAGCGTGCGTATTCGCGCATCCTCGCCGGCTCGTTGTATTCAACCACACGGTTATCACCGCTAAATAACAGTTTCTCCACTTTCCCGGTCTGATAAAGCTCAATAGCTGCATCAAGACGATCACGCAAGATATCACTCAGAGCGCCATCTTCCCAGTAGCCGGCACCGAATACCAGTGCGACGGACCGCTCGGGAACAACATCCAATTCATCGGGATGGTAGATACGATGGTCATAGCGCCCGGTTAGATTCCAGGCAGTCCATCCCAACAGCAAAATTAAAAAGACTATGCCCCATCTGATTGCGATTAATAGCCGGGGCTTCTTCTTATCGCCGGAAGCGGACTCCGTCTTTCTATACCTTTTCCTAAGCGTTGTTCGATATGCCATAAAATACTCCACCCAAATTTGAGCGCTCTTCTGCTTATGGATGCATCCTGCGATGAAACGAGAACCATTCCAGAGTGGTCATCGTTGAGAGCCTAGCTGGGATTATAAGGTCAAGTTTCGAAATGAAAGCTTAGCGGAGGAGAATCGAAGGCGAAAAGCAGTCAGACCGTGGGAATTATGCAGTTTCAATTGCATAACTATTGGTTCAGTGTCATTTCGAGAGAGCTGTGAAACGGCGAGCGAGAAACGCCTAAGCCGCTGCTCTTGAGGTGAAAAATAATCTCATCAAACAACTTGCCCGTTTGATGAGAGACTGCTTACTTATCGATGGGATAAGAAATATGTGTTAACTTTAATTTTTAGGGGACAGCGGTAGGTACTGACCAATCACCTCCCGCATTTCATCAACCGTGAACGGTTTTCCCAGGAAACCATTTGCGCCGGCTTCAATAGCCGCTTTTCGGTCTTCGGGCTGCGCCTTAGCGCTCACCACATGGATCGGGAGGTCTGCGTTTTCTGAATGCTCACGAATCCAGCGCAAGAGTGAGAGGCCGTCCACCCCCGGCATCATGACATCCAGGAGGATCAGGTCAGGGGTGACCTGCTGGAAGAGGTTAAGTGCATCCATCGCATTGTGAGCGAGGAGAACTTCAACCCCGTTGATTTCAATCGCCTCTTTTATGACCTTTGCGTATGATTTTTCGTCATCGATAAGAAGAATTACAGGTTTAGACATGGCACTCCCAATTTCGAATAAAATGATTGCCCCTGCAAAGGATAACGCAATTGTCACCGACGCGTTTCACGCGAGCGATGGGTAATCCTTCCTAATCATCCTACCCCAGAATTGGGGAGAATCTTAAGCGGCCTGAATATGGATCCCCGGGATAGACACCCAAACACTGTGATTATCGGGCCAATCTTAGATTGGATCGCGCCTGTACGCTTTAGGGACTGGCCAGTTCCTCGATGAGGGACTCAAGCAATGCAACCCCCTCCGGGTTATCAGGCAATGCGCGTGACACGATTGCCGCAGGGATGATGAATTCGTTCAAGAGCGTTTGGGGGATGTAGAAGTCGCTATCTTCCAAGCTAGAAGTGAATACTACGACCATCTCCTGCTCAGGGATGACAAAAATGAATTGTCCCCCATATCCCAACGCTAGATACATGCCTGAATCGTCGATCCACCATTGGTATCCATAACCATCTTCGAGTGTTGCCGGGATGTATTTACGCGACGAGGCTTTCACCCACTCGGAGGATACAATCTGCTCTCCATCCCACCTGCCTGAGTTCAAGTAGAGAAATCCAATTTTCGCCATATCTTGAGGGTGCATTCGAAGCTCGCTATACCCGACAGATACCCCCTGGGGATTCGATGGCCAGTCAACATCGGTAATACCCAGAGGGCCAAAAAGATGCTCCTTCGCAAATTCGTTTGCGCTCATCCCGGCCGTTTCCTGGATAATCGCCGATAGGAGAAACGAAGCGCCGTTGCAGTATTCGAAGCCTACCCCTGGCTCAACCTCCATGGGTAAATCAAGCACATACTGAATCCAATCGTCGCTTTCCCTCATCTGATTGAGGCCGCTCCAGCGATATAAATAAGAATCCTGGCATCGAAAACCCGTCGTCATCGTCAGTAAATGTTCTAAGGTCATCTCGTCCTTATTTGCACCGCCATTAGCAGCGGTCCGTTGTGGAAAGAAACTCAAGACGGGTTGCTGCAACCCCTCAATGTAACCGTGATCAATGGCGATCCCTACAAGAGCAGAAACGACGCTCTTCGTACAGGAGAAAATATTGTGTTTTGATGTCGAAGTGAAAGGATGGATACTGGCATCCGCGACCGTATAGCCGTTGCGAACGATGGTCACACTATCAATTTCGTAGTTTTGCTCCTGGATCGTCGACAGCATCCCGGACAATAGGTCCGAGTCCATCCCCTGTTCCTCGGGTGTGGATGATCGCCAGCCTGCAGTGGGCCAATATACGTCAGAATCATGTGTTGCCGCCGGTGCCGGAGTCAGAGCTCCTCGAACACAACCCGCAACGAGAACAATCACAAACCCAAATAGGAAGCCCCGTTTGGCTTTGACGAAAATCATGGCGTTCTCCTTGCAAACAGCTTGGATGTCGAAATTAACTACTCGAATAAAGAGAGTAAGACTTGAGCGTTAAGCTTCCAATCTAAACTGAGCCAGCTATTCTATGTACCTCCTCCAGAATTGAATAGTTCATGACTTTCATAGGAGATGGTTGCAATTACTTTAGTTCTAAACTCGCTGTCGACCAGTTTTTCTCCATCCATTCAGCAGTCTGCCTCGCAAATCGTACGCAGGGCTCCCTTTGCCAAACCTTACTTTCATCCAGGCTATCTGTGTTTTCTAATACTTATGGATCAGTGATTAAATGGCATACTTATAGATTTGATGGGTAATTATCCAAGGCAATCCCAGCGACAGATCAAATGAGTGTATTTCCATAGAAGAGATCTCAGACTCAGCAATTTGGGTTTTCCGGCGAGAAAATGTAAGATTATTCCTACCATATCCATCGAAAGATCCTTAGATCGTACTTGGAAGAGGTTTAATGTCTACAGAAACGATCACACACGATGTCATCATTGTCGGAGCCGGCTTAGCGGGCAGCTGGGCAGCCATGATTGCAGGCCAGGAGGGTGTCAAGGATATCGGCGTCCTTTCTAAGATCCATCCCTTGCGTTCTCACAGCGGCGCGGCGCAAGGCGGTATCGCTGCTGCACTCAATAATATTCGACCGGTCGCTGGGACCGGTCCACGCGGTCCGTTAGAGCAAATACCCAGCGGAGATCCCGCCGTCGACAGCATTGATACGCATGCATTCGACACCATCAAGGGATCGGATTGGCTGGGCGATCAAGATGCAATCGAGGTTCTGGTGTCCGATGCCATCGACATCGTCTTTGAATACGAGCATATGGGCTGCGTTTTCAGCCGCACAGAGGATGGCCGCATCGCTCAACGTCGCTTCGGCGGTCACAGCGTTCCACGCGCCTGTTATGCCGCCGACTGGACCGGCCACATGCTGCTGCAGACAATCCATGAACAAGCCCTGCGTCACGGCGTTCACTTTTACAGCGAATGGTATGTTCTGGATTTAATCATCGAAGACAACATCTGCCGCGGTGTGGTGGCGATGGATGTTCTGACTGGCGAAATCCATACCTTACGTGCAAAAGCAGTTATGTTTGGCACGGGCGGTTATGGGCGGGCGTATAAAGTTACAACGAACGCTCATGCCAACACCGGGGACGGCGTGGCGATGGCCTACAAAGCAGGTGTGCCGCTGATGGACATGGAGTTTGTACAGTTCCACCCTACGGGTCTCTACCGACTTGGCATTCTGATGACCGAGGCTTGCCGGGGAGAGGGGGGCTACCTGACCAATAATAAGGGTGAGCGCTTCATGGAACACTACGCTCCCGATAAGATGGAATTAGCCCCACGCGACCTCGTCTCTCGCTCTGAACAGATCGAGATCAATGAGGGACGAGGGATCGGCCCGGATGGGCAGGGGATAAACCTGGACATGACCCATCTGGGGCGCGAGAAGATCGAAGAACGCCTCCCACAAGTGCAGGAAATTGCCCTTAACTTCACGGGGGTGGACATCATCGAAAATCCCGTGCCCATTCAACCTACAGCGCACTATAGCATGGGCGGCATCCCCACCGGCGTTAATGGCCAGGCTATTGCCGATGCCGAGGGGAATCCGGTTGTCGGCTTTTATGCCGCCGGCGAGTGTGCCTGTGTTAGCGTGCATGGCGCGAATCGTCTGGGCACGAACAGTCTGCTTGAAGCATCGGTCTTCGGTCGCAGAGCCGGCTTCGCCATCGCTGAATTCATCAAGGGCGGCGCGGAGCTTCATCCGCTCCCCGGTGATCCCGGAAAGCATAGCCGCCAACGAATTGAACGGCTATTGGACAATAGCATCGGCGATAAGCGGGAGTCGACAGCCGAAATCGGTCGAGAACTAAAGAAGATGATGACCGACGACTGCGGCATCTTTCGTGATGCCAACGGTTTACAGAGTGTTTTAAATAAAGTGAAACAACTGCAAGAGCGTTTCCAAAATGCGCGCGTGATGGACAGGAGCCAACGCTTCAACACAGATATGCAGAACGCCTTGGAAACTGAAAATCTACTCACTTTCAGCGAGGTGATCATCTCCGGCGCGCTAGCCCGTACCGAGAGCCGGGGGGCACATTCCCGCACTGATTTTCCTAAGCGGGACGACGATAACTGGCTCAAGCATACGATTGCACATAAAAACGGCGATGAGTTACCGATCATTAGCTACAAGGAAGTAAACATCAACTGGGAAAAGTATCCACCCCAGGAACGAAAGTATTAACCGATTGCACCATTAGGAGCGCACATCATCATGTCAGGCAACGGTCACAGCAAAACGGCAACGCTTCGCATTGAACGCTTTAACCCCGACGTTGACGAGAAACCCGCATTTGAAGAACTGCAGGTGGAACTGATACCGGGAAAGACCATTCTGGATGCTCTGCTCGAGATCAAAGAAGAGCAGGATGGCAGCCTCACCTTTCGTCGTTCTTGCCGCCACGGGATCTGCGGCAGCTGCACGATGAACATCAACGGCACAAACATGCTGGCCTGCGAATCGGCGCTCATAGATCACGTAAATGAGGAGGGGCTGGTAACGATTCGACCTCTGCCCTCTGTTCCGGTCATCAAAGACCTGGTCACAGATCGCAGCAGCTTCTGGGAGCAATATCAACGAATCAAACCCTGGTTAATCCCGGCGGAGGATGTCCCGGAGAAGGAATTCCGTATCAGTCCGGACGAAGTCAACTCTCTGAACAACGCGGAACGATGCATCATGTGCGGAGCATGCTACTCGGCATGCCCGGTCATCAGCATTGACAAGGGCTTTGTCGGTCCACATGCCATGCTGAAGGCATTTTTACGAGTGTCGGACTCGCGCGACAACGGCCACGATGCGCACATGACGGACATCGAAACTCTATGGGACTGCACAACCTGCTACATGTGTGTTGAGCAATGCCCCAAGGACTTAGAGCCCGGTCAAGTTGCCAGCACTTTGCGCAGTCTGCTGGTTGAGGAGGGCAAAGTCCCGCGCACTCTCGGCGTTGCCCTGACTAGCGCATTCCGCAACAAGAACCCTTTCGAGATGATGCATGCAGACCGCCTTGCATGGGCAGATGGCCTACCTCTTCAGGATGGATTGGCAGAGCCGATCGATGCACTTTACTTTGTGTGCTGCTTAACCTGCTACGACCCGCGGGCGCAGAAGATCGCCCAGGCGATGGTTACGTCGATGGACGCTGCCGGGGTCAACCTCGGCACGCTGGGCAGTGAGGAGGTTTGCTGCGGAAGCGAGATGCAGCGCATCGGAGAGATGGGATTGTTTGAGATGATGGTCGAGGAACTGACTGAGTCGCTAAATAAACCTCAAGCTCAGCAGATCGTTACAGCCTCGCCGCATTGCTTCGACGTTTTCAGCAATCACTATCCAGACCTCAATCTCAATGCAGAACACTACACACAGCATGTTGCCCGTTTGATCGCAGATGAAAAGATTGCGTTCAAGGGCGAGGTTAACAAGCGCGTCACCTATCACGATCCCTGCTACTTGGGCATCCAAAACAACGTCTTCGACGAACCACGCGCCATCCTCCAGAGCATTCCCGGCATCGAATTGGTTGAGATGGAACGCAGCCGAAAGCAAAGCCTATGCTGCGGCGGTGGTGGTGGTCGGATGTGGTTTGAGGGGCATACCTCCGGGGCTCATTTGTCCCATGAACGTGTACGCGAGGCAGTCAGCACAGGTGCGCAGATACTTGCCACAGCCTGTCCTTTCTGCCTGAACATGCTCGATGATGCCGTGAAAACGCTTGCTCTGGACGATCAAATCGAAGTCAAAGACATCATGGAGCTGGTTGTCGAGGCGAGCTAACCTTAACTTCACAATTAAAGGTGTGTAACAGGGGCCGACCTATGTGTCGGCCCATTCTCTGTCGGTTCTCAAGACCTATTAGGAGCACGGCATGCCGGGCCCCTACATATAAATCAATTAAGGTGAATAACCAATTTCGGGTGCCCGCTAAAATCCATAAGGGGCTGACCTTTTGGCCAGCCCCTTTTATCTTTCTTCTCTCGATCCGTAGATTTATTAGATGGGTGCTACGGCTGCGCCAGGCGACGGATTTCCGTTTTAGGGGGCAAGATCCCCGATGACGATCACCTGGCCCGCCCCTCCGGGGATGTAATCCTCGCCATAGGCTTCGGCTATTTGAGCAATCTGCTCTTCTCCAGTGCAGTGAGTCGGCGTAACCTGCTTAACACCCATGCTGCGGAAATCGGCGATGATCGAATCGATTTGACCCGAGTTGTGATTACCGAGATGGAAACCACCGACGACGAGGGCAATCTCGCCATCGACGATCTCGCTAGAACGCTCCACCATCTTCACGATTCCCGGATGCGCACAGCCCGTAATGACGACGATGCCTTCAGTGGTCTTCACCACCAGCCCTTGCTCAGGAACTGACCCGCTGATCTCGCCCGTGGAAAACATCCCCGGGACGATTTCCACAGGGTCTGAGACCTCGATGATGGTGTGCTGTTCCCGCTGCGCCTGGGTGACCTTGCCAGCCATAGCGGCGGGGATGTAAATCTGAGGATGAATTCCGGTCGCGAGCAGATCCTGCAATCCGCCTGTATGATCCCCATGCTCATGAGAGAGCACAATGGCTTCAATCGACTCCGGGGCGACTCCCAAGACTTCCATATTGCCCAACAAGGACGGTCCGTCCAACCCCGTATCGAAGAGCACAGTATGGCCCTTGTATTCGACCAGCGCTGCGAACCCCCACTCAACAGTCAAGCGGGGATCTTCAGTCGTGTTATCGTACAGGATCGTCAGGCGCACGCTGGCGCCGGGGATATCCGTCGGTTGAGGAGTTCGTGTAGGTTCAGCTTTCGTGGGTAGTGGCGATGAGGTCGGTGATGCCTTAGAAACAGCACACGCGCTGGATAGCAGCAGGACAAAAGTCAAGCTGACCGTAATAGGACTTAGAGACTTCATTTTTTTACATCCCTTCTATCGTGAGCGGGCTTGGAGAAATTCCATGCGGAGTGGCTGTAGATCGGCCTACACCGCTCACCCATCTACTGCCACTACTCTTCAGGGTACCCAAGAGGTTCAACGAGATTTCTGGCGCAGCTTAACAAATGCCGACCTGCTTTTAAAGATCTGCAGGTCGGCAGCTATACGCTTGATGGATATTTGCCAATCTTGTATGAAACCAATCAAGGTTGGGATGTGTGACTACTCGAGCGTTGGAGCTTCTTCCGTCTTTCGCCCCAGCCACATTTTATACCCGTAGTAACACACGATGCATAGCACCGCTACGATTCCCCAGATTGGCAGTCCAGCCCGTAAAGCCATCAGCCAATTCTGATTAGTAAACATACCGATGTATATCGTGATCGCTGCCCACACAATGATAAAAGTCCCGAACAGCCAGAAACGCATCAGGTTAAGCAGCTTGGTACTTTCCTCGGACATCTCTATTCTCCTTTGCTATATCCATAGCTGTCTGCTGAGGTACAACAGGTCAACATCTCCGACCCTACACCTCGGAGTACGTCAAGACTCCAACCCTATGATGCAAGTTTCGTGCCCGATTGTAGAAAACACAAAGGAAGCGCAAAAGGTGCGCTTCCCCTTATTAAACGACCTGTCTAGTTATCGGCGAAATAGCGCACTCGGCTGTCAGGGTTGCTCTCTTCACCTCACGACGGCTTTTTATCGGAACATTCGCGAAAGCTCATCGAGCCGGGTCATCTCCTCATTTGTAAGTTTAAAATTCATCACCCCCGCGTTTTCCTCTGCCTGCTTCACCTTCGAGGCTCCAGGTATGGCAACGACAGTATCTCCTTGGAAATGGATCAGCCAGTTCAACGCGATCTGAGCCGGTGTGGCGTCGTGATTGCTGGCAACTTCTTCTAAAGCAAGGATCAGTGGACGACTTCGTTCGATTTCGCGTCGCAGCCGCATCCTCCTACCAAAAGGTGTCCGGTTAAGGATTTCTGGGTCCTTATGAAACTTGCCCGTCAACAAGCCCGACGCAAGCGGTGACCAGGCGGTGATGGTAATCCCCAACTCCTTTGCAGCAGCCAACACACCATTAGTTTCGATCTTCCGATGGAACAGACTGTATTGCATCTGGTTTGCCGCCAACGGCAGTCCGCGTTTTTGCAGCGCCGCATGGGCGCGCCGCATTTGCTTAACATTGAAATTGCTCACACCAACCGACCGGATCTTTCCCCCCTCTACCAAATCAGCCATGGCCTCCATCTCAGCCTCTGGAGGAGAAAACCCCCAGGGCTGATGGACCATATAATGATCGATGGAGTATCCATCCAGGAAGCGGATGCGGTCATGAATAGTGCGGGGGATATTACGCGCAGTCCTGAACATCGGGAACCACTTGGTCGCAACGACGACTTCATCATCTTTTTTCTCAGCAGTTCGCAAGCCGTTAGCCAGTCCCTGCTCTGAGCGGCCGCGACCGTACATCTCCGCGGTATCAAACCAATTGATGCCTTCATCTAGAGCAGTTCTAATAATCCCATCCATAGTCTCCTGGGAGATTTCGGGGAACATCATCCCGAAAACACCTGCACCGCCGGCGAATTGCATCACGCCCAATCCGATGGGAGTGATTTCGATATCGGTTTGACCAAGGCGTCGCTTCATTATAGATTTACTCAACGTCACACCCTTTCTCCACAATTAAGTTTCTGCATCGTCGATCTAGCTAAGCTTACGATATTCCGATCAGGAATTTTTTAGCTTAATTTGGCCCGGTAGCAAGAAAACCAGAGGAACTCCGAGCATCATGATGATCGCGCTATATAGAAAACCCTGCCGTAGGCCGACCAAATCCCCCACCCTGCCTAAAATTACAACTACAACCGCGCGGATGAGAAAGCCCATGGCCATGTAAACACCGTTCGCCAAGGCGCGATTCTCCAGATAGCTCTCCTGCACCCATGCCATGATTACCGGCGTTGGGGACAGTGCAAAAAAGCCGAGTGCAGGCAGCAGCAGCGCCTGTACCCATCCACTTGTGCGTAGGAAAGCGAGGGCGAGGATGGGTGTAGCGACCATCGAGATTAGCAGAATCACCTTGCGCCCCACCTTATCGCTAATAGACCCGCCAACAATCGCACCCACAACACCAGCCGCCTCCAAAACTGTCAGCGCCGCTCCCGCGAGCCAGAATCCCACACCTTCGTCAATGAGAAAGATGGGCAGATACGTGGTGAGTGAGGCGCTCATGAAAGAACGGGCGACAAGAACTCCCGAAAGAGGCAGCATCATCGGTCGCATGGCTCGCAGTGCAGCTCGCCAAGGGAGAGCATCTGCTGC
>JBARSI010000280.1:0-3591 GCA_049644665.1 Anaerolineales bacterium
TTTACTGCCGATGGAAATATATCTTCATAAAGCACCAACCCTGCCACTTCCATATCCATCCACGAGTATTGTGCCAAGCCGGGGTTGTTTCGGAAATTGCCGCTTCTGTCAGCCGACTCTACGCGGGCTCTTCGGACGAAAGATGAGGTATCGAAGTCCAGAGAATGTCGTGGATGAGATACTCCAACTCAAGCATCAATACGGGATCCGAGGCTTGTTTTTCGCCGATGATGAACCCACCTGGAATAAGGAGTGGATGGAAGCATTCAGCCAGGAGATGATTGACCGGAAGGTGAACATTCGTTGGATTTGCCCAAGCAGGGTCGATACTGTCGACCTCGACATGCTGCAAATCATGAAACGCGCTGGCTGCATTCAGGTGGGCTTCGGGGTTGAGACGGGTTCACAACGAGTGATGAACTACTATCGAAAAGGCACTCGCGTCGAGCAAGTTGTGCATGCCTTTGAGCTCTGCCGTCAAGTAGGGATCATTGCCCGTGCAAATATCATGATCGGCGCGCCAGAGGAGACGGCGCAGGACGTACAGGAAACAATTCGGCTTATCAAAGAGATCAAGCCTGACCTAATCGCTGTTTCGGTCACCACCCCAATTGTCGGCACAGATCTGTATCACCATGCCAAGCTTACGGGCCTGCTAAGAAAAGCATCTTTAAGTGATTACGATCGTTTCTATATAGGCACCATGAAACGTACCCTCTCCGACGACGAAATTCGAGGATACATCCGAGAGATTGTGGCTGCATACCGAACACAAATCATCCAAGATCTAAGGAACCTCCAAGGGCTTTCTCGAAGGAAGCATCTCTTGATCCACAGCGCTCTCCACTGGATCACCATGCTTGCTAATCCCCGCATGCTCTTACATGATATTATCTATTACCTACGATACGATCGCAAAGAGAAAGACTAAGCGAGAAGGCATTTTCACTCCTATTGGAACACTGGCATTAGCGAAAATGTGATCATTGCCGATTACGTTCCATACAACAGCAGCACTTTCGAACAATTTAAAGTATATTTGTTTAGGAACAAAGATACTCCAAAAGGCTTATTGCATACTTCTTCGGGGAGGAAGTATGCTAAGTCACAGGTCGTGGCGCGCAGAGACGCCACCTCTAGCCAATTAATGGAGAAGATCATGAAACGGTTAATGGATAAACTTCCTAGGTCACGGATATTGCGCGTTATTCTCCTTACATTGCTGCTTTCGCTGACTTTAGTACTTGTCGTCAGTGCTGCATCAACAGCGAAAACCTTAAGCACCAACTTTACTCTCATCAATTTTGGTTCATCAGTAGCCAATGTTCACGTAGATTATTTCAAGGATGATGGAAGCGCGTGGACTGCGGATGCGGGGAATACTGATTTCACCATTCCTGCAGATGGTGGACAAAAAATCATACGCCAATATTTTGACGGCACCCTCACGGCTGGCCAAGGATCGGCTGTTGTAAGTTCCGACCAACCATTGGGCTCAGTGGCTCAAATTCTAGCTAGAGGACAAACGCCCACCAGTGGTGCCTATACGGGTTTCTCGGCAACCAGTAGTACCTTTTATGTCCCGTTGGTGACACGCAGGCTGTCAACCTCCAGCGGGTTAGCAAATAGCCAGATCATGATTCAGAACGCCGGGGGCACAAGCACGACTGTGGATGTCGAGTTCATTGGAACGACCAGTTGGACCAATACGGGCGTCAGCATCCCCGCCAGCTCAACCTATTATTATGATCTCGACGGTGAAACAAACCTTTCAGAGAATTGGTATGGGTCAGCCGTAGTAACCGCAAACGGTTCGGATCAAATCGTGGTCATCTCGAACTTCTTCACCGGAGCGGATACTATGCAGACCTTTAATGCATTCCGGGCAGAAGATGTGGGCACATCCTGGCTCGTCCCTCTCTTTACATCCCGACTCGGCAACGGCTTGAGCACTCCAATTGCTGTTCAGAATCTCAGCGGCGGCACATTAGCCATCGGTGATGTAGATGTTGATTGCATTAAAGATGGCGGCAGCCCGGGAACAGATTTCGCGATGAGCAACACATCAGCGATCTCCAATAATGCTGCCTACTACTTCAACCCTGTGACCGATATGTCCATCCAGGCTGGTTGGTATGGTGCCTGCCGGATCTCATCGACTGGTGGAGTTGTATCATTCGTTCAAATGCGCTATGTTCCGGGGACGAATGCAGCTGCATACGAAGCAATCAAGGGAGACGGTACAGATCAAAATGCCTTCATTCCTCTCGTGGCAAAGCGGCTGGCAAACGGTTTCGCTACCGCAGTCACGATTCAGAACCTCAATGAATCCAGCACCGCGAGTGTAACCTTTACGTATATTCCATCGCCTGATTATACGGGTAGTTCTAGTAACATCGTTGTGGGCCCCTATATCATCCCGGCTGGCGGCAGCTTGATCCATAATCATCGCCTCGCAGGAACCGGTAGTGGAACAGGCCAGCATAATCTTCCAGATGAATGGTTCGGATCTCTGACGGTTTCTTCAAGCGACCAACCCATTCATGGTTTCGTCCAGCTCACCAACATCATTGATGCCACTGGCGACACCTTCATGGCACACAACGCCTTTACACAACCGTAGACTTCTCCAGAATTCTTGACGATAAAGCCCAGCCTGAGTAGTTGGCTGGGCTTTATGATTACTTGCATAGGGGATCTGTCTGGAGCATACTCGGGCATCATGAAACTACTTTCAAAACATCTCTCTATCCTCTTGGCATCGATTCTTCTTGTGCTACTGGGTGCATGCAGCGGACAAGCTCCCACGCAATCAATCGGTGCTGGTCCTGAGCCACTTGATAATGTATCACTGGAACAAGACATCGATTCTCTGGAACCCCCTGAAGATACACTGGAACCTGCTCAAGGTACGGCATCTATCAGCGGATTGGTCTACTCATACACAGTGCATCGAGTGCTACCTAAAACACTTTATTATTTGACACCCGCCATTGGTGAGAACGACGATATCATGCCTCCTCTACTCATCGGTCCAGAAGTGGAGAATGGGGATATCGCCAGCACAACTGATGAACATGGCCAGATCAATCTAACAGATATCCTTCCGGGGAATTACTTCATCATCCTGTGGGCTCCCTACAATTGGTCAATCGTTGAATCGTCCCCAACCGAACAAGTTCCTCGATTGATAGTACTCAAGGGTGGGGATCGGCAAGCTCTAGGAAACCTGTACGTATCATGGCCATGAACTTAGCCAAGTGAGCCGGATAAATCCTCTCGAGTTTAAATGAGATTATTGATGGGTAGTAACAGGCAGGAAAATTGTGTAAATCGCTCGATAGCGATAATTACTCGAAAGGTGCTCTCCTTCTCGCTCTCCGCCGATGATGTAAATATAGTCATCCAGTGCCTGAATGCCTTGCCACGATAAGGGTAATATCCCAAGTTCATCTGACACACGCCACTCGTTTGATCGGGTTAAGTACTGCTGGATGAATCCTTCTTCCTCTTCCCCTCCAATAACATAGATCACATCTGCGATTACCGTAACCTGAAAGCTTGTCTTCTCCATCGGCAATGGCTCTAGGC
>JBARSI010000281.1:0-16464 GCA_049644665.1 Anaerolineales bacterium
GAGATTGTATTCGGCAGTGTACGCGGTGCTCAACTTCTCAACTTTACGGTGATGATCTTCGCCCTGATTGCACTTCATGTGCTATCCCGGAACAATGCGGGAAGAATGGACAAGATGCACGCGTAAACGGTTTCGATATAGCGTTCAATCCGGATCTCGTAGGAGTGGGGATGAGCCGGGGATCTCCTGGCGGCGAGATATGAGACTACCATCCGGCTGTAGGGGAACTGTAAGGGATTTTCTCGGCTTTTTAAGCGATACTACATTCAAGAACAATAGCTCGACCGACTGCATTGCGGAATATCTCAGATGAATCGAGGTGACGGCGAGGCGGGAAGTCGGCGTACGATACTCTTGGTTGCAGAGGACGTGATCGTGTACAAGATTGAATTGGGACAATTACTGCTGAATGCCCTATCGATAACAACGCCGAAAATCGGTTTCGCGCTCGATCCGGCATTTCTTCTCTTGGCATTGCCTCCAATTGCATGGCTAACAGATCGCTCTCGCCGTGATCGAAACAAATCGTCCAACTCAAGCCATAATCACGGAGGAAATAAGTCGAATCGTGTCGCCTCCTTGGAGCGTGAGATCGAGAAGCTCAGATCTCTTCTGGTGATGACCGCGAATTTAAACGCCACGCTCAATTACGAGCGAGTGCTTGAGATGACGCTCGACATTGCGAATAGCGCACTTGAGGATGAGAGCGCCACAAGGTTAATCAGTGCCTTGATGCTCTTCGCGAATGAAGAGCTTTATATCACCTCAGCACGGGGGCTGTCGGCTGCTGATTTACGGGTCACACTTCCTGGTGATCGGGGCGTCGTAGGCGAGGCCTTGGCCAGTGTACGGCCTCAACTATGCAAGAATCCGGGCCAGGATGTCGAACTAAAGCGGATCATCACCTTGCACAACTGCCGCACAGCCGTTTGCATCCCACTTGTCGTGGGCCTGGACCTCTATGGTGTGCTGCTCTTCGCTCATCCAGAGGAAGAGTATTTCAACCCGGGGCAGATCGAGTTACTCAATGCCATCTCACAGCAGGCGATGGTCGCACTGCAGAATGCTCGTCTATATAGCGACCTGGAGCAGGAGAAGGAACGCATCGCCGAGATCCAGGAAGACGCACGCAACAAGCTTGCCCGCGATTTGCATGACGGGCCAACGCAATCCATCGGCGCGATTGCAATGAGGGTGAACTTCGCTCGTCGCCTTCTCCAGCGAGATTCAGATCAAGCTGCGGAAGAACTCTTTAAGATTGAAGAACTTGCCCGGCGCACGACGAAAGAGATCCGGCAAATGCTCTTTACGCTCCGGCCTCTTGTCCTTGAATCTGAAGGATTAATAGGAGCACTTATACAACTCTCTGAGCAGATGATGGAGAATCACGGCCAGGATGTAATCGTCGAGGCAAAGAACGGGATTGTTGACGACATGGAAGTGGGCAAACAGGGAGTGATATTTTTCATCGTCGAAGAAGCAGTAGGCAACGCCCGCAAGCATGCCAATGCAAAACACGTCTGGATCCGGTTGAAACGTCGGGGAGACAATTTACTCCTGGAAATCGAGGACGATGGCGTCGGGTTTGACCTTGACCAAGTTCAATCCAACTATGAAAAACGCGGCAGCCTCGGAATGGTGAATCTGTATGAGCGGGCTGAGCTTGTAAATGGGATCTTAAAAATCGATTCGCAGCCAGGGCGCGGCACTCGTATCATGGTGACGATTCCCGCCACGATCGAGGCGGCAGAGAAACTCCACCAGGCGGGTTATGTAGCCTGATCCTTCCCCCCCAGAATCCCAACTAACTCCAATTTGAAAACAACCAGCATGCCGGTTCTCGCAGGCGCTGAAAGTTTATGCAGTCGTTGACAGAATCGACTCGCTTAATGCGCACTCTGCACGGCATCTCTATGAACATATCCAGGTTGTCTCTGGTATAGTTTAAGTCTCGACATCCACGATTCAGATTTGAGGTGAGAATGATTGCAGAAACGACCCGCCGGCTGCGGGAAAACATCCAAAAAGTTATTGTCGGCAAAGATGAACCCATCCTATTGACCCTGGTTTCCGTGCTTTGTGAGGGACATGTTTTGATTGAAGATGTTCCTGGGATTGGCAAGACAACACTTGCACGCGCTCTGGCCAGTTCTCTCGGCTTAAGTTACCGGCGCATCCAATTCACACCAGACCTTCTGCCGTCGGATGTCACAGGGTTAAGCTGGTTCAATCAAAAGACTCAAGAGTTCGAATTCCGGCCCGGTCCGGTGATGAGCCAGGTCGTGCTCGCAGATGAAATAAACCGCGCCACCCCGCGCACGCAATCCGCATTGTTGGAGGCAATGCAGGAACGTCAAGTAACGGTAGATGGTGTGACACATCCCCAGCCGCGACCTTTCCTCGTGCTCGCGACACAGAATCCGATAGAGCTTGAAGGGACATTTCCTTTGCCTGAGGCGCAGATTGACCGCTTTATGCTACGTGTGGAAATCGGCTACCCCTCGGAAGCAGAGGAGAATAACATCCTTGAGCGTTTCCGTTCGGATGACCCTCTGGAGGATATTGAAGCGGTAATCACACAGGAGGAAATCCAAAAACTTCAGGAGCAGCGCAAGGATATCCGTGTTGAAGAGTCAATTCGCAATTATATAGTGAAGGTGGCACGGGCGACACGCGATCATGCGGAGATTGAACTTGGAGCAAGCCCCCGAGCCACAATGGCGCTCTATCAAACTTCTCAAGCGTGGGCGGCGATACAAGGCCGTGATTATGTCCTCCCGGATGATGTTAAATTCATGGCGCCGCATGTGCTCACACATCGACTGATGATCTCCCCTAAGGCGCAGCTGCGCGGCCGCCGACCGGACGAGATGGTGGCGGATATCGTCGATTCCGTTCCGGTTCCTGTAGAAGATTGAAATGTCGCCAGAGCGCTGGCTGCCGTTATTAGGAATTGTTTTTCTTGTCGGGGCGATCGCCAATATTCCCTATGTAACGACATTTTCAGCTGCACTAGTGGTGCTCTTGGTCATCACCTCCTGGTGGCGAAACCACTCTCTGGATGGTGTCAAGTATCGCCGACGGCCGTATTATCGCCGCGCTTTCCCGGGCGAGCACGTTCCCCTGCAAATTGAAATTGAAAATAATAAACCACTCCCGCTCTCCTGGCTGCGGATCGAAGATCCCTGGCCGATGGCTGTAGGACCGGAAGACGACGATATCTTAGCGCCCTCACATTTACCGGGGCAAGGGCTGCTGAAAAATATCTTTAGTCTGCGTTGGTTTGAGAAAACGAACAGGAGCTACACATTGCTCTTCCGTAAACGCGGCTTATACCAGGTCGGTCCTGCAACCCTTCAATCCGGCGATGTTTTTGGCATGTATGAACTCTCACGGAAAGAGGCGGAGACTGAATATCTGACCGTTTTTCCGGAAATTTTGCCGCTCGAGCGTTTGGGCTTACCGGCGGAGGATCCGTTTGGTGATCGAAGATCAAGACGTCGGATCTTTGAAGACCCGAACCAACCCATGGGTGTGAGGGAGTATCGATCCGAGGACGGGTTTCGGCGGGTTCATTGGCCGGCGACGGCTCGCACAGGCCAACTGCAGGTCAAGGTTTTTCAACCAACATCGGCGCAGGTTGCGATGATCTGCCTCAATACGAGTACTTTCGATCGGCATTGGGAAGGGATCAATCCCGAGTTGTTGGAACACCTTATGAGTGTATCTGCTACCCTCGCCAATCGATATATCCAGGATGGTTATCAGGTTGGCTTGATTTCCAACGGATGTTTGGCGCATGCAGATCGCCCCTTGAATATTCCTCCTGGTCGTTCCCCGAAACAGCTTGGAGCTCTGCTCGAAGCCCTGGCGGGGATTACACCGATGGTGATGGTCCCGTTTGAGGAATTCCTTATCCGCGAGATGCCGCGCGTACCCTATGGAGCGAGCCTGCTCGTCATTTCGGCGGTGACGCCTCCGGTTTTGATGGAAACATTGGCCCGCCTGAAACGACGTAATCGGCAGATCACCTTGCTCTCACTGGCGGAAGAGCCGCCGAGGGAAATTCCCGGTATGGAGATCTTGCATCGACCTTTTCAGGGGCAAGATGAAGTGAGGATGTTGTTAAATCAGGGGATGAACAACGAACGATGAACACGAGCGCAGACGGCATGTTCCCAACCTTGAAAGCAGGGCGATTACCATTCTGGCAAATATTCACGGTCCTGGCGCTGATGCTGCTGGACTTAAGCTGGATCACTGGGGCATATACTCTCCTGGCCGGAAGGCTGCTGGAATTGCATGCCGGGCGGGTCTTCATCGTTATTGGGGCGATATACCTGGCCTCCTATCTGGCCGCAGGCGCGCTCCAATACATGGAATTGGAAAACGGGGTCATTCAATTTTTACTGTTTACGATAGCGATCTCGGGGTTGTTCTGGGCGTCAGGTAAATTGATATATCTTGAAGATCAGTTAAATATCGCCGGCATCATTGATCGCTACCTGAGCAGCTTTGGGAGTATTTCCGTTATTTTCAAGTCTGAGTTCTTGCTAACCGTCACCGTGATAGCCCTGTGGCGCCGAGGTCTATCTATCGCTCGCCATGCTGTTGGCCCACGGTTCATACGGCGTGCGTTCAATAACGGCCTCTTGGCGCTCGTGGCCACGGGGATTGTTGCCGCCAGCCTCGGGTACAGGATCCCCTCTCTCGAAGCGGCACTCTTCTTGTTTTCGAGTCTGATCGCAATGGGTGGGGCGCGTCTTTCTTCATTGAGTCGAGTACATGGTGGTAGAGAGATTCCTTTTGAGAGAGAATGGGTCCTTGGATTGATTCTCCTGGCAATCGCCATGTTGGTTATCGCTGGGGGACTGGGTTTGCTAGCGGGGGGTCCGCTATCGGTATGGTTTAGTGATCTCTTATCAACCGTCGGCCGGTTCGTTTCACGTATGGTCTTGCTGATCCTATGGCCGCTCCTGTACCTGTTTGGAATTGCCCTGGCATGGTTTATGGGCATTATTGAGCCCTTTATTAACGGGGCTCAGGCGGAACCTAGTGAGCTAACCACTGCCACCGGGATGCAGGAGGCGCTCGAGAGTCTGGAGGAATTACAGACAGTCGCTTGGGCCCCTCAGGTGGGTTCGATCTTGAGTACAATCCTGGCAGTGGGGAGCGGCATTTTCTTGATTTGGATCATCCTTAACACGGTGCGAAAATTCAGGATAAGTCATCAGCTAGAGGGTCTCCAGGAGGTAGAGCGGATTCGTCTGTCCGGATCGGCGCTTGATTATCTGCGCGCGCTGCTGCAGAGCAAAGCGAAGCGGGCAATCGAAGAGATTTCTCGCTTAAATCCAGCTGCGCGCTTCATCGCCGCCGCTCGCATCCGACGGATATACACCAGCCTGCTTAATCTGAGCGCAAGCTTAGGGGAACCCCGATCACCCTCAGTTACGCCGCTTGAATTCATGGAAAACCTGGAGAGGAGATTCCCAGCCTCACGGGATGAACTGACGACGATCACGCATGCTTACCTTCGCGTCCGATACGGAGAACTGCCCGAGACGCGGGGGCAGGTTGATGAAGTAGAAAATGCCTGGGAATTTGTTAGGAAACGGGGGCGACTGTACGAGGAGGCCGGGTAATTTATTTCGCAGCCGAGGCGCACTGACATTCATCTTTCAGAAGGCGCAAGCCCCCCGTAAGACGCCCCTTATTCGTTTATTCGTGGCTGTGAAGCACCTGGAATCCATCGTCCCACCCGTACGAATGCATCACCTGCACACGAACTAAATTCTCGGGGAAGTGAGGTCTGATTGTGGCCGGGCGACCTAGCGAAACCCATGCGATCTTCAATGGCTTCCAGCATTTAAGTTGGCGCCCCTGGAGAGAATTAAGTGCGGTTGCAATGATGATGATGGAGCTCAGCTGGAGCGTCATTTGGTTTCAATTCTTGGCAGCCGCAGAATTAGACTTGCCACTCGGTAAGTCATTTCTATTCCTGGGCGTCTGGATCGCGATTGCATATTCCATTGCGAGAGGAATGCACTTTTTACGTTTGCACGAAAACGCACGGCGGGTGGTGATGCTTACCGTTTTCTTAGTGGGTGTTCTGGCCTTCCTCAAGGTGAATATTTACGCGGATAGGTCTATTAAACTGGGCAACATCCTTGTGACCATAAACGATGCCTTCAAGAATGCAGAACTGATCCTCCCCGTTGAAATCATCGTCATCACCTTTGCCGGTTATCTCTGGAATCGAGGCATTAGCCTCGCAAGCGTATGGATTGATGCCCGGCACGCGTCTCACCGGTTTCGCCTCGGAGCGTTGATGCTGCTTGCCCTCGGAGTTTCTGCCGCGTTGCGAAGTGTAGAGGGTCTGACAATAGGAATCTCTCTGTACCTATTCTCGAGTTTGCTGGCGATCGGTGCCGCACGTGCGTCAACGATCGAATTGCTTCGTGGTGGGCGCGCTCGGCCGTTCGACATGAGGGGATTGTTAAGTTTAACCGTTGCTTCTGCGGGAGTTGTGGTTCTAGCCTGGTTCCTGGGAGGCGTTGCCGCCGCGGGGTTTGCGGACCTTTTTGTCGCCACCTTTTACTTTCTACTGCGGGCTTTGATGATCCTGAGTCTCTTGATTGTCACCCCAATCGTGCTCATTTTCATGCTCATCTTCCCACTGCTTGAGGGCAGAATGCAGGCATCGCCACTTTTTCAGGAGTTTCAGGAGCAGATTAGATTGGTCTTTGAGCGGATCGCCGAAATCTTTTATGAATTAAGCACCTTGTTTCAAGGATTATTGGAATCGGTGCAATTTTTACAATTTGTTAAACCAGGAGTTCTCTGGCTCATTGTAGGGCTGCTCCTGTTGTTGGTTCTGCGCACGGCGAGTATTCCGCGCCGCCGCAGCGTTTTCCGGGAGGACGATCCAGATACGCCCGATTCGATATCCGCGTCCGAGGGGGTGGGTACATGGCTTCGTAAAACGCTTGGATCGAATCTTGTAGTACTGGCAGAACGCCTTTCGGTGCTTCGGCAGGGTAGACGTTTATTCGGCGCAATACGCGTTCGCGTGATCTATACAAGCCTGATGCGTCTTTGTGATGAGTTTGGGTGTCCAAGGCGAAAAGTGCAGACACCCCTGGAATTTTTACCCACGTTAAGGGGGCTTTTCCCGAACCACTTTGTCGAAATCGAGTTGATCACGGAGGCATACAATCGCGTTCGCTATGGAGATCTGCCGGAGCTGCGCATGGATGTCCAGAGAATAGAAGAAGCCTGGCGGCGAGTTCGTGAGCAAGCGAAGAACCTGCGCCATGCGAAAAAATACCTGGAAAAAAAACATGGTGGGAATCAGCGAACTCTTTGAGAGTCTTCGAGGACGCAGCTAGCGGCGACATTAGTACGGTTTGTGGTTTGATACGATCCCTTGACGAACCGGGGCGAACCCTCAAAGGCGGGAAAGAATAAACACCTCTGGAAAAATCCAGAGGTGCGAATTTATAAACGTAAGTTATTGGAGAAATATCAGGTGCGCACGAAATCGACGAGCTCTCTTCGCAAGCCTGGATTACGAAGGCGGCGCAGAGCCTGGGCTTCAATCTGCCGTACGCGCTCGCGCGTTATCCCCATCTTCTCACCAATCTCTTTAAGCGTGTGGACTTCCCCGGCTTCAAGGCCGTAACGCAAGCGCAGCACGAGTGCTTCACGATGAGGCAGGGTTTCTAAGAGATCCTGCACTCGTTCCTCCAGGATCTCCTGTAAGGTGATCTCTTCCGGGGCAGGGGCGTCCTGATCCTCGATAAAATCCCCGATCACGGCATCCCCTTCCTGTTCTGTCGGTTTTTCCAAAGACAGAGGACGCTGTGCTACGCGAAGCATGTAGTCAACATCCTGAGGGGAGACTTCCAGGCATTCTGCAAGCTCCTCCCGGCCGGGTTCACGTCCCAATTCCTGCGTCAGTTTGTGACGGCTGCGCAGCATGCGGTTAATGCGATCGCCCATATGAACGGGAATGCGGATCGTGCGGCCGTGGTCTGCGACCAATCTTGTCACAGCCTGGCGGATCCACCAGGTGGCATACGTGGAGAATTTATGCCCGCGTCGATAATCAAATTTCTTCACGGCGCGCATTAATCCAACGTGACCTTCTTGGATCATGTCGAGCAGCGGTACCCCGCGGCCGATGTACTTCTTAGCTACACTAATGACAAGACGGGAGTTGGCCATGATCAGGTGTTCACGAGCTGCCATACCGTCTTGAATCAACCTTTGGAATTTCAAACGCTGTTTTGGAGAGACCGGGCCCCGCGCAAGGTTATTGCGTACACGACGGCCGCGCTCAATGCGTTTAGCAAGTTCGACTTCTTCGTCGCGTGTTAGCAGAGGCACCCTGCCCACCTGGCTGAGATATAAACCTACCGAATCGCCTGAATCAATTGCGTCGATCGCGCTTACTTCGGCGAGCTCGTTTTCGCTTTCTTTCTTTGACTCAGCTTCCTTGAGCGGTACAGCAGGTTTCTTCACAGAAACATCATCGTCCTCAAGGATTTCAATTCCCATGTTAAGCAGCATGTCGTAAACGCGTTCAATCACGGGAAGAGAAGCTTCGGATTCGGGAAATTGAGAGGCAATGTCATCCAGCGTTATGAATCCCTGTTCTCCCCCGAGCTGGAATAATTGCTGGATTGAGGCTTGTTCTTCTTCCGAAAGCGATACTTCCTTTGTCGCTTCGATCACTTTATGTGCGAGTAACTCGAATTCATTAATCATGCGCAGGTCACGCCCTTAAGATGATCCATTTCTACCAGGAATGGATCAGGATTTTCTACGCTAAACCGGTGGAAGGGATAATTGCTTGTGGCGAAGTTGGATATTCATAAAGGAGTTGAATCGAACCATGCCTGAGAAACCGTTCCCAACCATGATTATCATACAACAAAAGGATTAATAAATCGTTAATAATCGGGGACTGTCACACGAATGAAACAAGTAATTTTTGAAAACAAAACATGATTACCCACCCAGCGCAGGCCTGTTCATGCTCAAAGGATGATTGCTGATCATGAGCGAGAAAGGATGGGATTTCATAAGCTGGATTTAACGGATCCGGTGCTATCATCGCAGATGCGTTATCATATGTCTAAATTAGGCGGGCCTGGAGTGAGCAACGCCCAATCATAAGTGGAGGTGTAGAACGGATGCCATTGACTGAAAAGGATAGAAAACGACGACGCCGACAGCGACGCCAAAAGAAGATGAAGTTGCTGAAGAAGGAATTAGCGGCAGCGACAGACACCAAGGCGAAGAAGCAGTTGATCGAGAAGATCCGCCGCTATTCACCTTGGTGGGAAGTCCCGGAAGAGTAAGCTGTCGAGGCGCGCTTCCTGACAAGGCAGACATCTTATCGAGTGTAGAAGAAAGGAAATTGGTTTCTGAGTACAGAGGGAGTCCAACTCTCGAGCCGATATGCTTACAGCAAAGTGAACTCATGCCTTAATTGTGATGCACTCCCCGGCTCGACGCGCCCAATTAACCTTGTCTGGATAATGGCAGCTCGAGTCAGAATGTAGGTGTCCCATGCATTCGAAAACCGAAGATCGGCTGCAGCGATTAATCGTGGTTTCCAACCGGCTTCCTGTAAGCTTGGAACGAGATGACGGTGGATATCTCTATAATCCCAGCGTTGGCGGTCTGGCGACGACTCTGAACGCAGTGCGGGAGGAGATGGATATGCTCTGGCTGGGGGTGCCAGGAATTCATGAGGATAATCCCAAGCAGCAGGCGAAAATCTCCAAGAAACTGTCCGAGGAGTTCGGCAGTGTGCCAATCTTCATGCCCAGGAAACAGTTTAACCTTTATTATAACGGCTTCTCGAATGGGTCAATTTGGCCGCTCTTTCACTATTTTCCACAATATGCTCATTACGATCATGTAGAGTGGCAGGCATACCACGAGGTGAACTCGCGATTTTGTGAGAAAGTCCTCGAAGTCGCCCTCCCCGGGGACACAATCTGGATTCACGATTACCACCTGCTGCTGCTGCCGGCCATGTTGCGAGAATCAATGCCGGATGCTGCAATTGGATTTTTTCTTCATATCCCATTTCCATCGTATGAGATCTTCCGAATGCTTCCATGGAGAGTAGAGATTCTCGAGGGTTTGACCGGGGCGGATCTGATTGGTTTTCATACATACGATTACGCACGCCACTTTCTGAGCAGTTTGCTGCGCATCCAGGGGAGGGAACAAGACTTTGGGCGAGTGACGGTAGGCGATCGCCGCATCGAAGTAGATACCTTCCCGCTTGGCGTGGACATCAACCGCTATAGCTCCGCCCATGAAAAGCCGGAAGTCAAACAAGAACTTGAAGCATTGCGCCAGCAAGTAGGGGAGCGCAAGGTTATCCTCTCCGTAGATCGACTAGACTTTTCAAAGGGCATCATCCAGCGTTTAAACGCCTTTGAGGAATTTCTCACTCGCCACCCGGAGTGGCTGGGGCGCGTAACCCTGCTTTCACTGCTGGTCCCCTCGCGGACGCGTGTGCCCGAGTATCAGAATCTAAAAAGCCAGGTTGATGAATTAATCGGACGGATCAACGGACGGCTCAGCCAGCCTGGCTGGGTACCGATTACATATCTCTATCGATCTGTTCCCTTTGAGCAGCTTATCGCCATGTACCTCCTGGCCGATGTCACCCTGGTTACGCCCTTGAGGGATGGGATGAATCTTGTAGCGAAGGAATATCTCGTCTCAAGACCCGATGAGACGGGTGTTCTCGTGCTGAGCGAGACAGCTGGTGCGGCGGCGGAATTGGGTGAAGCGATCATTGTCAACCCGCATGATGAAGAAATGCTCGTCGACGCTCTGCATCAGGCGCTCGAGATGCCTATTGAGGAACAAGAGGCGCGCAACGCGACTATGTGTGCCCGGCTGCGCCGCTATGATACAGAGCGCTGGGCCGATGACTTCCTGAGCCAGCTTGCCAGGGTGCAGGAGGTGCGCAGACTCCATCTTCCCAGGCGCCTGCAGGGTGATTTGAAACAGGAGTTGGTTCAGGCGTATAAGAACTCGGAACGGCGCTTGCTCCTCCTGGACTACGATGGGACGCTTGTTCCTTTCGCCCCGACGCCGAAGAAAGCGAAACCTGACGAGAACTTGATCGCCGCGCTCACGCTGCTCGCTAGCGATCCTAAAAATACGATGGTCATCATCAGCGGCCGGGATGCGGAAACTCTCGATGCCTGGCTGGGTGAGGTGGGCATGGACCTCGTTGCCGAACACGGGGCGATGGTTCGCCATGGCGACCAGAAACAATGGGAGCAGATTGATGATGATTTCACCGATGACTGGAAGGTGCAGTTAAAACCGGTATTTGAAATGTTCGTCGATCGCACTCCAGGCGCTCTCCTGGAGGAGAAAGGAAGGGCGCTGGTATGGCATTACCGTCGGGCTGACCCCGGCCTGGGTTCTCAGCGCGCCGCGGAGTTGATCGACACCATCGAAGGGTATATCGCCAACACATCACTGCACATCCTGCAGGGGCATAAAGTGGTGGAGGTAAAGCCGAGCACTGTAAGCAAGGGGCGGGCTGCCCACCCGTGGCTGTCCGCGAAACCACCATACGATTTCATCCTGGCGGTGGGCGATGATGTTACCGATGAAGCCCTCTTCGAAGTTATCCCTAAATCGGGTTGGACGGTGAAAATAGGTGTCCCCGAGCGGTCGAAGGCTCGATTCTTTCTCTCTGACCCGTTAGAAGTCCGCAGCTTACTTAAGGAATTGAGTTAGTCTCTCTCCGGATATCTGCTTTTCCGTAAGAAAGAGGCGGGTCAGCACATACCCGCCTCTTTTGCATTGTTGGCGTCTCGGGCGGGATCCTAATTTCGTTTGCATCTCGTCTATCTCCTGCAGGAAGCTACGCGAGCGGTAATCTAGCGGCAGGAGGATCATCTTGATTGCACAGATCAGGAATAGAGCAGTTGGATGTTGTTAAAAGATCAAGGGTCGATCCAGAATGTGGATCTGCTAAATATCTTCTCTGCGGCGAGCAATCCAAACCAATCCCGGTAGGAGAAGTGCTCCAAGAGTCGAGCCTCCACAAAACCACTTGGATACAGTCCCTCTGTCGTTGGCAGCAGGGGGTTCGGGTGTTGAGCTCTGGTCAGGAGCGGTCTCCGTCGCCGTTGTCTTAATCAGCCTGGTCGGTGTGGGCCAACCGCTGGGAGCCGTGGGATAAACAAGTGTAGCAGTGGGGACAGGAGATGGCTTAGGTGTCGCCGGGATCCCCATCCACGTTATCCAGTCGGCTTCAAATTCTTCCCAGGTTAGACCGAGTGCGGTTTCTATCGCCGGGCGCGGGTTCTCTCCGGTCTGGAAGACATCGATGAGACTTTGCAGTCCCGCCTCCCCCCAGGTCTCAAGGATAAAAATCACAACGCTGAGGGATTCATCATAGGAAAGCCTGACCTGCTCAGGATCGCGCCCGAAACCACCGGTCAGGGAGATCAGCGGGAGCAAGGTCCCCTCCCTGGCCGCGGATTCAACGCGCTGTAAAGCCGGTGTTGGATCGGTCGCTTCATAGTACTGGGCCAGCCCCTCGTTCAGCCATGAAGGCCATGAAGCCAGTGGAGAATCTAGAACCTGATAAAAGAATAAGTGGGCGATCTCATGTGGGATGACGTCCAGAATCCAATCCGGACTGGAGTAAGGGGAGATGATTTGTGTGGTAATCCCCAATGGTGTGAAAGCCTGACCTCCAACCCAGTCATCGACGTAGAAATGCCAGGAGGCAAAATCCTCTTTGTCGGCATATACGAGCACGAAGATGGGGAAAGTCAACTGTTCGCCTGTCTGTTCCTCCATTAATGTCAGTGATTGTCTCGCCGCTTCATATATGAATTGACCGAAGGCATCAGGGCCCTCATACCAACGCACGACCAGTTCAGGATCGCTGATCTCCATCCAGGGGAAGCGGAGATCGTCGTAATATACCAACTCTTCAGGGGTGGATAATTGATTACCTTGTTCATCTTCCACTTCCCAATGGAAAAAAATCGGGCTGCTCGGTGGAACCGTTTCCCGCGATGTGTCCCACAAAAATGAAGCGATCACATCGGTGCCCGATTCAAATTCAATGGGTTGACGCGTGGTGGATATATGCCCCTGCTCCTTGTAATACAGCGTGAGGTTTGTGATGGGAGAATCCGCTTCAACGTGGATACGAAATTCCAGACTGTCAGGATAATTATTCTCTAAATTTATAGAGATGACGCGGATAGTTGGGTTTTCTTGCGCTGCTGCGTCATGCAGGTTGATCCCAAGGATCACCGCAGTGGCCAGCACGAACGCGAGCTGTACTCTCCGGAGCATCATTCCCTCCAAGGGCGCCGCTAGCAATCGAGTGAAGAGCCCATGGAGAACTTCCGGCACTAATAAGGGAAGTCCGCCTAAGCTCTCCAGCTGCAGCGTGTCGTCCGCTCATACAGTGATGTTGAATTAGCTCTGCTTCGCCGCGAAGGAGCATACCACGCTCCTTTCAGAGTTGATACACTCCGCGCCGGAAATTATGGCCTCGCCTCGGTATTCGTCTGCCCACGCGGCATAACGGAGATGGTTGCCCAATACCCTGGCAAGGTTGGATTGAATGAATAGACGGATCCAGTTAAAGAAAAATTGTATCTTACGGTACAGTCGTCTCGATGGTCTCTCGCATTCTAAGTATCACTGCAAAGGCGAGCCCAAGTGACAGAAGATAGATTGCACCATAGGGGGTCATGAACCCTTTCTGCATTGTGTATACCAGCACGGTGAAGACGACAAACAGGAAAAGCTGGACATAGGTCCATACGGATAGCGTCCGTAAGTAGTCAGTATCCGTGTTCTGTTTGCGAGCTAGCCTAGCGAACAAGAGAAAAAGCAGAGCGAAAAACAAAAACTCGGCAGGCATCATCAGCTTGCTCCACCACTCCGGAGGGGTAACACCACTCCAGAAGTTAATCCAGGAAGAGATTGGCCATAGGATGTCTACTCCATTGAACCAGATCAACAGGTCGAGCAGGATGTGCATCAATACCCCTACACCTAATCCAATACCAAGGTTGCTCCAGGTGGAGCGCTTGGTGATCGCGGCCACGAGGTAACCTAGAAGGATGATTGCGGCGACGAAGAAAAGACTGTGGGTGAAGGTTCGATGTAATCCTTCCGTAGATTTCCCTGTTAATGTAGCGATCGCTACGGCGAGATTGTCTACATCAGGAAAGATATTGCCGAGGACAATGCCGAGCATCAGCCATTTCCGACCGGGGGTCCATTTACGTACCGCCATCCCGACTAAGCCGTGTATTCCTGCTTGTGCCATTGAATTCCTCCTTTTCCTTGGGGTGGTTTAACGTTTGCGAACTTTGAAGTTCCAATTCCGAGATACATTCTTGGGCTGCAGTTCGGAAACCAGGAAGTGCGCCTTGATCACGCGGCAACTATTGTTGCACATTCCTGGTTTTTACCAAAGTTGGTTTATAACCTTGCGGGTTTTCATGTCACGCGCTGTCCTAGAAAACCTGAACACAAAGAAGATGCCGAGGATGTAGACCGGCAAGGCAAGCAAGAAATAACCATGAACGACCTTGCCCGGCAATATTTCCAACAACTTCCCCACGTCGTTATTTGAACCTGCGCTGCCCCAGTAGTTATAGAGGGAATTCGCCAACGGCGATATTAAGCCGATGATCACGATGTTGAGCCAAATCCATTTTCGACGGACCAACACCCACATACATATGCAGAAGAAGATGGTAAAGGTGATGAGATCAGCCAGGTATGGAGCAGCGTAGAATACCCAGTCGGTCGAGCCAGCAATTCGAACGTAGCCCCAATAAAAACCATATTTCGTGATCGACGGCCAAAACACAAACTCGGTGACACTGGCGCCTTGCTGGAGTGCCACGAATGCATGACTCCCCTCGTGTCGAATGGTCCCGATGATTTGGTAAATTGGGTATGCAATTATCCAGAATAAATCTCTTTTCTGTAACATCAGATATGACCTCGGGCTGTCTGGTAGGGTCGAGCTTCACGCATCGTCATGGCAAGAGATGTCCCAAGACCTCGGTTGGGGTGGTGTAATGAATGGATGTGCCTGCATCCTGGGAATTTGGTGGCCTTGATTCTGAATTATTTATAAAGCCCCTATCTAAGATGCTATGCACCACCTCTGGTTGCGACGTCGGTAAGTTCAGTGTGTCTTTTTCCCCTAGCGAAGATGTACGCTGCGGCGACGGCCAACGGCACCCAGAAGAACCAGACTTCGCTAGGTGACAGAATGCATCTCAGTCGAATTCTTCAAAGTCTAATAAGAGCAGAGGGGTCGGACGGGCATTGTCTACGGGATTGATAGTGCTATGCAGGCGTTAAGTCCTGCATGATGAGCCGGCAGATGTCATCACGTGTAAAACCCAGTGCAAACAGAGACTTTAATTGTAAATCCAAACTGACCGAAGCATCAGCGGCTTCCATCTTAGCAATACGGGACTGGCTTGAGCCAGTAAGGGAAGCAAGCTGCGCCTGTGTTAGATCTTTCCTGAGGCGCAGCTCTCGAATTCCTCTACTGAGTGCGATCCGCATTTCGATGTATTCCTTCTCTTCTGGGGGTAGGTCAAGGAATTCATCGAAATCCCCAACCTTAAACCCGGCCTTCTCAAGACGTTCTCTTTTTTGTGTGTCCATCTGTTTGCCTACTTCCGGTAGACTACGCAACGGCGTCGTAATCAATTAATCTGCGTTTGGCAATATCAATATACTTATTAGGTGTCCGGCCTCTCTTTTTAGAAAATGTCTCGGCTATGACAATTGCGTCATCGTCGATCCTGTATATGACCCGCCAGTTTACCTTTCTTCCTGTATCGTATACTCGTAACTCGTGACATTGTTTACCAATACTTGGCATCGGCCTAGAGAATGGCAGACCTATGTTCTCGCCGGCCTGTAGAAGGCCAAGTAAATATCCAACCAATCTCCTGGCTTCCTGCGAGAACGGCGGTGTCTGTGGTTTCTCAGCCCTCCACCACACCAGATCCTTACGGGTAGGTTTCGTGGCCATGTTCTTCACTGCAGGTGGTAAAGCCCCCATTGTCTATTAGTCGACCTATATGTCAAATTCGACATAACAATATGTCTAATTTGACATACTGTCAATATGCAATTATTCCGTTGTTTCGCTTTTGGTTTCACTGGGGAATTTTAAACCCTTGCATCAAGCGGTCGTGAGTATCCAGAAAGAAGTTGGGTTAAGGTAAAAATCAAAGTGCACATCCTATAGTCAGGATGCGCACTTGTTGAGTGACAAAAGGCTCCTCGGAGTGGACTCGAACCACTAACCTACCGGTTAACAGCCGGTTGCTCTGCCGATTGAGCTACCGAGGAACGTGAAGGGATTATAACCGTCCCTGTTTTTGCCCGTCAAGAAGGCGT
>JBARSI010000282.1:0-15825 GCA_049644665.1 Anaerolineales bacterium
TCTGCGGGCGAAGGCCTGGTCATGCGCCTTTCACAGGCGGAGAACGTGGTGTTGGTAGGCGAGAATAGTATGGGCTGTCTCACATTCGGCAATGCTGGTGCCCATCAACTGCCGCATTCGAAATTGAGGGTATGGCTTCCCATCAACTTCGGTCTTTATCTGGATAAAGAATTCCGCGAGGAAGAGGGTCTGATGCCTGATCTTTGGGTGCCGGCTGAGGACGCGGTAAATTATGCTGTGGCTGCTGTCCGCCAGGGGACGATCACCACCAGCCAGCCGCTACCGCCGGATTTGCTGCAGCAGGACTTTGTCCCTGAGAGTCCCTGGACCAGGTTCCTCAATATCCGTTATGTAGGGGTTGTTGCATTTATTTCCGTGGGTGGCTCGGTCTGGGCATACTTTATGCGCAAGAAACCGCGCATCGTGGCGAGTGCTGGTTGCGTCTGGCTGGTCTTCGGCAGAATATGGATGGCTCTGGAACCACAGAAGCCAGTTGGCTTCGGGCTCCTGCTCGCAGGCCTC
The DNA here is from genome assembly GCA_049644665.1 of Anaerolineales bacterium. Lineage (GTDB taxonomy): Bacteria > Chloroflexota > Anaerolineae > Anaerolineales > E44-bin32 > E44-bin32. The sequence goes on from JBARSI010000282.1 coordinate 523, forward strand.
ATCTGCCTGGTTTTGGGGGGAACCAATCTATGGTTGGCACGACGGACCCGCCTTGAAGAACAGGCTTGAGCGTAAAGTATTAGGGACTCAATGGGGAAGCGGGGAAATCCGCGCCCGGAATTCCATTTTGCAGCCCAATTTGGGGTACATCAGCAAATACATTGAACAAATAAATCGCCTGGGCGGTAAATAAGGAAAGCAGGTTGCGTTTAAGGGGGGGATATCCAGCACTATTGCTACATATCACGAATTAACGCGACAGCCGGCAGATAGACCAGATCAAGGATTATGGTCAATCTTTCACATCTAATGACAATCTTCGCCTGGGAATGGGGAAATGAGATGAATAAGAGAGCCGTCGGCCCGATGTGTATAGTACTGACATTGCTAATGCTGGTTATCTTTGCTTCAGCGTGCTCAGGCAAAGACACAATTAAGGTTACTTTCGATGGGGACAAGTGTGTTCTAAGCGGCTCTTCAGATCTTGATACCGGTGCTCATTTGATCACTGTTGAAAATTCTTCTGAATTTCAGGGATGGATGCGCATGTGCAGGGGGGATAAGGGGAAGGTCTGGCAAGATGTGCTGGATTTCGATTTCGGCGATGATGAGGACACAGATACCGATATTGAATGGCCTCCCTGGTGTCAAGGAATGCCTGGCTCGTCTGTAGTAAGCGCGGAATCAAACCAGGTAGTCTATGAATACAAACTAAGATTCGAGGGCCAATACTTTGTTATATGGGAACAGAATGAGCCCGATGCGGCATGGCCATGCGCACCGTTGACCGTGCGGCAAGCTACAATCAGCGATTACCCGGAAGATGATGCTTTCTTAATTGGCAAAGAAGAAAACTTTGCTCGCTACGAAGACCTTCTGAAAAGGTCTGGGAGCGCGGTTGACGGTTTCAGGTAATCACAAGAAGTTTACGGGCTTATCGTAAAGTCATCTGGCTCGATAACGTTTCGTTGGGGCGAGCCGTGCGCCGGCTGGAGAGCCAGCGTGGGGGATAACTTCCACCCCCGGCTCTCCTTTTTTTCACAAGACTTAGCAACCAATACGAAGTTTCGCCTCAGCCGTTGTGAGTACTTAATCGTGAAGATCATCGCGGGTTAGGGGGTGTGTCCTATTGCGGCCTGTGCGTTCCCGCTGTAAAGTATTTAGGACTTAATGGGGAAGCGGGGAATGCTCTGCGCTCGGAATTCCACTTTCAATCCAATCTGGGGGGGTGCACTACACTTTGTCAATTCGGAGCGGTAAGAGCGCTTCTTATTCGAGAAGGGGCAATGAGCACGCAGTGAAGAGCATCTCATCTAACCACAATCCAGATGACCTTTTTCCCTTCTCATGGATCCGGTCAACCGCTCTAAGCTTGTTCTCAGGGGAAAGAAATAATCTCAACGGATCCCGGACGACCACACGATGGAAAACCGTCAAAAGCATTAGAGGAAGCCGACCGAACGACTTGAAATGACTGAGGGATAGGACCAAGCTCTGTAGCCTGACGCGTGACAATGCTAAAGTTATTTAGTCCTCGTGACATATAGACGATGGAGTTCCCACACCAATATGGCGCCATTGCCATACCGCTGCCTTCCGTTACGCTCCATTCTTGCAGACCGTCCAAAGTCATGATGTAGATGTTTGTGTTACCGTCCCTTTCAGAATGATATGCGAGCATTAGCCCGTCTGGAGACCAGCTAGGGAATCCATCGACACCGGGATTGTTCGTTAATCGAGTGACCGCAGTCCCATCGGTTTTCATCACATAGATTTCCAGGTTGCCATCCCGCGCCGACATGAAGGCAATTTTCTCGTCGTCCGGTGACCATTCAGGTTCGAGGTCGTCATAAATGTTGTTGGTAACCCTGACGACCTCATCCGGGCAGCCCTCGGCTATTTTCGCACAGTCTGCATCGATGATGTAAATCTCATTATTCCCATCTCGGTTCGACTGGAAGACGATTTTTGCCCCATCAGCCGACCAGGCAGGATTACTGTCCTCGGCGAAGCTGTGGGTGAGTTGCTCCACTGCCAGGGTCTCAACGTCAACAAGGTAGATGTCCCGGTTGCCGCTTCGATCCGAGACAAACGCCACGGTTCTCCCATCAGGGCCTAAATCCGGAAGCGTATCCTCACCATAGTAGTCAGTAAGTTGGCGGAGGGTACGGGGCCAGTGAACCTCCGTTTTAATATAAGTGATATATATATCTCGATTTGCCTGAAGGTTCGAGGCAAAGACGATCAGATCTGACTCTCCAACCTGGTAAAAGAGGTCATCTGAAGACCACGGCTCCGAGCTTGTCGGTGTGGGAAAAACTGGAGCCTTTGTTGGTGACTGGGATTCCAGGGTAAATGTCGGTACTGCGATCGCCGGATTGTATGTCGCTTCTGGCGAGCCTGTTGGCACTAACGCTACGACATGGAGCGTCGCTGTGGGGCGGGCATCCTCAACTGCTGTGCTTGAGCTGCGCCCATTCAGATTGACTTCTTCTAACCGCTGACATCCACTGAGAAGTAACACAAGTGCGAAAGAAAAATTCAACAAGTAATAATCCCGTCTATCGCCCATTGAGTATCCCCTCCCGGACCCTTAGAAAGATTTTTTTGCAATGGACCTGAACTCTTTAGTCAAACAACCAGCGTGTCGATACTATTATCGCTGAGTATACGCCAAAGTTCCAAAACCCGATTTCTGTTCCGTCTATTCAGGGTTGGGCTGAGAACATCCCGTTTGATCCAGGAGGTGCAGTTCGCCTTGGATGTTCTTACCAAGGTCGAGGAGTGGTCCCTCAACAAGCCAGGGATGATAAGTCCTCCAACCGGCCAATTCTGCGGTTGAGGGCTCTTTCGTTGTATGATGGGGATGCTGAAAATACCAGCAATGCTCCGTACTCTGAGGTGTATTGAGCCAGTGGACTGAGAGCTTCCTGGGCAGACTAATCGGGACTTGCCACCTACAAATAGGGCTTGGGGAAAAGTTATAAGTGGAGGGTGATTGAAATGGACAATCGAATATTACTCATTGGTGGTCCTTTTCTTATGTTTGTTGGCATAATTTTCTTCTTAAACCGAAAGCGAAGCAACATCATAGGTGTTCTATTAGCGGGCATCGGAACAATCATGTTGATGTTCGCACTGTTCGGATGAGCTTAACTAAAACTTGCATGAATTACACCATGGTTGAAGACGGCCGTGCACAAGTTCCCTAAATGTCCCACTCACCTAATCAAGACTTTAAACAGCGCTTAGTGGAGCAGAGGGGACTGCGCTCCCCAAAAACGGGGGGCTTCGTCAGCACGAAACCTTTATAGGGTCTATGCCGAACCTGTGTAAGGCTGCTCGTCCTTTGTTGTTTCCATTATCATGGAAGGTGTTGCCTACAAGCGCTTCGAAAAAGGCATAGTTGCGTATAACAGAACTTCAAATGAGGTTGAGGTAACGCTTCCCAATGGGACGCAAATTAAAATTGGTCCAGTCGAAGGGTTGTTTCTGGAAGGATAGCAATGATGAAGGATCCTCGTGTTGAAGCATTGGTTGAGAAACTAACCAGGGGCATAGCTAAATCCTTTGAGATCTTTCACTCAGTAGCGCCTGGTCTATGGGAGCTGCCAATCTTTGATGATCCAGGATCGTGGAATCTCAAAGATCTCGTTGCCCATTTTGTATATTCCGAAGAAAATCTCCAAAGAATTGCCCGAGACATCGCAATTGGCGGCGAAGGCTATCCGGAAGGTATTGACATTGATGCTTTTAATGAGCGTGAGATGGAAAAGCTGCGGCATCGATCCGTAGAAGAGTTGCTGGGCAATCTCAAAGATGTTCGAACGGGTTTAATAGAGTGGGTGGGAGAGCTGAGCGAGTTTGAATTGGATCGGGTTGGACGGCATCCTGTGCTTGGAGTCTCCAACGTTGAGACTGTGATTTTCTCGATATACGCCCATCAGTTATTGCATATGCGCGAGATAGCCCCAAGGCTTCGTAAGTAGTTTATCTTATAGCATTTTCGTAATTTATGCGCATAACCATCCGCTGCCCCAGGTAATACACAGGATCCGTAATCGAGCTCTGTCAATCTGCTTTGGTTTACGCTTCATTGGAGTAAAAGTGTACCGAAATGAGAATAGATTGATTCTGAGGGTGTTGTTCCTCGGCGAGTTGGGGCAGAGGGGTACTTAGGGGGACCTGGGTGAGATCGTTGGCTTATTTTCCCTTATTGTGGATGGACTGAGAATGCGCTATTCTAGGTTCAGGAATCCCAGCAAGGCTCCTTCTCTCGACATCCATCTACATCTCACTTATTCATGTGAACATTCTTCATTGCACACACAATTGGGAGAACGGGTGAAAGAAACCGCGTAATAATACCCCGCGGAGTGGATATCCAGGGGAGATTTCTTGATGTACAGGGGTTGGGCAGCAGCAAGCTATATAGATAGGAGATTGTCCAATGGGATCAAACGCAGATCTTATAATCGCGTCATCTAGCGATGTCCCGACCATTGTAGCATCCGAATACCCACTTGGTACTTTCAAGGGCATCAATGCTGACGGTCTCGATCCACTCAAACTTGCGGTACTCCATTCCTTAGTCACAGCAAAGGATTTCAGTGATTTGCTTGAGCACTATCAACCCATTGCTGAGGCATCCACCAGAGGTCCATGGCTCATCAAGTTACCTGATGAGCTTATTACGCTTCTGGCTAACCTTGCCCCTCAAGATCACGCTTCAACTACCGCCAAGTGGGCTTCCACTGATCAAGTAGAGGAGGAATGGTGGTCAGAGCAGGATGCTGAACAGTTCTTCGCTCGCATCGTACATTGTTCTCAATCAGCAGTGTTTGAAGGGAAGGATGTTTTTCTTTGGATTTATAACTGATCGACAGCTGCGGCCTTCTCATTCCAATCTCGATGCCCCGCAACCCCATTCCGCTTCACCCTGGAGACGCTAAGCGAAACACTGGATCCCAACCGGGCTCTATCCAACCTGCTATATTTTGCGCTTCATTGGACTTAAGAACATGAGATAGAGATATTTAACCTGCTTGAATTAGATAATGGGTTTTTGCTGAGAGCTCGGCGTATGATCCAGGGGGTGTGGGGGAATAATCTAAAGAAGCGACAACGCCCGCAGATGCCTACATCGGGCACCCACCCGGAAAGAGAGTATTGCTAAACCATGTTTTGAGGTAAAGTAGGGGTGAGCCTCAAGTCATTAACTTGTATTTGAGTGCTCAAGCCCCCAGCCGGCCCCCCTCCGGTTGGGGGTAACTTTTCTCAGATTAATCACGATTCACAACCAGCGAAACCCAAAGCAGCCATGAAAAAAACTCGTTCCGCTCGGGGCCTTGGATATTCGTTTCCATCCTGAACCTTGAAAACCGCGATGCAGCACATCCCAGATAAGAAATTTCAACGATCAGGGCGGGGAGGTTGCTCCGGTCCCCCGATTGTGAATGTGTTGAGAATGCGCTATTCTTGTATCAGGATTTCAGGCAAGGCTACTTCTCTCGACATCCCTCCACTTTTCACATTTCGATGTGATCTTTCTCCAGCGCACACACAATTGAGAGAACGGTAGAAAGAAACCGCGTAATAATCACCCGCCGGGGGAGAATTGAGTTGAGATTTTTGAGGGCCTCAGGTGATGGGCAGGCGTTTAAGGCTTTGAATTCATCACAATTTATGTTGGATGCCCACTTGAAAGGGGAAGCGTATGCAGCATCGTGAATCTCATTTTGAAGGGATGGATGGCGTTGCCCTGTACTCTCAATGCTGGCTGCCAGATGTTCCTCCCCGCGCGGTTATTGCACTTGTTCATGGATTTGGAGAGCATAGTGGTCGATTCATGAATGTGATCGACCAGATGGTTGCATACCAATGTGGTGTATATGGGTACGACCTCCGCGGTCATGGGAACTCCCCTGGTCAGCGCGGTCACATAAACTCGTGGATGGAATACCGTATCGACCTGTTGAATTTCCTGAAGATGGTAAGTGTACAACAGGCAGGTAACCCCATCTTCTTGATGGCTCATAGTATGGGGGCTTTAATCGCGTTGGATTTTATCCTTTCAGAAAACGAAAAATTAGCAGGCGTGATTATGTCTGGAACGCCCATCGATCCGGTGGGCGTAGCTAAACCTTTTCTCATTGCCCTCGCTCGAATTCTGTCCCGCATATACCCAAGATTCTCATTAGATCTAGGCTTAGAGCATGATGCGCTTTCTCGTATCCCCTCCGTAGTGAGGGCTTATAAAGAAGACCCACTTGTGCATGGTAAAGTAAGCGCTCGCTGGGGGACAGAATCGCTCGCTGCGGTGGAAGCGGTGAAATCGCAAGGTGAGAAGATCCAAATTCCCATCCTTATGATCCACGGTGAAGCCGATCGAGTTAATTCAGCGGAAGGAGCGAAGAGATTCTTCGATCAAATTCGGTTTCACGATAAGGAATTCTTAAGTTATCCAGGCGGATATCACGAGGCGCACAACGATCTGGATTATGAAATAATGCTGCGTGATCTGCTGGATTGGATTAATCGGCACATAGAAAACCAATCCTTGCCTGCATGACCAATCGCTGCCCCAGAAAACCGCGGGGATCTTCGTTCCCCAAAGGTCGTAAGGTTAACTGGAATCATGATCTAAACCGAGAAAAGATTATCCTACACTTGAGCAGTAGAATAATTGAAGTAATAAATCCCCGGAGGATCCCATATGTCTGAAAGGAGAGCGGAAATGGAATTCAATACCCCATCACCGAAAGAACCAAAAATTCAAATAAGCGAGCATATGATACAAGCAAGGATGGAAAATCTTAGACTTGAGCAAAATATTGGGCTTGGAATCATCGGGGGCTTGATCGGGGGATTTATCGGCGCAGCATTGTGGGCAGCGATAACCTATTTTACAGAATATCAACTGGGCTTATTGGCCATAGGCGTAGGCTTTTTGGTGGGGTATGGGGTGAGTAAATTGGGGAAGGGGATCGACAAGGTTTTTGGGGTAGCCGGAGGGATCATCGCGTTAGTGAGTATCGTGCTGGGGAACTTTTTAGCATCCATAGGGTTTTTGGCAAAAATACTTGAAGTGGGATATTTGGACATGCTCATTAACTTTAACTATGCGCTGACTTTTGAGTTGATGAAGGAGACTTTCTCGGTTATGGATTTATTATTTTATGCCATCGCAATATATGAGGGCTATCGATTTAGTTTTAGGAAAATATCCAGGGAGAAGTTATTGGAAGGCGCGATTATGAAGACCGGTATGTAGTAATTACGATTACCAGGTGATATTGTGTTGAAGTTGTGTAAACCTAACCTCTCATCGCATCAATTCGCTCCAGAGGGGATGCTTCCATACAGGATGCTGTGCGAACGCGATGGGCTGGTGGCAGAGAGCGGGATCTGCGTCCTCCTAAATCGTTGGACCGCGCGCTGTCTAAGCGTTAGCTCAAAGGCTTTTAGCGCTACAGCAAGCTGATAGATATCGGAGATGCCTCATGGAGTTAATACCTGCACTTGAGATTGGATGGCTCAACGGTTGGATCATGCTTGCATTTGAGTTCTTGATTCAGGGTTTTTTGTTGCTGATATTTCCTAAAGATGTGGTGTCCCGGCTGTTTAGTAGGTCTGGTTGGAGTGTGAAGCAGAGGGTCTTTACAATCATGGGCAAAGCGTTTTCCCTTACATGCCTGATTTTGATCATCATGACGCCCTTGAAAATCAACTCTAGCACATTCATCGCCGGGTTGATTCTGTATGCCATCGGCTTGGCTGGTCTCGTGGCAGCTATGTTGAACTTCAAAGATACTCCGTTAGGTCAGCCGGTGACGAAGGGAGTCTACAAGATATCGCGTCATCCCCAAATAGTGTCGCTGTTTGTCATTTTTTTGGGGATATGTTTAGCGATAAGCTCATGGGTGGCTCTTTTAGCGCTAATAATGTCCAAGTTGTTTCAGCATTTCGGGATACTGGCAGAGGAAGAGGTATGCTTGAAGCTGTATGGGGAGTCGTATCGTGCATACATGGAACATGTCCCGCGCTATTTTTTTTAATCTTCTAAGCGATCATTTTTGTCACAATGGGTTGAGCTGCAAATGGGTAAAAGGTTATTATTTTTGTATTTAGAAAAGCGGCTTTACCCCCACTCAATCAGGCACTTGGGTAAGCGCCGCTGAACTCATCCGCAAGGCAGCGCCGCCAAGGTCAACGAAGTGACAACATTAAATACGCCTATTCTCACACGCAGCATCCGCAGATTCCTGGCCTCCCCTCGACTCGCCTACTTATGTACGATTGGCAAGGACGGATATCCCCATGTCGCCCCATCTATTTCGCTCGCGACGGCGACGACATCATCTTCGGCACAGATCGCGACGAGGCCAAGGTTCGAAACGCTCTTCGCAATCCTAAAACCGCTGTCGTAATTGGCGGTGTCCCTGACACCGACGATGTGGGCTACATGATCCAGGGTAATCTTTCTGTTGAGCATCATCCGCGTCCGGCCCTTGTTCGCAGGCTCCAGCTCAGATATGAGTCAGATACGGAAGCGGAAAAGCATCTTAACGAAAGGGTCCGATCCGACAGGGTCCTCCTTCGCCTTCGTCCCTCGCGGGTCATCAGGGTTTGGTAGTGCCCTGCATGCTCATAACGAATGCTAAAGTGCTGTCTAGACTCAAGCTGCCTCGCAACCCTACTCCGCTTCACTCCGGGTGCGCGAATTGAAACACGGGAACTGCGAGATGCAACCGTACCCTACGGGTATCCGCTCCGCCTTCAGATTCAGGATGCTTCGCGACGGCGAGGGGCACATGGCGGTGAGCGGGATCTTAGTCATCTCTAGTCAGTAATGGTGCAATTCTCTCATTATGGATGTAGGCGATTGATATTTGCCGGCAATTGGGCAACAATAGGGGAGGTAACAACTCGGTGCAAAAATTAACATACCTTCTCATCAAGCCCAAAATTCAGGTCATTCCTGCTCATGTCGAAAGGAGTTTATTTATGACTGATCCACGAATCTCCAATTTGGCAAAACTACTCGTCCATTACTCCACGAAGGTGCAAAAAGGGGAAAAGGTACTGATAAGAGGATTTCCCCTTGAACCGGTTGCATCCCCTCTGGTGATGGAGGTTATCAGGGAAATTCTTAAAGCAGGCGGACATCCACACCCACTGATTGACCTTGAAGATAGCAGGTATTACTTTCTTGCCGAAGCGTCGGATGCTCAACTGTTAGAGCCAAATTTGTTTTTAGACTGTGCTTCGAAGGAGATGGACGTTGATATTCGTCTGACAAGTTCGTCAAACCTGCTGAGCCTTACAAATATCGATCCGGCTAAACATAAACTAATGCGACAGGCCTACTCAGACATTATCGAGCGGATATCCACCAGGGCGGCGACAGGTGACCTTCGTTGGGTAGCTACGCGATATCCTTGCCAATCTTCTTCTCAGGCTGCAGAGATGAGTTTGCCAGAGTATCAAGACTTCTTCTATGGTGCAACGTATGCAAATACTGACAATGCGGTAGAAAAGTGGGAAGAGCTGGGGAAGGAACAGGAAAGATTAGTGACCTGGCTGGCCGGCAAGGAACACGTGCACATTGAAGGCAATGGGGTCGATCTTCAAATGTCGATAAAGGACAGGACGTTTATCAATTGTTGCGGTCTCGTCAACATGCCCGACGGAGAAATATTTACGGGTCCTGTTGAAGAAACCGTAGAAGGAAAGGTTAAATTCTCTTACTCTTGTATCTACATGGGCATAGAAGTTGATGGTGTTGAGCTCCAGTTTGACAAGGGCAAAGTTGTGAAAGCGAGCGCTGAGAAGAATGAGGAATATCTTCTGGAGACGATAGCTACAGATGCGGGAGCGAGTTTTGTCGGTGAGTTGGGTATTGGAACCAATTACGAGATAGATACGTTCACCCGCAATATGCTCTTCGACGAGAAGATGGGAGGAACGATACATTTAGCGCTTGGTCGCGGATACCAAGAATCAGGATCAAAGAATAAGAGCGCAATCCATTGGGATCTGCTTACCGATATGAAGGATGGCGGGAAAATAACGGTTGATGACGAATTGTTCTATGAATCAGGGCAATTTAAGGTGTGAGAGGGGTGGTTATTTTCCAACATGCCCGCTGGCTGCCGCGCAACCCCACTCCGCCCGCCAAGGGGATGCCGTGCGAGGGGCGTAGATCGAAAACCCGGAGGACTTCGAATCGCGAGACCGTCAGGTGGCTAAAGGTGGTGAAGATTATGAAAAACTTTTCGATCTTGCTTCTCCTTCTTCCATTCCTGGCATCATGTATTAATGGCTCGGATTTGGGGCAACAGATGGAGCTTGTTCCCACTGCGACCTCCAAACCTGAAGTGAGTCTGCCAGCTATTTGGACACCTACAGCCGAAGGTGAAATTCCACGGGTGTTGATTCCAACCTTCACAATGACGCCTACCAGCACATCTTTCCCACCACCAACTCTTGAAATCAGTCCGGCATCTCCATCTACTACACCGGCACCAACGTCAAGCCGCACATCTATTAACTATCTTGAGAAATTCATCACTGCTACTCCTTTCTATGGCGATAATGGCCCAGGCACATTGTTCCAGGGTCATCCGAAGTGTCCATTCCAATTTATGGTTCCTCCTGATTGGGAGGTCGACTTCGTCCCAGAATATGTTGATTCCGAATATTGTATATTGAGGTTTCGCCCAGGTAATTGGCTAAATTACATTGAAGAAGCGTTCCTGGCTCTCCCAGAATACACTGGCCAGATCGTTTACTGGGAAACATCGTCCCATGGCGTGGAATTTGGATTTTCGTACGATGATGGTGAATGGTTCATTGCCGGGGACGGGATAGATTTGGGGCAGCGAATTCCGCTGATAAATGCTGGAGGTAATTATATTCTTCGTGGAGAAATCGATGTTAAGACCTATTCACGAGAAACGGATGCCTATGCCGGCCTTCAGCCGTACTTGATGTTTTTCATTAGTAATAGCGAGGGGCGAGCAATATCTATTGAGTCAGGCCCTGATGAAGTTGATGATGGACTTGAGCTGATATTACGCACGATTTCATTCACTACAGTGGATGAATAGGGATAAATGGTTGCTCCCTGGCCCCATCGCACCTCCGCATCCCCACTCCGCCATCCAAGGAGATGCCGCGCGTGACCAGAGCGGAAACCGGGGGGCTTCAAATCGCGAGACCATCATGCGGCCAAGCTGCCTTGCTTTTTATCAACGAACAGAATGGGACCAAAGGAGATTTATCGATGCCATCAGACTTTGAACAGAATCTAGACAAGTACGCTGATGTGATAGTTAAAGTAGGTCTCAATGTGCAGCCTGGACAACGTCTGCTGATTGGAATGCCATTCTATGATTTTCTCGGGACACCACTTGAATTGGCACCCTTAGTGCGGTTGATTGCGGCGAAGGCCTATCAAGTTGGAGCCCGATTGGTCGACGTGCTGTGGAATGATGAGCAGCTGGAGCTGATTCGATTTCAGCACGCTCCCCGAGATTCCTTTAATGAATTCCCGAATTGGCGGACCGATGCGGCCCTGGAAACAGCAGAAGGGGGGGACGCGATATTAATCTTTGTTGCAAAGACCCCCGGGCTGCTGATAGCACAGGATCCAGAACTGACAACAACAGTTCTGCGGGCCACCATGAAACATATGAAACCCACCATTGATTTACGGGTCAAGAATGCGATGAATTTGTCAATAGCTGCTGCACCTATTGACAGTTGGTCGGCGAAAGTCTTCCCTGAAACCCCGGTTGAGAGTAGAAAGGCTAAGAGCTGGAACACAATATTTGATATTTGCCGCGTTAGAGAATCTGATCCTGTGGCCGCCTGGAATGATCACATCACTCGGCTAATCACCAGAAGTGACTATCTGAACAAAAAGCAATTTGCTGCCTTGAAAATGACTGCACCCGGAACAGATTTGACGATTGGTTTGCCCGGGCGACATATATGGAGATCCGCGCGCATGACCAGCCAAAACGGTGTTGATTTCACAGCTAATATACCGACGGAGGAAATTTTCACCATGCCTCATAAGGACAAAACAGAGGGGTTTATCACAACGACGAAACCGTCCGATATTGGTGGTGGGATAATAGAAGAAGTCGTCCTTTCCTTCTCGGGAGGAAAGGTTGTAAAAGCGACCGCAAAGAAGGGCGAGGAAAGGTTACACAAACTTCTTGAAACGGACGAGGGCATGCTTCGATTGGGGGAAATAGCGCTGGTTCCTCACAGTTCCCCTATCTCACAGACTGGCTTGCTGTTCTACAGCATCCTCATCGATGAAAACGCTTCCAATCACATTGCCGTGGGTCGGGCTTATAGATTCAACGTGGAGGGAGGTGAAGCCATGTCTGATGATGAATTTGCAGCGGCTGGTGGTAATCAAAGCCTTGACCACATTGATTGGATGATTGGCTCAGGCGATATGGACGTTGATGGGCTTAAGGAGGATGGAATCGTCGAACCGATCATGCGTGACGGAGAGTGGGCATTCGATGTTTGAGGGCAGAAATGAAGCATTAGATCTGAAGCGAAGAGTCGCACAGCCACTCGCAGCTCCACAGAATGTACGGGATCTTCGTAAGCTCGAAATTGTTAGACGGCACGAGCTCTCGATGACAGGAGGATCAGATGTCCAGATGGCAGAACGCTAAATCCTTCGTGGAAATGGCATTGTCAATCGATAAACACTTGCCCGGTTATGTTGATGCTTACTTTGGTCCCGTAGAGATTCGCGAGGTTGTTAACGCAAAAGAGAAACTACCACTGGAAGAATTATCCTCGACTTTAGACAAGATCATTGACTCGACTTATCAAGATGCAACATTAACGGAAGAGCGAAAAGCGTATTTATCCGCTGAGTTGAAAGCAATGCATACAACCCTGAGGATCTTGAAGAGGGAAGAGATTGGCATCGTTGAAGAATCACAGGGATTATTCGGCCTTACGCCCATCTGGACCGAAGAGAGTGTGTTTGAAGATGTACATCAGGATCTTGAGGACCTGTTACCGGGTGCTGGCCCGTTAGCCGAAAGAATGGATAGTTTTAGGGAAAAGACGATTGTTCCCAAGGAAAGCCTCAAATCTATTGTTGAAAATATTGCAGATGATTTCCGGTGTCGAACGGCGGAAATCATCGCCCTCCCAGAAGATGAGGCTTGTGAGTTTACCTTTGTTAACAATAAGCCGTGGGGGGCTTATAACAGGTATCTCGGCAAATATTTATCACGGATTGATATAAATATTGACCTTCCGTGGTCTGCTATTCGACTTCCGCAGATTATTGCTCATGAAACTTATCCTGGACATCATACGGAGAATGCTGTAAAGGAGAAGGAGCTATATCGAGAAGGTGGACATCTTGAACACAGCATACGTCCCAGTAATGCGCCAAGCGCAGTTGTTGCGGAGGGGATCGCTGAGATCGCCCTGGAAATGATCGCGACACCCGGGGAAATCACTCAATTCATGCAATCCATTCTCGATCAAGCAGGTTTGAAGGAAATCGAAGGCGATCAGATGTATCAAATCAGGAAAGCAATGGATCCGTTAAATAAGGTTAGCATCAACCGGGTATTGCTGCTTCATGGCGAAGGCGCATCCGATGAAGAAGTAATAAATTACGGAATACGATATGGTTTATTAAATGAGCAACGAAGCAGAAAAACGCTTGAGTTTTTTAAAGATCCTCTCTGGAGATCGTACGCCACTCTTTACTCGTTGGGTTATGAGCTTGTCCAAGGTTTTATCAATCGAGGGGAGGATAAAACTGAGCGCTTCTTGAGGCTTATTCGCGAACCTATTTCAGCATCTCAGTTAGCTCGCTAGGGCTGCTTGAAGAACATCCGCTGGCAGGTGTATCCAAAGTCACAGCGGTAAGCTGCAGAGTCTATCCCCTCATTGTAAGCGACCGCCCCCTGCGGGGGTATTTAACAAGAGCCGCGTCGATTTTATCTTAAAAGAATAAATTACAGACAGGATTTCGTCAGCTTAATAACAGGTCACGGGCCTATCTTGGAGTATGCTACGGAAGTGATACCAATCCACATTATTTGATTCAATAAGTAACAACTGAATGATGGTTAGCCTTGAGAATACTCAGAAGAAGCATTTTTCAACCCAAAGTGCGGCCACCGTGGTGCACATGCAGAAAAGCTGGCGAGGGTGAATTGCTTATTATTGACGAACGCAGTCAGCGGAGGTGAGCAATGGAAATTTGGGGGGCCTTTGTCGAGACCATTTCTGTGGCGCTCTTTGCCCTGTCGCAGATATATGGAGGGAATCTAGGGTGCGCAATAATTACCCTTTCCTTGATAGTCCGCCTGGCATTGCTGCCGCTTTCACTTCATATCGGACGGAAAGTGAAGGCTCGCCAGGAGTTGATGCATTCTCTCCAACCTAAGGTAGATCGCATCAAGGTGAAATATCGCCAGAATCCTCAACGCCAATCAGAAGAAGTGATGAAGCTTTATCGACAGAAAGGGGTCAGCCCCTTCGACATCTTGAGCATACTTGGGAATATCGCCCAGATCCCTGTGTTCTTTGGATTGCTCTCCGCCATCAGAAAGGGGCTAGGTAATGGCGGCTCCTTTTTATGGATCAAGGATATTGCCCAGCCTGATGCTTTTCTGGCCTTGATCGTTGCTGGATTGACTTATATTTCCACGATGTTATCTTCAGATCTATCCCAGCAATCTCGAGCGCTTGTCAATTTTCTGCCGGTGGCGATCACGCTGATTTTTGCCTGGAGGCTTGCCGCTGGAATTGGGATGTATTGGGCATCATCCACCGTCGTGGGATTAGTTCAATCGTTGATCTTGAATAAATCAACTCTTCTGAACAGGGAACAAGCCAGATAAGATCGCGATCGACTAAATACTTGCTGATCCTGGCGCCTCCAGGAGGCGGTAAACTTGTATGAACCGCGCGGCACAGCTGCCCGTCTGAATGCTCCGCTGCGCTTTACAAAGCTCGGAACCGTTGAGCGGCTTGAACCCGTCCCAGATTATTTTTAAAGGAGTCGAAAGAAATGAGTACAGATCAAAAAGATATCGCCAGCTTGCCGATCAAGGGCAATCTCACGCTGATCTATGTTCTCACTTTCATCCTCGCCATGCTGATGGCGACTGCGTCCGTCGCTGGTCTCCTGTGCCAGACGATCGTCTACCCGACGGAGGAGCTGCTTCAGTCGTTCCTTGCCAACGACGTCGCCAATCTGCTTATCGGATTGCCGATGCTGCTTGGATCGATGTG
>JBARSI010000283.1:0-5091 GCA_049644665.1 Anaerolineales bacterium
AACCTGATTCCTGTAACCTGTAGGCTGAATGCTGAAGGCTGAGTTGCTGTCACCTGCTCTTCTAGTACCAATGTCCTGCGCAAGCTGGACGGAAATCGCTTGCACTGAAAGACGTAATTTCGTAACATTTATAGTACGTCACGAGAAGTTGAAAAGCTCTTACGTGGTTCGGTCCGTCGGAACATCGCATTTTACCTAAATCGAATGCGAGGGGGGCGAGTTGGGTTATGGGAAGGGGAGCGTGCGATAAATCCTCCGACCATTGTAGGAAACCCAATAATTAAATAAGGGACTGCTTGCCGCGCGGTTCCGGCGCTCATTAATTTCTGGCATTGAGCCGCCGAAGCAGCGCTTTTCTATTAATGCGGACGGTCCGGGAAGGGTTGTGCTGAGCTTGAAATAAAACCGGACCTGACTTAAATGGAATTGAACGACCTAATTTTGGAGTCATTTTAAATAATCCCATGGTCATCATCTAAGTGTCCGCTACAAATCTGTGGCACGTCCTCCGCAGCAAACCCCATAAAGAAGATAGCCTCTTCCGCTTCGTAACCGCAGAGGGCTATCGAGTTTTCTATCCGCAAATTCCCGCCAATCCTGTCAACCCGCGTGCCCGGAAAATCCAGTCCTATTTTCCGGGATATATGTTCGTGCATGCCTGCCTTGCAGATATTGGGCAGAATGCTTTTCAGTATCTTCCTTTCTCGATGGGGCTGATTTGGCTGGGGGGCGAACCTGCCGTCGTCCTCGACAGGGTCGTGCATGCGCTGCAAACGCGCCTCGCCGAGATCTGGGATGCTGGCGGGCTCACCTGCAGGGATCTGGAGCCCGGGCAACGAGTGATCATCCAGGAGGGGGTCTTCGAGGGTTATGAGGGCATCTTCGATGCCTACCTCTCCGGGAATGCTCGCGTGCAGATCCTGTTGAAAATGCTCAACGACCGCTTCGTGCCGATGGAGATCGATCGAGCGTTGGTGGCAAAGGTACAACACAGGGAGGGATTGAGCGCTCGGTAAAACAAGAGGAAGTTTTGTTTCGGGTCGGTTTCATAGATTGGTAAACAGAATCGTACTACGCAAACCCGAACGATGTCGGAAGGGCGGAGCACGCCAAATCAGCACAGCTGATTTGGCAGCCGTTAGCTAATAGCCATTAGCCAATAGCTAAAAGCTAACAGCTGACAGCGGAAAGGAAAGAAAGGTAACAGGCAACAGGTTACAGGTAATAGGGAAAAACTAAAAGCAATGAGCGAAAACCTGAAACATAATATCAGGTCTTGAAACCTAACACCCGGGCCTAAATCCTGAAACCTGTATGCTGTAACCTGCTTTTGAAACCTGATCCCCGATCAACATCCGACAATCATCAAAACTCACCAAAGTTGGGGTGTTTGAAATCCACATCAATGGCAACGCAGCCTCGAGGACTGTTCTCGGTTCAAGGAGGCGTCATGGGAAAGCGTAAACACGGATTCTCCACAAACCTGCGAGTGATATTCCGCATCACACTCGCGATCATCTTCTGCGCCACCTCGCTGCGCTGGTCGTACCAACCGGTTCACGCGGCTGGTTTCATCCATGAATGGCAGACCGCCGACCTGTTTGGATATACCGGCCTGCGGGTCATGGTCCAGAGCGACAGCCCAACGCCTCTTCCTCCCATCATCGGCCCTGGTGTTCGGGAGGACATCTCCCGAATTTTCGTCCTCGAAGCGGATGGCACGCCAATCATGGATTTTAATCTGGCGCGCGAGATCGTCTTCCTGGTCCAAAATCGCCAGCTTGCTGGAGAATTATTTTCCGACGACGGGAACTATGGAGTTAAAGGGCTGGATGTGAAGCGCTGGGGACCGTTCACCGACAATTACAGCACAGACTTCGAACTGTACCTCACCACCGCGGCCAAGGACATCTATGTGAACTGGGTCCTTAAATCCCGCCTTGAGGATCGCGTGAAAAGGGTGGAGTTGTACGAGGATGTGATCCGATCGGCGATTTTCGCTGAACTTCACCTGGATGACGAAACGCGGGCCACGCTGGAATTCATGGAGGATTTCGAGAGCGATTTCCAGCGAGCCCTACGCAACGCGACGGGGGTTGTGGGCAGCAAGGACTGGGCCAGCAGCGCAATTAACGTGTTTTATGGGTACGTTGATCTGCGGGATGACCTGACCTCCACTTTCAAGAACCATTACAGTACCTTCGCAACGGGCGTCTCTATCGCTTTCACTCTGGTATCCTGGACCGAAACCATCTCGGAAGCAAGGCTTCGAGCAGTCGTGATGCACGGATGGGCTCAGAGTATCTTTGCCGAACGTTTGGTGGCGCTCGAAGATTGGTTGGGCGGCCCCCCAAACGTCCCGGTGGACCTAGCAGTGGGCGATGCGGTCTACAATATTCGTCAAGACTTCAATACCTTGACCGCCGGGAATATCCAGTCCATGTTTACCAGCATCTTTGAACAAATCAACCTGGGGGAGGAGATTTTCAATTTCGTAGGGATCGGATTGGCGCTGGCTAAAGTCGCACCACCTTGGTGCGTTTGGTTCACGATCGCTTTCATCGGGGTGAAGGGCTGGAACTGGCTCATGGACCGCGACGATCAGGTGATGTCCACCGGTCTAGCGGCAATATTGTGTGAGCAATTATCGATGGAGCTGATCTACGACTACTCCCGTTTACAGAACGAAGATGACCTGAAGATGTTGCTGCAGCTGCACAACATTCGCATTTACCTGGGGTACTATTTTTACAACGTGCTCGTGGAGCGTTCCGAGGGATACGACGAGCTCTTCCACTTGTTCAGCCAGAGCTACGATGACTGGCAGGCCGATCTCGCAGCGAAACGAGATATCCGCTTAACGGAATTCCTCAACAGCCGTCCCCCGAGCCTGATGGTGCGCCCCAATCAAGAATGGTTCTGGGAGCGCATCAGTATTGCCTGGCCGGTAGCACTTACGAGCCCCTCGGTGGTTCCCCCCTCCGGAAGCTCAGCACTGGCGGATACTTGGACCTTCCGGGTGGAATACCGCAGTTTGGCGGACACGGCTCCAGACTACGTCCGCCTGGAGCTTGACGGCTTCGACCACGATATGGATCAGGTGGATCCTGGTGATGATATATACACGGACGGCGCGCTGTTTGAGTATGTGTCCGGGCCACTGGCACCTTCCACGTACCCGTACCTTTATAAAGCGTCCGATGGCGCACTGGAGGAGACTACCACCAGCATGAACCTGCTCGTGACCGATCCACAGGCGTCGGGGGTTACGCTCGTGTCAGACATGAGTATTGTGCCGGTCGATGGTGTTTCTCAAGCAACGCTCACGGTGACGGTTACTGATGGCCAGGGCCGGCCCATCCCGGACCAGACGGTGAATTTCAGTGCTAATGGTCACCCCTCTATTTTCATCCGGTACAGTGGAACCGGTCCAGCGGACCAGGCAGTAACGGATCCGAGCGGGCAAGTGCGCGTCTACTGGCGTCCAACGAACGTGACTCAACCCGGGCAGGAGGCCACGCTCACCGCAGAAGCCGAAAATGAGATGACCGGGCAGGTCCAGATCGAGTGCACCGGATCGACGGACGTTGACCTGCGCACGCGTCTTAACCGCATCGCGGATCTGACTTACGAGATGCTGGTGAACGTGCACTACATCAGCACGGGTGAGATCCTGCAGTTTGAACCGGTTACGCTGACCACGGACACCGGCACGCTGACTGCCTGCGGGGATCCGGGAATCAGCGGTACAGAGATTGTCTTGACCACCAACACCGCAGCCGCGGGAGGCATTCCCGGGGAGGTGTGTGCGAAACTCGATCTGCCGGGTGAGGGCGAGGTGACGTTGAGCGCCTCGGCGCGCACGGTCACAGAATACACAACGAGCTACCTCGGTGGGCAGCCGCCCAGCATTACGCCGTTCATCACACTGGGCGGCGATACTTGGGGCGTGGATTGGGCCCCCGATGGTGGTTTGGTGGCTACGGGAGGCGACAGCGAACAGGTGCGGTTCTGGGAACCGGTGAACTGGACCGTTGATCATGCGTGGTATCCAGCAGGTGGCGGTGAAGGACCGGTGTATGCGCTCAGCTACGCCCCGGATTCCCAGGACATCGCCGTCGCGGCGAGGGATGGCTACAACATCCAGGTCTCGGATGGTTTCTTGAACTGGGAGCGGCCCGTTTTGGCATCTCCACAGGCAGTGGACTGGTCGCCGAATGGTTCCTGGATCGCCGCCGGGTCGGACGACGAGACGGTGGTATGGACGAGCGGCGGCACAGTAGCGCTCACGATCAGCCATACCGATGATCGGGCGAGAACAGTCGCCTTCTCACCGGACAGCCAGTATTTACTTGTTGGTCATGAACTGGGTGATCTCGAGATATATAACACCTCCGGATGGTCGCTCCACCAGAGCTTCCCGACGGATCCGGATGGGGACACGAACGACGATGTCTGGGCCGCAACGTGGTCATTGGACGGCACGAAATTTATCCTGGCGACCGAGGAGCTGGGGATCCAACTTTATAATTTTGGTGAGACGACCCCGTACGCCGCCTACACGGGACATGCCTTTACGAATGCCTATGCCCTGGATTGGTGCAAGGACAGCGATACAAACAGCCCCGGGTACGGGAAGGTCGCCAGTGTGGCGATGGTCGCCGCAAGTGATTTTCGCATCCATGTGTGGGACGGAGAGACGCTGCAAGCCCATGTCCAGGTGCCACTCTCGGCGGTTTCCCGGGGTTTGTCCTGGTCTCCGGACTGCACCTTGCTGGCGTACGCGAATGGGATCGTTTCTCCCTGGGACACCCTCGGTCCCGAAATCGATGTCACCTCCCACTACAACGGCCAGACGCTGGTCGATGCCCTGATCACGCTCGAGGGAAGCATCCTTGACGACACCGGAGTCGTACTGGCCGCGCTCACCAACAATGCAAATCCGCCTATTCCGTTGAGCCTCACGACAGAGGGGGTATTTTCACAGGCCTTGGCTCTGGAGCCAGGCGACAACCAGATCACGATCTCGGCTACGGATGGCACCGGAAACAGCAACGACCTTGTCCTGACCATCGTCCGCCTGACGGATCA
>JBARSI010000284.1:0-1873 GCA_049644665.1 Anaerolineales bacterium
TTTCCACACTGCCGAAGGTTGATACGGATCCCATCCCATGCGTTGCCATTCGAGCAGGGGGACATGCCACATAATCGCCGCACCAGCGAGTTGGACGAGGGTGCTGGCTCCGAGTAAACCAAATAGAGTCCATTTCCGGAAGCGCCCGTTAAGAGTTAAAACCTGGTCAAAAATCGGGGCGCAGAGTATGACCATCATCGGCATGGCGAGAAGCATGAACCGCAAGCCCCAAACGGGAATGCCAGCCCACAGCTCCCGATAGAAGAGCGCCTGAGCTGCGACGAGCAGCAGAATCGTTATGATAATGAAGGTATAAACGGTTTTATGCTCAGGCCATCCCCTGGCAAAGCCGAAGGGTGCCAGGATCAAGATAGGTGAGAAGAGGAAGATACTTTTTCCGGGGCTAAAGAAAGGACCGAGGATCGCAGGCAGCGTGGATGCGCTAAGCCCCTCGATGATCCTCGTTATCGCGAATGTGTAATGGGCTGCGGAGTAGCGTGCGAGTAAACCTTTTGAGGGAATTATGATCGCCCCAACAATTATAGCAATTCCGCAAAGGAATACTGCTGCCACAAACCTCCGTTGCATCCTGTTCGGTGTCGGTGACGATTTCCAAGCCATGATTATTGCCAGAGCTAGCGCTGGAACCATAACCCAGGCGGTCCTTTTGGCGAGGATGCCTCCAATGAGCCCGAGTAGAATCAGTGCCATCCCGGTGTATCCTTTATTGCGCTCCTCATTATTCGATATTGACAATCCAAGCACGATAATCGCACCGCAGAACATGAGAAGTACATCTCGATAAAGGGTTTTAGCGAAGGGCCAAGCCATCGTCCCTAATCCAAAGGTGAGCGCGCCAACGATTGCTGTCTCGGTGCGGAACCCCATCGATAGCAAAATGAGATACATGATCACACCGGTCAAGGCCGTGAGGTATAGGTTCGTCGTCAGCCCAGCTTGTGTACCACCTACTCGAAGAACTGTTGCCAGCCGATACAGCGATGCTGTAATGATGGATTGGCCGGGCTCAATAGCTGCGTTGAAATCGGTATCAGCGGGCTGGACGGAGGCAAGCTGTCTGATGCGGTCATTTCCATATAGCTGCGGGAAGGAGAGTTCCTCCCAGAGGACGAGGCTCTGAGCACGAGCGGCGATGAGTTGTTCATCCTCCACGCGTGGGACACCGCTGTAGGTGAAGGTATAGATTGCTGTAAGAATGGAGAAGATGACCAACCCGATGATTGTACGTGTAATCTTGGAATCTAACTTTCCGCGATGGTTCTGGTGAAGTGTCAGTGGCGGAAGGGGTTCAGGTGCTATTTCCAATGGGACCTGGATGGAAAGAGTTATGTTTTTTCTAAGACGGCGAATAATAATCCTAATAGTTCCAGCCTGAAGGTTGAAAAATCAAAACCTTGGATTGATTTACCCTTGGTTAAGGTCAGGTAATCAAGGGCAGGGTGTGCCAGGGAATTCCGTTATAAATGTCTCGCACGCGGCCGTTGATGTCGCCTGAACGTCTGCGGGATCAAGTGTTTTTGGTTGTGTATCTAACCATAAGTCTCGTGTCTGAATTACCGTATAAACTCCCAGCGCTATAACAATAATTAGGGCGACAACGATAAAAATCACAAGTGCCCGTAAGAATTTCCTCTGGGAGTTGATGCCTTCGGGGTTGCTTTGATCTGGATCGAAGCTCTCGCTCATGATAGGTACTCCGTTTGCATGTCTTGAGTCTAAAAAATAGTTGGGCAAGCCATAGAGTTCCAGTGAATAGCTTGCTCCGATCTATCGAATTCTATGTAACCTCTAAGATGAGGTATGGATGGATTGTGTCACGAGGCCATGATAGTGTCAAGCGAATTCCCAACGG
>JBARSI010000285.1:0-3579 GCA_049644665.1 Anaerolineales bacterium
CAATAAAGATGATCACATCGGGGGAGACAGACCTGATCGCCTTCGCAAAGCGGTTTGCGAAAGGTCGGTAGTAATCGTTGAAAAAGTCAATACTTCGGCCGTGAGCCTTTGTGAAATGGTGCGGCCGCCGGATTCCAGGCTGACCATTCGCGTCCAGATCCCAGACTCCATTGCGGTGCCACACACACTCGTGGTCCGGCAGCCAGGCGTTGACAGCGGATGAGTTAACCAGCCGTGTATCAACTTTGCGCTCGCCTGTGATTCCTAATTTCCAAACATCGACTTCCTGGGCGATCCCGGAGCCAAGGAGCATCGACTGGAACGGGCTGGGACTCGAGCCGAGCTTGATTATTCCGCCAGGAATGTTCAGGTCCTCGAAGCCTATATAGCCAGCCAGCGGCTCGTTCATCGTGTCATATCCGATCACGTTGGGAAGTCCGCTCACCTTTTTTGCCACCTGCACCATGGCCTCGATGTAATGGCGTTGTAGATATTCTTGGACCGGAACACCTTCCACTTTGGTCTCGGGCGCGAAATCGTTTCCCCCGAAGAAAAGAGAGAACATCGTCGCTGCGGCCAGTTTGCCGCTGTTGCTCGGCCAGATCATGCGCGGAAATGGATCGCCGTGGGTCTGGTGCACAATCGCGGCGCCAGTTTCCTTGAATTTTGTGATGTCAAGTCCAACAACCTCGAAGGTCCAGCCAGGCGCACCGTCGCCACCGGAGAACCGGCTCCAAACATCCTGGTGTGGGTCAATGAAAAGGGTGATTCCGTGTTCATTTGCTTTCTCAACGATGGCGTGGATGTATTCCAAGTATGCCTCGTCATACAGGCCCGGACCGGCATGCTCGATCGCCTCCCAGGTAACCAGCAGACGAATAAATGTGAATCCCCACGCTCGTAAGCGGGTGAAATGCTCATCGGCTTCGTCAAGGGGGAAGGGCCGACCGACAAAAGAGACGTCTCGATGGTTGAAGAAACGATCGCCAATATGTGTCGCACCGTCGGGGCTGAAGGGGACTTTCGAGCTTCCGCCCAGATTGACCCCGCGCAGCATCAGCGTACGGCCGCGCTCATCCTTGAACCATCGTCCGTCGATGCGGATTGCGGTCATCGTTCACCTTTCTCGATCGATATGTTCTTGCAGGACTCGTCTGCTCGTGTTTAGTTTACAACAAGCTGGTTATTAAATTCAGTAAATCTGCGCTTTGAGGATTTGCTCAACAATGATAGTGTTGAGTTGAAGCGAATATCGAAGTGAGTATTATTAGGAATGAATGATGATCCTGGGAGGAGAACCTCGAGCGGCCCTTCTCCTCGCCTTCAATCAATACGTGCACTTGCGTTACATGAAAGGAGAATACAATGTCAGAAAAAGAGAGTTATTCAGAAGAGGAAGAAAACAAGATGATGACCGAAATCAACACGGATGATACGGTAGAAAGCGGCGCTGAGCGTAGAAGTGGGAGAGATCGGCGATCCGGCAAAGACAGGAGAATAGCGGACGAAGGCTTCGATAAAGAAAAGGATGCCAGAAGCGGTAAAGACAGAAGGTCCGGAAAGGATAGAAGAGGATCAGCCTGATCAAGACATCAATCTGCAGTATTCTCATAGTCTTTGACTACATGAAGTTAAACACGGCCCTGGGCGGATTTAAAAATTGATGAATCTCGAAGGAGCACGCCGATGCATGCCGCAGCTTCAGATATTGTCCTGAGTCTGAAGGGATTACAGAAATCCTATGGAGACCTGGTTGCGGTTAAAGACCTATCCTTGGATGTCTACCGCGGCGAGGTGTTCGGTTTCTTGGGACCCAATGGCGCGGGAAAAACCACAACCATAAAAATGATTTGCGGCTTGCTGAAAAGTGATGCCGGCGAGATCCTGATTAACAACCACTCATTGAACGAGCATTATCGGCAATGTAAACGAATAATGGGTCTCTGTCCCGAGGATCTGGTCATCTGGGAATCGCTGACTTGCCTCGAACAGTTGGAGTTTATTGGTCAACAATACGACCTCAGCAGAGATGCCGCCAAAAAGAAAGCCCGGGAATTGCTGGAAATTTTAGGGCTGATCGATAAGCGCAACACAATGGCCAAGGAGCTTTCGAGCGGGATGAAACGCCGCTTGAACATCGCCCTTGCCCTCGTCCATGACCCGGAGATATTGATCCTCGACGAACCTCAAGCCGGGCTCGACCCGCAGAGCAGGATACTGGTCAGGGAGTATATTCGTTCACTGTCAAAAAGAATTACCGTGATCTTAACTACCCATGACATGGACGAGGTGGACAAATTGGCAGATCGGGTGGGGATTATTGACAACGGGCAGATGTTGGTGCTCGATACCCCTGAAGGGCTCAAGAGCCAAATCGGGGAAGGGGATATTTTAGAGATCAAAATCGCGGCAGGTCAGGATGGTGCATTAGACAACCTGAAAGCATCGCTTCCGAAAGCGCTGCGCGATTTTACCTATCAAGATCAGATCCTGCGCCTCGTTAATTTAGACACTCTGGGTGTGCTGCCGGTGCTGCTAAAAGAGCTCCAGCACGCCCACATGGAAATTGTGGATATCACCGTCCGCAAGAGTACGCTCGAAGACGTTTTTATCGACCTGACCGGCAGGAGACTGCGGGAATGAGAATTATCAGCCTGTTCAGGAAGACATGGATCGAAAATATCCGCGATTGGAAGATCTTGATCCTTACGCTGACGTTCGCGCCTTTGTTTGTGCTGCTCATGTATTTTTACGTTGGGGAGTGGGCACAAAGCCCCTACCGGATCGTGGTCATCAATCATGATGCCGGTGTGTCGACTGCAGATGGTGGCGATTTCAATGCAGGATCAGATTTGATAGCGGAGATGATGAAAGTGCAAGACGCGGAGGGGAAGAAGATCATAGAAGTTAAGCAAGAGCTGGACATGGTCACAGCCCGTAAACAGCTGATGAACAATGCTGTCGATCTGGTGGTTGAAATCCCGGAACGTTTTTCGGAAGTCCTTTTGAACTACAGCCAGGGGAATCAGCCGGCTCCTGCAGTCGTAAAAACGTACGGCGATCCATCGAAAGCAAACTACCTTATGGCTGCCGTCTGGAGCGACATGATTACCTACGAATATGCGGCAGCCACAGCAGGCTTGGAAAGCCCCCTGGAAATTCAAGTGAACACGGTCAGCGGTAAACAAACCTTGAATGAATTTGAGCTCTATGTCCCGGCTTTACTGGCGTTGGCTTTAATCATGTTGATGTTTACCGCTGCCGCCTCTCTAATCAAAGAGAAGGACAAAGGGACCATCATCCGTTTGCGTTTATCGAATATGACGACATTCGAGTGGCTTACTGCGGTGAGTTTGACACAGGTCATCATCGGCATGCTGGCGTTAGCGCTAACCTTTGCCACAGCCGTCGCGCTTGGCTACCGGACATCGGGTTCATTGGTCGCCGTGTCGATCGTCGGCCTTCTCTCATGCTTATCGATTATCGCCATCAGCCTCATCGTCGCCGCATATTTACGGACGATATTCGATCTGTTGACGATTGGTTGTTTCCCGTTTTTCATCCTCATGTTCTTTTCGG
>JBARSI010000286.1:0-6133 GCA_049644665.1 Anaerolineales bacterium
TATCAATTCCATAGGCTTATGCCACAGCGTCCAGGGAACGCTAAAAACCCTTTCCAGAGATATAAGCGTTCCGGTGGAAGAAATCGATAGTCTGTGTGCAGGCATTAACCACATGGCATTCTTTCTAAGGCTCGAACGAGAAGGCGAAGATCTTTATCCGCTTGTCCAACGAGTCATCGAGGAAGATCGTGTGCCGGTTGATGACAGGGTTCGCTATGAGGTATTCCGGCATCTCGGCTACTTCGTGACCGAATCCAGCGAGCATTTCAGCGAGTATGTTCCCTGGTTCATCAAGCGAGATAGGCCTGACTTGCTTGATCGATATAACATTCCGCTCGACGAATACCTTCACCGCTGCGAAGAGCAAATCACAGAATGGGAAGAGCTGCGTGAGAGATTTAAAGACCCCACGGAGGAGTTCAAAATCGAACGCAGCTATGAATACGCGGCAGATATCATCCTAGGTAGAGAAACAGATCAGCCGCGCGTGATCCATGGAAATGTCCCAAATCTTGGTCTCATCGACAACCTGCCCCATGGTTGCTGTGTAGAGGTTCCATGCAAGATTGATGGGCAAGGAGTGCATCCGCAACCAATCGGCTCGCTGCCCCCTCAGCTCGCCGCCTTGATGCAGACGAACATCAACGTTCAGGCGCTAACAGTCGAAGCAGCACTGACAGGAAAGCGCGAGCATATATATCACGCGGCCATGCTCGACCCACATACCGCGGCAGAGTTGGACCTTGAGCAGATTGTCACCCTCGTTGACGAATTGATTGATGCGCATGGTGAAATGCTGCCGGAGTTTCTGTAAATGGTAGATCTTCTTCAGGATCTTCCACATCGCAGATACAACCCGCTGATAGACGAGTGGGTGCTAGTATCGCCGCATCGGATGAAGCGACCCTGGCAAGGACAAGTTGAAAAGCTGGAACATGATAAGCAACCCCGTTACGATCCGGATTGTTACCTCTGCCCTGGTAACCTTCGGGCCGGTGGGTTGACGAACCCGGACTATACCGGAACGCATATATTCACAAATGACTTTTCAGCTCTTTTACCAAACGAGATGGCTTCATCTCCTGCAGAGAATCAGCTTCTCAGCTCTGAATTCATTCTTGGAACTTGCCGTGTTGTCTGCTTTTCACATCGACACGACCTGACATTGCCAGAGATGAGGCTCGAAGAGATCCGTCGAGTGATTGATGTCTGGGCTGAGCAGACAGAGGAACTCGGTCGGAAATACGCTTGGGTACAGGTGTTCGAGAATAAAGGTTCCTTGATGGGTTGCTCCAATCCACATCCCCATGGTCAGATCTGGGCTTTGAATAGCCTGCCGAACGAGCCGGCGAAAGAAGATGCAAATCAGTTACAGTATTTCACCCGTCACCATTCTCCCTTACTTTGCGACTATCTGGAAACCGAAGAGCGGGAGAAAACCAGGGTAGTCGTTGTGAATGCTCACTGGTTTGTCGTCGTACCATTCTGGGCGATCTGGCCATATGAGACTTTATTGATACCTCGCAGGCATGTCATGCAGCTTGAACATTTATCACAAGATGAACGCGCGGCACTGGCAGATATTCTGAAGCGATTGCTTACTAAGTACGACAATCTCTTCGAGATCTCCTTCCCCTACTCGATGGGGTGGCATGGTGCACCGTATCGAGAGCATAATCAGGAGCATTGGCAACTTCATGCTCATTTCTATCCACCACTTTTACGCTCGGCCAGTGTGAAGAAGTTCATGGTCGGCTATGAGATGTTGGCTGAACCACAACGCGATCTTACAGCAGAAAGTGCTTCGTCCAAACTACGTGAGCTCTCTGAGGTGCACTATTTATTGGCGTCTGAAGGCCCCGATTGACTTCTCGAGGATTTATCCGCCTTGCGCACTATCTTACTTTGATTTTCCTGATTCTGATTTGTGATTTGCGATGAGTCTACAAGACCGAGTCCACATGGAATTCGAACGACTCTATGGTGCCTCCCCTAGTTTCTTCGTGCGCGCTCCAGGGCGGGTAAATTTGATCGGTGAGCACACTGATTATAACGATGGCTTCGTATTACCCATGGCAATCCATCAGGCGCTTTGGCTAGGAATCAAACCACGTAAGGATCAGCGTGTTACCGTTCACTCCATAGACTACCAAGAGACGGCCAGCTTTGCGCTGGATGATCTGCGAAATTTGAAAGCAGGTTGGATCGAATATGTAAAAGGGGTCGCATGGGTTTTACAAGAATCGGGCATGCTATTGAGAGGGTGGGATGGCGTGCTAGTTGGGGACTTGCCGATAGGCGCCGGGCTTTCATCATCAGCAGCCTTGGAATTGGCATCTGCCCGCGCATTCACAACAGTGTCGGATCTCCCATGGGAAGCCTCCCGGATGGCTAGGCTTGCCCAAAAAGCGGAAAGGGAGTGGGTTGGCGTTAATTGTGGGATTATGGATCAGATGATCTCGGCCCGTGGGATCGAGGGACACGCGCTACTGATTGACTGCCGTTCGCTGGAAATACAAGTCGTCCCGCTTCCATCTAAAACTGCCGTGGTTATCATAGACAGCTTAACCCGGAGGGGTTTGCGTGACTCAGCCTATAACGAACGCCGGGAGCAATGTGAGGCAGCCGCGAACTTCTTTGACGTACCTGCCCTACGTGACCTGAGCCTAAGTGACTATGATCTTCGTGCTGATCAGCTCGATGGAATCACCAGGCGGCGCGCCAGACATGTAATCACCGAGAACGCACGAACATTACAAGCCGCCAAAGCGATGCGTCAAAATGATGCCGTCGGAATGGGACGATTAATGAACGCTAGTCATCTTAGCCTGAAAGACGATTTCGAGGTCTCAAATGCAGCGCTGGACACTATCGCGGCGAATGCTCAACAACTCGACGTCTGCTTTGGAGCCCGAATGACAGGTGCCGGTTTTGGGGGCTGTGTGGTAGCCCTGGTCCGTGATGATTCCACCCAGGCCTTCTCAGAAATCGTTCGTAAAGCCTATTTGGAGAAAACCGGTAGGGTTGCTGAATTTACTGTCTCTTCCGCATCAAGAGGCGTGGAAGTTCTATGAGAGACGTGTCCACCTACTTCGCTATTGCGCGTGCTTTGGTAGGATCAGCTGATCACCGCTTGTAGCAGATTGGAGAGTTGTTGAAACCATGAAAGAACGAAAACTTGGAAGATCTGGAATGGCAGTGAGCGCGATGGGTTTGGGCTGCTGGGCAATTGGAGGTCCGTTTTGGGATGGGGAGACCCCGCTTGGGTGGGGTGAGGTGAATGATGATGAATCCCTGCGAGCGATTCAGCGCGCGATGGATCTTGGGGTTAATTTTTTTGATACCGCCGATGTATACGGCGCTGGCCACAGCGAGCGGGTATTGGCGCGTGCTTTCGCAGGACGACGAGACCAAGTCGTCATAGCCACCAAATTTGGCAATACATTTGACGAGGATACCAAACAGGTAACGGAACCTAGCGCTAGTCCGGATTACATCCGGAAGGCATGTGAGGCCTCCCTGCGTCGATTAGAGACCGATTACATCGATCTCTACCAATTTCATTGGAATGATTATGACGCAGAAAAGGGGGCGGAGGCTCGTGATGTCCTGGAGGATCTGGTTGCACAAGGCAAGATACGCAATTATGGATGGAGCACAGACTTCACGGACCGCGCCCGCGTATTCGCTGAAGGGTCTCATTGTGTAGCCATCCAGCATCAGATGAACGTACTGGACGATGCCGGATCGATGATTTCCGTGTGCGAAGCGCTTAACCTTGCGAGCATCAATCGCGGACCACTCGCCATGGGTTTGTTAACTGGGAAATATGATGCCAACACCGATCTTGCGGCTAATGATGTACGCGGCAAGAAAAGCCCGGAATGGATGAGCTACTTCAAAGACGGAAAGCCTGATCCAGATTGGCTCATGCGAAGAGATGCGGTTCGTGAAATCTTAACCAGCAAGGGACGAACAGTTGCTCAGGGAGCGCTGGCCTGGCTGTGGGCACGCAGTAAGCGGACGATCCCTATTCCAGGGTTCAGGACCGTCGCTCAGATTGAAGAAAATTGTAAGGCGATGGAGTATGGCCCCCTAAGCTCCTCTGCAATGAAGGAGATCGACGCCCTGCTTGGACGATGAACACGAGAAGATCATGGATGAATTCTCGTTTACCGACAAATCTAAATAGCTGAAGACAAGATTGTGTGGATGAGACTGTGTTCATATCCGGCGATTCAGATTTCCTCATCTTGAACTTTGCGTGAATTGCATCTACGGTGGGAAGTACCCGGTTACAGTGTGTTTGGAGGAATAGATGAGTTCAATTAGCTTCCCGAAGGATTTTACCTGGGGCGTCGCAACGGCCTCGTATCAGATTGAAGGCGCCTGGAATACTGAGGGGAAAGGCGAGTCCATCTGGGATCGTTTCAGTCACACGCCGGGAAAAATCCAGAATAACGAGAACGGTGATGTCTCGTGCGATCATTATCATCGATGGCCAGAGGACATCGCCCTGATGAAATCTCTAGATGTGCAGGCATACCGATTCTCGCTCTCTTGGCCGCGGATCTTTCCTGAGGGAAGTGGTCAAATCAACCAGCCGGGATTAGATTTCTATAGCAGGCTCGTAGACGGATTGCTGGATGCTGGGATTACGCCCTACATCACGCTCTATCATTGGGATCTACCCCAGCGTCTTCAGGAGGAGGGAGGATGGCCAGCGAGATCCACCGCAGAGGCCTTCGTGGCGTATACAGATGAAGTAACACGCCAGCTTGGTGATCGAGTGAAGAATTGGACGACATTAAATGAACCGTATGTGAGCGCCTACATCGGATATCTGGAGGGTCGACATGCTCCGGGTCACCGAAATATCGATGAGATGCTTTCAGCCGCACATCATCTCCTATTGGCACATGGATGGTCTGTTCAGCCTATCCGGGAAAATGTGGCTGAAGCTCATGTGGGTGTTGTTCTTAATCTGAGCCCATTTGTCCCTGCATCGCCTAGCAAAGAGGATGCGTGCCAGGCCAGAATAGGAGATGGAATTGTTAACCGTTGGTATCTCGATCCTCTCGCTGGGCGCGGTTACCCGGAGGATATTCGGGAGCATTATGATCACGGTGAAGAGTATGTCCAACCAGATGATATGGAGATTATTGCAGCGCCGATTGATTTCATGGGTGTCAACTACTATTTTCGGAGCATTGCACGTAGCGAGTCGATACCGGAGGAGGAGAACGAATCCCGAGAGGTATTCCCTAACGATGAGTTTACCGAAATGGGGTGGGAGGTTCATGCCGATGGGCTAGTCGACATTCTAGAGCGTGTGCATGTAGATTATTCTTTTCCGGAGCTACTCGTGACGGAAAACGGCGCTGCTTATGACGATTCGTTGGATAAGAACCGGCAGGTGAACGACACCAAGCGAATCGATTATCTCAAGGGGCATGTACGAGCTTGTGGGCGAGCCATTGAAAAAGGCGTTCCCCTAAAAGGATATTTCGTCTGGTCATTCCTGGATAATTTCGAGTGGTCCTTTGGCTTCAGCAAGCGCTTTGGGCTCGTTTACGTGGATTTCGAGACACTGGAGCGGATCCCGAAACACAGCGCGACCTTTTACAGGGACATTATCCGACACGGGGGATTGATGCTTGATTGATGTTGTTATTGAACTGAAATCATTTCAAGATGGTTTCTGTTTGATCAATTTTCTTGATCCGCCTTTATTCAAGCGCTTCAGTGGAAAATATTTCCAACCGACTAGATACATCACATAACCGCGAGATCTATGGTTGGCGCGAATGGACTCGAGCCATCGACCTCACGGTTTGGAGCCGTGGAATCAATTATCGGCGCTGCAGACTTCAAGGGTGTGTGATTTCACAACCCTGTGTATGGTTTTCGCGAGTAGCCGTGTGGACTACGGTTCAACCGAGGATTGGGAAATCACCTTACCGTGGACCTCAAGGTTACCCAATTTGGCTATCCGTGAGGACTGAGGTGGGCGCGAATGGACTCGAACCATCGACCTCACGGATGTGAACCGTGCGCTCTAACCAGCTGAGCTACGCGCCCGTGAAGCGATTATAGCAGAGCCGAGAGGTTGTCTCAAGATTTGCAGATCATT
>JBARSI010000287.1:0-2717 GCA_049644665.1 Anaerolineales bacterium
CCGCTGCCTCAGGAGGGG
This sequence comes from Anaerolineales bacterium, assembly GCA_049644665.1. Lineage (GTDB taxonomy): Bacteria > Chloroflexota > Anaerolineae > Anaerolineales > E44-bin32 > E44-bin32. Next base: position 19 of record JBARSI010000287.1, read on the forward strand.
GAGCGCTTGATATCGGACCTGGATGCACAGTAATCTTGAATACCGTCAGGTTGAGTGATAACGAATGCACTGAGATGACCTGCGATGGCGGAGGAATTCGAAACGATAGCGTACTCCAGTTGATCGACAGCGTCGTGGAAAACAACCATGCTGAGGATCGCGGCGGCGGGATCTATTCGGGCGTCAACACATTGATACCAACGCAGACGACGATCGTGAATTCCGTCCTCCGCGGGAATTCCGCAGACGCAGGCGGCGGGATCTACAGCCGCCAAACGTTGCAGATAGCGGGAAGCTTGATCTGGAACAACACTGCGGATCGAACGTCGAATAGCCTGGGAGGTGGGATCTATCTTTACGGAGATGGAAGCACTTCGCTAGTTAATGTGACCCTTTCTGAGAATCGCTCGAACGCGTCGGGCGGTGGGATCTTCGCTTCAAGTACCCCTGATGTGACGATGAAAAATGTCACCATCACGGAAAACACAGCTGATGATGATCTCGAGTTTGACTCTGTCGGGGGTGGGGGGTTGTACCTCAGTGATGCCACCATCACCATCGCCAACAGCATACTCGCTAATAACGTGCAGGCTGGATCCTATGGCGTCGAATACGCCGATTGCTATGAAGCCGGCAGCACGTTGATCACCAGCACTTACTCCTTGCAGGGGGTGAACAATCCAGTCTTTTTCGCCTGCGATTTCAACGGACTTGGAGATGTGCAGGGCTTCCCCAGCTCGCCCCTGGATCCCGACCTGGCTTCTTTGCAAGACAATGGCGGCCTGACTGAGACCCATGCGCTTCTGTTAGGAAGTCCTGCAATCGATGCCGGCGATCCAGCGGGTTGCACAAATCCCAACGGCACACCGCTCACGATGGATCAACGCGGCAACACCCGCCCGGTGGGTGGTGCTTGCGACATGGGCGCCTTTGAGCATCAGCAACCGTATGGGCTGTTCCTGCCGCTCATCGTTCGTTGAGCTTGAAGAAACGTCGGAAAAATACGAAAGCCACGTGAACCTCCAACCCCCTCCAGCATAGACCTCGCGTTTGCGTAGCAAAAGCATCGGTGGAACGCATGAAGGAGGTGTGATAATGGCGAAAATGAGGCACATACTCAACGGTAAGTTATCTATTTCAAACATCTCATTATCAAGACGAGTGGACCAACGGAAATTCACAATCGCCATGGCTATGATTATCATCTTGGCTGGTCTCCTCACACCATGGCAGGTCGCTTTCGCAGCCCCGGTGATCTATGTGCGCGTGGATGGGCACGATACCCTATGCGATGGGACGGTCGATACAGCCTACCCGGGGAGTGGTGGGCCATATCCCTGTGCCAAGCGGACCATACAGGTGGGGGTAGACGCCGTCGATCCCGGGGGCACAGTTGGAGTCAGGGCGGGGACGTATAGCGCAGGGATCACCATCGCAAAAAGCATGACCCTTCAGGGTGAGGGCGCACATTTAACCTACATCGATGGCGGCGGAACGATGCCGGGGCTGGATATTGGCGTGGGGACGACGGTGGATGTGTACGATCTCACGATCCAAAATGCTGTGAATTCGGTTTACGGTGGAGGGATACGGAACCAGGGAACGTTGTGGTTGGCCGAATGTGTCATCCAGGACAATTATGCGCCGGGAGGCGGGGGTTTGTTCAGCAACCATTCTGCCACAGTGCTGGGCAGCTTCTTCCAGGGGAACTCGGCCGTGGTCGGGGGCGGCATCTACTTCAATGGGCCGTTGATCATGGAGGACGCGATCATCCGTGACAATCATGTGTCCGGAGTGGAATCACGCGGCGGCGGGCTGTACCTGAATAGTGCTGCAGGTGAGTGGTCGTATATACGGAACTCCACATTTAGTGGGAATACCGCGGAGAATATCGGGGGCGAATTTTACGGCGGCGGGGGTGGAATCTATTTCCGCGGGGATGAGCTGGCTATCCTGGCCAACGTCACCATTCATGCAAATTGGTCGGATTGGCCGGGAGGCGGCGTCTTATCGCTGGGATCAGGGGGTGCCTATTTCCTCAATTCGACGATCGCGGGAAACCTCTCCGACTATGGTGACGGCGGGGTCGTCACCTACAGACCGTCGACCTCACTGACCTTTACAAATTCAATCGTGGCGTTGAACCAGGGATCGGATTGCCATGTCTGGTCTGGCGCGATTATCAGCGATGGGAGCAACATCTCCAGCGACAACACTTGCGGTTTTACCTATATGGGAGATATGCAAAATACAGATCCGCTGCTTGGTCCGCTCCAGGATAACGGCGGTTTGACAGAGACGAGGGCCTTGCTTCCTGGCAGCCCGGCCATCGATGCCGGGAATAACGTGGTCTGTGGATCCTCATATGTTTCCGATGAGGATCAGCGTGGCTGGACCCGGCCGATCGATGGCGACCGGAACGGGATTGCGCGATGCGACATCGGCGCTTTCGAAGTGACGCTTGACCTCTTCCTGCCGCTGATCATGCGTTAGGCGATGATTAGTTAGATGGGGGTGCGCGAACGATCCTGTCCATAAGTGCAGCCATAAATTGGATTAAGGTCGTTCAACCCGCGCATGCGTACTGGAGCGAGTTGCTCTATTCCTTGATTGCAGTGAGCCTCACAATTTTGTATCATACTCAGACACTCATAATGAGGATAACGGGCTTTCCCAGAAGGATGGAGTGAGGGGGTGGT
>JBARSI010000288.1:0-14987 GCA_049644665.1 Anaerolineales bacterium
ATCAGGGGAGGTGCCGGAGTGGCTGAACGGGGGCGCCTGCTAAGCGCTTGTAGGGGCATTAACCTCTACCGTGGGTTCGAATCCCACCCTCCCCGCCAGGCCGCCTGACAACTGAATATCATGCCCCCGTAGCTCAGTGGATTAGAGCACTTGCTTGCGGAGTAAGGGGCCACAGGTTCGAGTCCTGTCGGGGGCGCTGAAAGGGTCGCTTTCTGGTGAAAGCGACCCTTTTGTTTTTCAATGATTACCCCCTCAGACATTGCGATGCATGCTCGCTTATCTGCACCCGGTTTTTAGAATAGCCGGATGCGGACCCTGCTTCATAAACTGTCAATTTCCGATGAAACTAAATTTGGGGACCTCACGTTAGGACATACAACCGATCTGACCCCGAACAGCGAAAAGCTGTTCTCATGAGTATGCCCTGCAGCGGCTGTTGTATACTAGTTCGGTGACTTCTTGGGAACTGCAGCGCAATTGGGAGATCGTCCGCTACCTGGTCTACTACCTGGTAGATAATCTGGTATCCCCCAACCAAATCCCCGGCAAAGACATCGTCGATTTCAGCAGCGGGTTAGGGGACCTGAGCGAGTACATTTACTCACATAACCCGAAATCATTGACTTCCACCTCACCCGACGACGTTACCTCACCTGTCAGCCTGGCCGGAAACCCTGGCTTCCGCTTTATCCCGAATCTGCCTGCCCGTTTGATCAGTGAAGCGCTGGAGCCCAACTCGGTTGACCTATTCGTCGCCCGAATGGTTTTCCAGTTCCCAACCGATGAAAGTGACCGCGTTGACGTCGACGGCATGCTGACCCAGATCTTTTCGATCCTGCGTCCGGGCGGACGCTTGATCATCTGCAGCCACGAGTTCACACAGCTAGACGACGATCCCGAATACTGGGACTTGCCGCTGGAACGCTATCTTGAAAACCTTCCAGCGGACCACACTGGACAGCATGCCACCCGCATCGAAGGCTTGATCGAGTTGATCGAGGCAATTGGTCTGCCGCCGCGCGAGGGCGTCCATGGGCAGACTGGCTTTGGTCTTAAGGCCTTGATGGCCGTCGACTCATTTGTCCAGGCTGGATTCAAGATCGAATCGGCCGCTGAGATTGAGGATTTCACCTTCCCGATCGGCATCAGCCAGGACTTGGCAACCCGTAAAGACTATTACCGTGAACTAGGCCAACAGGTTTTTTCTATCAAACAAGCCGGCATCCAATCCCCCAATTTTACCGATAAATACACGCGGCCGACTGTTCTTAAGAACATCATGCAGACGATCAATCAACTGCACGACTTTGTCACTGTGCCGATATTCAAGATCCAGGCTTTGAAAGAGTAAATCGCAGGACAGCACAGACGTCGGGCTAATGAATGGGCCGACACACGGGTCGGCCCCTACCATTTTGATAATGTGGGAGTTCACCCTTATGTGCGCCCGAATTTTGATTCGCCTCGAATTGGCCGGTGCAGGGGGACACGTCGCCGCCGAGCCCTTACCTTGTTGATAAATCATGGCATTCAAAAATGAACGAATTGTCACATGCTTCTCCCCGCACTATTGTTTGGATATTGGTTTTCTGGAGTCAGGAAGCTCTGCTTCCGGCCGCAGGCGCAGCCTGCGTTTAGATGCCCACAATTAAACCTCCCGCAGGTTCAAACCTGCGGGAGGTTGGTTCGGCCGACACACGGGTCGGTCCCTACGCGAGATTATTATGAGGGGCTGTCCAAAGCTGGTTTAAGACAACCCCTTTCTTTTCCCTGCCTTAAATATATAGCTTGTCTTTGTCAACGTCCTCGCGCAGGATCCTCAACTCCTCATCCGTCGGGGACGGATATTCTTCAATTTCATCCGCCATCAGAAGCTCAAACCCGGTGTTCTCAATAACATCATCGATTGTTACACCCGGTTGAGTCGCGAGCAGCATCATGCGCTTGCTCTTGGGATGGAAACCCAGAACTGCCAAAGTCGTGACCACCCGATAAGGGCCTGTATCTATTGGCAACCCGGCTGCTTCGCGCGCCCCAGGCCCGGACAGGAAACCCGGTGTGGTGATGAAATCCAACGTGGCAACGAACCTGCGCTGGTCATGAGGCATAATGGCGATCGTCCGCCAGCAGTGTGAGCCGACATCGTTTCCACCACCGCTGCCTGGCAGCCTTACTTTTGGATGGTCATAGTCGCCGATCACGGTGCTGTTGAGGTTCCCATAAGGGTCAATTTGTGCACCACCTAGAAAACCGTATTCAATGAACCCTCTTTGGGCAGTTTCTACCATGTCTGCAAGACCAGTTGCTGCCACGGCCTTATGAAACGTTCGGCGCTCACCGACCGCGAGGGGAAGATCATCTAGCAATGCGCCCACACCACCGAATTCAAAAACTGCAACCAGATTGGGCGCGTGCATCTTCTGCGCCAATGAAGCCGCGAGCATGGGGATCCCCGTCCCGATGAACGCAGTCGTGTTATCCGGCACCAGCCGCGCGGCGGTGCAAATCAATAGTTCCGTTGGGTTGTATCCATTCTCCGTCATCCTGACCTCCCCGGCACCATCGCCCGAAGCTGCTCCAGCCGGTCCTCGCCGATCATTTCCAAATACTCTTGATGATCTTTGACGCCATGAATGTACTTCGCTAGATACTCATCGGCGCCATCCTCAGTTTTCGACGCCTCGACCCATTCTTTAATCTGGGGTTCATCGCGTTCATACACATAGCACATTTCACCCGGGTGGGAACCAAAGGGAGCTTCGACAACTGCATCAACAAGGAAATAGGGGATGATCGTTTTGTCGGGGTAATTCCGGATCTCGTCGTTTGAGATGATTTCTTCTGCGCTGACTATCAAGCGCTTGGAAGCACGCGCCATCTCCGCAGCAAAACCACTGATGCCGTCGATCTGGGCATTCCCATACATATCTGCCCGGTGGACATGGATCAATCCCACATCCAGAATAAGCGCCGGAAGAAGGCAGATTGGGTTGCCAGTAAAAGGGCATTCCACCGTTTTTGCAGCGCTATACTTAAAAGTGTCAGTTCCCAGCATGGAACGTATAGGGAGAAAGGGCACTCCCATTGCGGCCGCTTTAAACCGTCCCGCAATTGCGCCATTGCTCCACTCGACACAGGTTTCGACCCGCCCGCTCTCTACTTCACGGCGCAAGACACTCGAGACCCCGTATACCTCCAGCGCGATGTAGGTGATATCCAAAGCCTTCACCAGCTTTGCAGCCAGAAGCGTATCAAGCTCAGTCACACCCTGCCCGGCCATACGCAGGTCTTTCACGCCCTGACGGACGATCTCGTTGACCAAAGACATGGGGCAGCGAACCGTCCCGTAGAGCTCTGTACCGATATAGTCGCCGTCATGAATGAAGCGTTCAACCGCCTCAGCTTCACTCATCCGCTTATCAATCAATTGCTTCGGCTTACTTCGATTCGATTCTCGGAAAGCATTCAGATCAACTGGTTGAATTAGCTTCCCAATTCCTTCATCAAGCACTTTCATACGCAGCTCCTAATATAATGTACCGAATTCTCTGAGGCTGGTCGGTCAGCATGTAATAATCTACGCCGGAGGACCCATCAAGAAAAATACCTGGGCGACACAAGAAATATGGTTCACAATCCCCAATTGGGCTCCCGCGGAATTCCAATAAAAATTCACATTCGCAAAATGGAAGCCACCATATCAATGATTGTGTTGCCCGGATCTCTTCTGTAGCTCAGATAGCCTCCATTGTAGATCAAAGAGAGAATACGCTCAACCTGTGGCTTCTCCAATGGAATGAGGAATCATGGCGCGTCAAGCATAAGATACGCTAACCTGGTCCGTTGATAGAAAAGAACACACCGAAGTGTGCACCGCTGTAGACGAGAAGAGAGCCATTGATCGCTTCGCCTTAATACAAGAAATTATGTGGATTTACCTTGCCGTACTCATCATGCATGATCTCGAAATGCAAATGTGGTCCCGAGGAATTGCCGGTGGAGCCCATCGCCGCGATCACGTCCCCCTGATAGACGGATTGACCGCAACCCACATTTATTACGCTGAGGTGAGCATACAGTGTCTGCCATCCATTGCCGTGATCCAGGACGATCACGTAACCGTATCCCCAATCATTCCATCCGGAATAGACCACAACACCCGAATCCGAAGCGAAAATTGCATGCCCGGTGCTGCCGGCGAGATCGATCGCCGGATGGATGGAGCTGTAATCGTAGCCGGAGACATAATGCAATGGCGTTGGAAAAATGAATGTCCCACTGCCGATAACTCCATCATAGATCGAACCGCATGCACCTGGCCCCAGGACTTTAGCTACTGCGGGATTGGCACGCGTGATACGCGGTGCGCTCCAGGAGACCAACTCGCGGCGACCGCCGGGGATGACCAAAAGTGTCCCCACCTCGATATTTGGATTCAATGGATCCGTTTCAGGGTCGATGTGGTTCGTCGGCCATTGGATGATCTCCTTATAATCCACACCGAAAAACCGCGCAACACCTGTTAAACTCTCACCGTCACTCCAAGAATGCAATGCTCCGTCCACGGGTGGTATTCTAAGTTCCTGCTCGGGTTTGAGCCGGTGGGGATCGTCGGCGAGCACGTTGAAGTTGCCCCATAAGATCGTTTCAGGTTTCAGGGTGAATTTGTCCGCGATCCCGAAGAGGCTGTCCCCCTCCTGCACCTGGTATGCAATCACTTCAAGTCGTGGACGTTCCGGGAAAACCGTGTTCATGTCTACCGAACGACCTAGACCTGCAAATTGTGTTGAAGCGCCTGTGTAGGGGGGAAGGTCCCCAATCTCCAGCCTTAATACTGTTGGTGTTGGAGCTACAGCGCTTTCGTTTTCTTCCGCCGCCCCGGCGTAGGCATCCAATGGAAGTGTATCCCAACCAAGGCGGGCAGCCCATAACCCTAACGCGATGAGTGTCAGAAGGGCTAGATGGCCAGTGAAACGCAGGATAGGGTCACGCAACATAATCCCGGATATTTTCGCCCACAACTGGATGCGCTTCCACACTCGAATCGGAAGCGAGCCCTTATCCTGTGCGTTCTTCACTCTTTCCTGCAATTTCTCCACCTTCCCTTGATCCTGCGCGCATCATATCAAGCCCATCGTGGATCGTCAAACTCCAGCAGCGAACATCCTATGGAAGAACATACCACGGATTGACAAATCCATCCTGAAAACGAGTTTCAAAATGCAAGTGTGGTCCTGTCGAATTGCCGGTGGAACCGGCTAGCCCGATACTTTGCCCCGAATCCACACTTTGCCCACATTCCACATCGACCTGGCTCAAGTGGGCATAAACGGTTTGCCAGCCGTTCCCATGATCAATCATCACCATATTGCCATAGCCAACCGTCGACCAGCCCGCAAAAACTACGACCCCGCCGTCTGCAGCCCAAATTCCTGCCCCCATCCCCGCAGCGATGTCGATCGCCAGGTGGCCGGACCAATAATCATTGCCGGAGATGTAATGGTTTGACGCGGGCCAAATGAATCCTCCGGATCCGACAATGCCAGCATAGGTTCCGGTGCAGCCGCCAGGCCCATATGCCGCGCCAACGCCTGCATGCCCACGAGCAATTGTCGGGACAAACCACTGCTTAAAAGCTCGCCGCCCTTCAGGTACGATCAACCACGTCCCGGGTAAGATCTGTAGATCGACAGGGCTGATTTGGTTTCCCGGCCATTCTATGATCTGCCCCGGCTCAACACCGAAGAAGCCAGCGATCTGATCGAGATCATCCCCATTCTGCCATTCATAATATGTCCCATCAATCGGCAGAATATTCAACTCCTGGCCGGGTTTTAATAGGTGAGGGTCGTCGTTAAGTATCTCAAAATTACCCCACAGTAATGTCTCCGGTTCAATCCCAAACTTCTCCGAAATCCCGAAAACCGAATCGCCCGGCTGAACCGTGTAGTGAAGCACATCGACGCGTGACCGGCTTGGTTTCGACGTGTTTAGGTTCGCCGTTCGAGAGAGCATTTTCGTTTCAATATCAGGTTCGAAAACAGGGAGAACGGAGAGGTCTGTGAGGTCTCCAGAAGATATACGTTCGTCAGATGATGTCAGTGCATCACCGGCTTGGCTGCCAGATTGAATATTCAACCCGGCCGCACAGCCAGCCGCGATTACACCCAGCGCGCCAATGATGAAAGGCGCGACAGTCCACAACCTCCGCCGCCATTCTTGAGGTGGGTGTTGGTTATTTATCTTCGGAGAGTGTTTCAAGAAATTCGAGGTTGTTTTCGGTCTGTGCGAAGCGGTGTAAGAGTGCTTCGGTGGCCGCCGTGACGTCCATCCCGACTCCAACCGGCGGTTCTATCATATGTGCGAACATCCGCCGCATCAGCCATACACGCCGCGTGAGATCCGGCCCAAGGAGTAGTTCCTCACGACGGGTCGAGGAGCGATCGATATCAAAAGCGGGAAAGACTCGTCTCTCTTGCAGCTTGCGCGAGAGATGAAGTTCCATGTTCCCGGTTCCCTTAAATTCCTCATAAATGACATCATCCATGCGTGAGCCCGTATCGACAATAGTTGTGGCGATGATTGTGAGCGACCCGCCTTCCTCAATGTTCCGCGCCGCTCCGAAGAATCGCTTCGGTGGGTAGAGCGCTGCGGGGTCGATACCACCCGAGAGCGTCCTACCTGAGGGTGTCACCATCAAATTATATGCCCTCGAGAGACGCGTAATCGAATCAAGAAGGATGGCAACATCCTTCCCACACTCTACCAACCGCTTTGCCCTTTCCAAAGCCATTTCTGCGGCTCGGACGTGGGAAGTTACCGGCTCATCGAACGTGGATGCGATTACTTCTGCATCGACCGAACGATCCATATCGGTCACCTCTTCCGGCCGCTCACCAATGAGCGCAACCATAAGGTGAACCCCGGGATACTTCAGAGAAATCGCGTTGGCGATTTGCTTTAATACCGTCGTTTTCCCCGCCTTTGGCGGTGAAACTATTAACCCACGTTGCCCTTTGCCGATAGGAGCGATCAAATTTATCAATCGCGTCGCCAGCGTAAACCGATCAGTCTCAAGGTCAAACCGTTCTTCCGGGAAGATCGGCGTGAGATCATTGAATCTGGGTCGGTCTTTGGCATCTTCCGGATCCATTCCATTTATCGATTCAACGCGGAGCAAACCGAAGTATTTCTCTGTATCTTTCGGAGGGCGGATTTGGCCAATAATCATGTCCCCCGTTCGTAACTTAAAACGCCTGATCTGGGATTGTGAGACATATATATCATTGCGACCGGGGAGGTAGTGATCTGCGCGCAGAAATCCCATCCCCTCGTTCATGATCTCCAACACACCCCCGCGTAGTTCCAGCCCTCTGCGTTCCACATCTGTCTGCATGATCTGGAGAATTAAATCCTCTTTTTTCATGCGTGAGGCGCCGCTCACATCATACTCTTTCGACAAATCCCTCAGATCGGTCAGAGTCATTCCTTCAAGTTGCCCAATATTCATTAATGTACTCCCAATGGAAAGTTTCGCTTTATGCCAGGATCAATTAGTGTTCGAGATTAATCAGTAGGTAATCACATATAGTGATGAATAATCGAGGATAGCTCAAATGTTATTCTGGTCAGAGTTGATTGAAGGGGGTGCCGTCCTGATACAACAAGTTTTCTTGAACGCAGGCATTATAGCATGCAGAGAACACGGAAGCAAGCAGGGCTCTATTCCCATTCCTAATCCACTCATGCAAATAATTTCAACCATTACCGCTTAGGCCCAGAGCGAATCGCTACGGTCATCAATGATCTCGTATGCTGATTCTGAACCTAAGTAGAACCCCGGTAGTTTTTCGCGCCGCCTGATTCCCCCTTTTTCACCTTTAGCTTCGGGGCGAGGTCACCCGATACGGTCATACTGGATCTCACTTACCACCATCAATTTATCCCAGCGGTGGGTTGCGATGACCTCACGTACGGTTCCAGTCATCCCTCTCATCACCAGGCTGTGCGTTCGCGCGCCGGCACCGAAGTAGTTCACACCATCCACCAACTCGCCGTCGGTGATGCCCGTGACGGCAAAGAAGATGTCATCCGTAGCGACGAGATCATCGATCCTGAGCACTTTATCCAAGTCGTAGCCGAGATCCGTCGCCGCTTTCGCTTCGGCTTCGTTCCTGGGATACAACCGCCCCTGGATCTCGCCGCCCATGCATTTCAACGCGCAGGCGGCAAGGACACCTTCTGGAGTCCCCCCAATCCCGATTAATAGGTCGATGCCCGAGCCCTCTTTCGCGGCCATTATTGCACCGGCGACATCACCATCGGTGATCAATCGGATTCGAGCACCAGTCTGGCGGACTCGCTGGATCAGTTCTTCATGGCGCGGGCGCTCGAGAATAACTACAGTCAGGTCATCCACATCCGCGCCTTTTTCACGAGCGATCATGTTTAAATTCACTTCGATAGGAGCGTCAATGTCGATATGCCCCTTCCCCCGTCGACCGACCGCTATCTTATGCATGTAAACAATCGGTCCGGGATTAAACATCGAACCGCTCTCGGCCAGGGCGACGGTTGCGACGGAACCCTGTCTCCCCTGGGCAAGAAGACGCGTGCCTTCAACCGGGTCCACAGCGATATCCATTGCTGGCCCTTCCCCCGTTCCTAGTCTCTCGCTATTGTAGAGCATCGGGGCTTCATCCTTTTCGCCCTCGCCAATAACGATCACACCATCGATATCGATTGAATTCAACACCAGGCGCATGGCATCCACAGCAGCCTGGTCCCCATCCTTCTTTTTCCCTCGACCCATCCACCGTCCTGCCGCAAGCGCTGCCGCCTCCGTGACACGTACGAGATCCAACGCGAGATTATGAGATGGTTTTTTACTCATGCAGAGACTCCTTCGAGTTTGTAATTCATCCTGTGTTCGTTAATATAGTCGCCAGAAAGTAACCTATTACCGCTGACCATAGCCAGGTATCAATCCTATCTAGAGCTCCTCCGTGACCCGGGAGCAGTGCCCCTGTATCCTTCTCGCCAAATTGACGTTTGAACATACTCACACCAAGGTCACCAATCGGCGCGATAGTGCCGACCACACATCCGATAATCGTGCCCGATTTCGCGTTTAGGCCCGCGAGCGGTCCCGCCCCTATTCCCCAAAGCAATGCCAGACCTGCACCGCTAAGAATCCCCATTCCAATACCGGCCAGGTAGCCTTCCCAGGTTTTTTTGGGACTGACTCGAGGGGCAAGCTTATGGCGGCCGAAGCGCCGTCCAAAAAGAAACGCTGCTGAATCAGCAATCCAAATCGACATCAGGGATAGCAAGAACCACCAAAGGCCATCCGGCATCCGACGGATTGTTATAAAGAAAGCCCCAATCCACCCGACATAAAGTATCCCGGAAAGGGTTAGGGCGAAATCCGTACCTGATTTAGGGGCTCCCCGCTCGAAATCGATCACATGCCAGGTCATCACGATCAGGCCAATGCCTGCGAGAAGCAGATGATCAAACTCGAATCCAAAATTGACTCGGGTGATTACGATGGCGATAACACCTACGATCAATAAGGGTAAAGCTGGACGGTAACCGCCAGTATTAAAAAGGCTGCCGTATTCATATGCAGCTAATACCAGAATGCCCGTGATGCTGATTTCATACAGCCAACTACCGTCCGCAATAATCCACGCAATCAATGGGAAAAGCAGCAGAGCAATAGCACTTCGCTCACGCAGCATATTTACCTTGTCGATACCTCGTCTGAGATGCACCCGTAGCGACGTTCACGCTGTGCGTAAACATGTAGGGCTTTTAATAATTCTTCAGGGTCGAAATCAGGCCAATAGGTGGTGGTTGCATACCATTCAGCGTAAGCACCTTGCCAGATGAGGAAATTGCTCACACGCATCTCACCTGACGTTCGAATGATTAAATCCGGATCAGGGCAATCAGAAGTGAAGAGATACCGGTCGACAAGAGATTCGGTGATTTCCTCGGGTTGAATACCGTTCGAGATCATCTCCTTGATGGCACAAACGATCTCGTCGCGACCGCCGTAGTTCCAGGCCACGTTGAGAATCAACCGGTCATTTTTCTCAGTTATTTCGATGGCATGCTTAACCTTATCTTGTAGTTCAGGTTTCAGCATTTCAAGACGTCCGATATGACGCAATTGAACACCATTTTCATCAAGCGATTTCAATTCTCTATCGATCACATCCTCGAGAATATTAATCAATCCCTTCACCTCTGCCGGAGGGCGTTTCCAGTTTTCTGTCGAGAAAGCGTAGATCGTAAGATATTTGATCCCATATTCCACGGCGGCCTCAAGAATCCGACGCAGATTATCAACTCCTGCGCGGTGACCTGCCATGCGCGGTAGTCCGCGCGAGCGCGCCCAACGACCATTTCCATCCATAATGATGGCAACGTGCTCGGGGACCCTCGTGGGTAGTGTGTTTTCAGATCCGTCTGTCATAGTTTGCTTGAAGTCTTTATCAACCCTCAAGGACCTCGGTTTCTTTTCGTTTCCCGATTTCATTGATCTGCTCAACGTGTTGGTCTGTTACCTTCTGGAGGTCATCCTCGCCGCGCTTGAGGTCGTCCACCGATATCATCTTCTCGCGCTCGAACTCCCGCATGTTATTCTGGATATCCCTTCGCACGTTCCTCACTGCGACTCGGGCTTCCTCCGCACGATTCCGAACAACACTAACGAGTTCATGGCGGCGCTCTTCGGTCAGCGGAGGGATACTCAAGCGGATGAGCTTACCATTGTTGTTGGGATTAAGGCCCAGATCGGAAGCCATGATCGCGCGTTCGATGTCTTTAATACTGGCCGGGTCGAAAGGACGGATTGTGAGGAGGCGCGGCTCAGGGGCAGATATCGTTGCGAGCTGCATCAACGGCGTTGGATTACCGTAGTACTCAACAGATAGACGGTCCACGAGAGCGGGAGAGGCGCGGCCTGTTCGAATCGAGGCGAGATCATCCTCAAAGGAAGTAATCGCTCCCTTCATACGGGTTTGGGCCTCAGCGAGCGCATCCTTGACCATAGATATTCTCCTTTATACGACCTACCTTTAAGTATGGGTCCCCTATAAGGATAGCGCAATTTTGGATTTTTTGTGAAGCGGTAACTTTCGTTAAGTGCAAGGAGTGCGTATGTCGATTGCCCGGGAGGAGATACTTCATCCCAACTCTCGCCGCCAACCGATGTCCCTGCATGAGTGCCAGAGACAACGGATACATTATGGTAATCTATGTATCTGAGATTTCAGTTCCAACTGGCTCACCCAGAACAGCTTTCGTGAGACTGTCGGACTGCCACATATCCAAAACCAGGATTGGGAGCTTGTTATCCATGCAAAGGGAGATCGCTGTGCTGTCCATGACTTCTAAACGGCGATTGAGCGCGTCAATATATGTGATGTGGTCAAAGCGTTTTGCGTCTGGTTTTTTCTCTGGATCGGCATCGTAGACGCCATCGACTTTCGTGGCTTTGATAACAATGTCGGCTTCTATCTCCATCGCTCTCAAAGCAGCGGCAGTATCGGTGGAGAAATAGGGATTTCCGGTCCCTCCGCCGAGGATCACGACTCGGTCCTTTTCCAGATGGCGAATTGCGCGACGGAGAATATAGGGTTCCGCCACAGCGCGCATTTCTATCGCCGACATCACTCTGGTAACAGATCCGCCACGCTCGAGCGCGTCCATGAGCGCAAGAGAGTTCATCACCGTCCCGAGCATCCCCATGTAGTCAGCTGTAGCTCTTTCCATGCCGCGCTCGATCCCCTCCCGACCGCGCCAGAGATTCCCGGCACCTATAACAATTGCAATTTGTACACCGAGTTTGCGAACATCTTCTACCCGCGCGGCAACATCCTCTGCTTTTCGGGGATCAATGCCAATGCCACCATCTCCTGCCAGAGCCTCACCGCCGAGCTTGAGGAGGATTCGTTGGTAAACAGGATCAGCCATTTTTATCCCTTTTCCATTCTGATGTGAATGTCGCCATAAGAAATCGGGCCAACAAATTGTTGGCCCGACATGTTACGCTAGCTCCTCGCCAATTTCCCATCGCTCAAACCGTCGTAAGGTGATATTCTCACCTGTGGTCACAATCGTCTCTTTGATTATGTCAGATACAGACTTTGAATCGTCCCGAATGTATTCCTGGCGCATGAGACAATTTTCATCGAGGAATTTATTAAGCCTACCTTCGATTATCTTATCAATGACCTTCTCCGGCTTTCCCTCATCTAAGGCACGTTTGCGTGCACTCTCCCGCTTAACCTTGACAATTTCTTCCGGGACATCTTCTTCAAGGATCCACTGCGGGGAAGATGCCGCGATCTGAAGAGCAATCTCGTGGGCAAATTCGCGGAAGGCTTCTGTTCGCGCGACAAAGTCCGTCTCGCAATTGACCTCCACCATCACTCCCACTCTGCCATCCCCGTGGTTGTACAGCTCAAGCCTCCCATTGCGAGTCTCTCGATCAGCACGCTTCTTTGCATCGGCCAATCCTTGTTCACGCAAAAGGATGGTTGCTTTCTCCAAATCGCCGTTGGCTTTTTCCAGCGCTTTCTTGCATTCCAAAACTCCAGCGCCTGTCTTTTCGCGCAGAGTTTTTACGTCACCCGCTGCGATGCTCATTCTTCTGCATTCTCCTCGTCCCCTGCATCCTCGGCTTCCACTGCTTCGGTCTCTTCAACCGTTTCGGTCTCTTCCGTCGCTTCAAACTCTTCCGTTGATTCAGTCTCTTCTGTCACTTCAGATTCTTCACTTGCTGTGGATTCTTCAACTTTCTCAACATCTTCGGTTTTCTCAGATTCTTCGGTGCTATCCTGTTCTGCAGAATCCTCTTGTTCCTCTGATTCTTCTTTGGACTTTTCTTTTTCACCGAAGGCGCCGCTTTGGATCTTCGCCAGTGTGGCTTCACCCAGCAGCTCCTCATCGCTCATCTCGTGTTCTTTACCAGACAGCGATTCGCCCTTCACAGCAACCTGTTCTTCCTCTTCATCTTTGCGCATCGCCTTGCCTTCAAGAACGGCGTCGGCGACCTTAGACGTTAGCAACTTGATAGCGCGGATCGCATCATCGTTAGATGGGATAACATAATCAATAACGCTCGGATCGCAATTTGTGTCGACCAATGCGATGACGGGGATGTTAAGCAGGTTCGCTTCGTGAATAGCGGTATTCTCTTGGCGGACGTCGACAACGAAGAGCCCTTTCGGCAGGGTTCGCATCTCGCGAATTCCGCCCAGTCGGGCCTCCAATTTATCAATCCTGCGCGTAAGGCTCAGTGCTTCTTTCTTCGTGAGAAGCTCAAATTCGCCCGCGTCCCGGCGACGCTCTAGCCCTTCCAGCTCGTCAATCCGGCTGCGGATCGTCGTCCAATTCGTAAGAGTACCCCCCAGCCAACGCAGATTGACGTAGGGCATGCCACAGCGATCAGCCTCCAATTCGATGCTCTCTTGCGCTTGCCGTTTCGTGCCCACGAAGAGAATACTGCCGCCGTCGGTCACGATGTCGCGAATGACCGCGTAAGCTTCCTCAACCGCTTCTAAAGTCTGTTGAAGATCGAGAATGTGGATGCCGTTTCGCTCGGTGAAGATGTATGACTTCATCCGTGGATTCCACTTCCGAGTTCGATGACCGAAGTGGACCCCTGTTTCAAGCAGGGCTTTCATAGTAACGATGGCCATGAAGTAACCTCCTGTGCGTTAAACCTCCGCCTCATTTAGTCTACGCCGGAACCGATTGGCCCATCGGCACGCCCGGCGTCATCCTGAGGCGTGCGTATTTGCCCGCATTGGGCAGAATTATTCCCGCCCGGATCCATACTCAGGCGGGAGCGAAGCAGAGTATATCACGGTCATAACCCTTCGTCAAAGAACGGAAATTACCCTTATCATGCATAGACCAGTGAAGTCATAAATTTGAGGTACACCTCGAGGAATACTAGATAGCAATTTGAGTTACTTCAATCGAAGAGCATAAAGGCTCGACCAAGGGTCGGATAAACTCATATTCAAAATTGCGGCTCAAATGGATTTCTTCTGCACGCGAGCGGTGAAACGGTCTATCTCAATCACTGCCCGTTTATGTGCCACTTCGCCGATCTTCTCCATCTCGTCCCAAAGATCGGCCTGGAAAGAGATCATGTTCTTCTCGATCAGGACAATCTCCGCCTGGATGGAGACATCTCTCCCCAAAGGGGTTGGCGCGATATGGCGTACGGAAAGGGCAATCCCCACCGTTGTCATTCCCTCTGGTAAGTGAGGTTCGACAAGTTTCCGGCATGTCTGTTCTACGAAAGCGACCATTGCTGGTGTAGCATACACTTGCAACGAACCGCTCCCTAGATGCGATGCGACCCGCTCAAGGGTAACTTGCTGCCGATCCTCAATGCACCTTCCGACGGAGATCTCCGGGAAATCCATCGCCTGATAATTCTCCTCCATGAATACTTATGAGATTTGCCGTAATGCAATTGCGATTGCTACTGCGTGCTCATGTGTGTGACTCAAGCTTATCGACCAGGCGGTGATCCTAAGTTCACGTGCTATCTCTTCGGCACGGCCTGACAGATGAAGTGTTGGCTCTTTATGTGATCCCTTTATAATCTCTATCTCTTTCCACTCCACCTCACCGATGCCGGTGCCAAGCGCCTTCGCTACCGCTTCCTTCGCTGCAAAGCGAGCTGCCAGAGCCGGTGTACGCCCTCCTGAATCCACCAATTCATTGGGTGTGTACAAGCGCTGAAAAAAACGCTGACCATGGCGTATGATGGCGCGGTCGATGCGTTCGACCTCGACAATGTCTATGCCAGATGAGATCAGCATCAGACCCCACTCCCATCCGGACCAGCGATGGCGACTGCAAGCCGTTCAGTGTCGAGATAGCCTTTTGCGGCTGCCAAAACCTGGTCGCGAGTTATCCCTGCGATCTTGGTTTGATAGCGCTGATAGTAATCC
>JBARSI010000289.1:0-13695 GCA_049644665.1 Anaerolineales bacterium
TTCCAGATCGGCCGAGCCCAGATCGAGCCCGTCACGATATTAATAAAGGCGAACACGACGCCAATCTCGACCGACGCCTGGGCGACCCGATCCCAGCGCTTCTCTCCGCGAGCTAAGTAAATTCCCCCGACAATAGCTGTGACGAGAAACGCAAGCGCCCCCACCCATCCTGCGGCGACGTGAAAATAGAACACACGCTGCACATCGCCCATGATCACCTCTTGAGGTGCCCAGAAGAGGACGAGGTACAAGGCAACGGCGAACACTGCGCCGGTCAACCAATTCAACACTGTTAGAGCCTTTGGTTTACGTTCCATAACACTCCTCCGATGATGCAATTTCACATTCTAACTACCCGTACAAAAAACATCCTTGCTTCATCACATTGTCCACACTGGCATGTTCTCTTATTCCTCTACGACGAAGTCAAAGACCATGAAGGCCACGGCGATGAAGATCACGTCGTAGGCGATCATAATATTTACCCAGGGCATGATCTCGGCAATCTCAAAACTCTGGAGGAAACCATTGCTCGCCTTTACGGCCGCGAGCAAAAGCGGGATTAGCACCGGGAAAAGCAATATAGGCAGCAGCACGTCGCGCGTGCGCGCCTGGACAGCCATCGATGCCAACAGCGTGCCAACCGCGGTATAGCCTATCGACCCGAGTAGAATCACGAAGATCAAGCCCGGTTGAAATAAATTTACATTGTAGAGCACACTGTACATCGGCAGGATAATTGCTTCGATAATGAGCATGAAGAATAAGTTCCCAATCGCTTTTCCAAAATATATTACGCTGCGGTCCACGGGCGCGAGCAGCAAACCGTCGAGGCAGCCGCGGTCCTTCTCAATTGCCATCGAGCGGTTGAGTCCCAGCGTACCCGCAAAAGCGAAGGTGACCCACAGCACGCCCGAGGTTACGTTCTCACGGGTGCGAATATCCAACTCGAGGGCGAAGTTGAAGATCACGATCACCAGGGCAGCGAAAACCAGCATCGCCCCAATCAATTCGCGGCTGCGGAATTCGGCGGCGAGATCCTTCCAAACGATGGCCACAACAGGGCGTAGATGCGCCCGCAGCGAACCATCCACTCGGGACTCACTCTTCTGCTCAGGAAGATTCGTCGTAGGAGACATTTCAGACACGGGTCACCGCTCGATAAAGCTCTGTGAGTTGTATGGAGTCGAGAGCATCCGTGTTCTCGGAGGCAGTGATGACCCCTTTCGAGAGAATGTCTACCCGATCGGCAAGATCGGCAGCCCGGGAAATGTCGTGGGAGGTCATAACCACCGTTCGACCGGCGGAGGCGATCTCTCGCAAGACCCCATCCAACATCGCCGCTGCCTCCTGGTCCAGGCCGGTATGCGGCTCATCGAAAAGCAGAATATCGGGCCGGTGTAGGATTGCACGGCCAATCGCCAGGCGTTGCTGCATCCCACGCGAGAATTCGCGCACCAGATCCCGCCGGCGAGGGTAGAGACCAACGAGACGCAGCACCTCATCCATCCGCTGTTTGGGATTACCAACGCCATACATCCAACTGTAAAACCGCAGGTTCTGCTCTGCAGAAAGATCACCGTATAGTAAAGGTTGATGGGATACAACACCCAGCCGTCGTCGGACGGCCGCGGCTTCCGCTGGCAGATGATGGCCAGCCACAATAACCTCCCCCATTTTGGGGCGGGAGAGTGTGGCCAGGATGCGCAGAAAGGTCGTCTTCCCGGCTCCGTTAGGACCCAACAAAGCGACGAACTCGCCCTGCGCTACTTGAAAATCCAAGCCGCGCAGAACGGGTTTTGGACCGAACGTTTTTACCAGACGCCTGACCTCAATCATGCTCCGTCTCAATGATTGTCTTTAGAGTACGTTTAAGTACCTCGCGGCGTTCCTTGTAGGCTGTTTCTGTGACCTCTTCCGCCGCATACATATCATCCAACGCGGCAATTGCGCGTATCAACGCTTCTCGATCTTGGGGTCCTTCGGAAGCGGCTTCAGCATCGGATTCCACTGTTGAATCATATCCTTGCGACCACATCTGCCAGCCAAAGAAAATGACGATCAAAGTTAGCCCTAACGCAGCGGCGCCGATGACCAGGTTGGTTGAGGAAGATGAATCTACCCGTGCAGGGTGCCCACCTGAGAGACGCAATTCCAGCATTTCGCCCTGTTTGAGCGGGTCCATACTGTAGCTTTCCATGAAAATCCCGCCCATATCGCGCGCTCTCAATTCGCTCAGCCCATCACCACTAATCGCGGGAGGCCCCTGTGTTTTTAATATGACGATCGCCTCAACAGGGTAGTCTGCCGGCTGCTGATACTCCAGGCTGCGATCATAGGGCAGCGTGAAACTGAAGTAGGCCTCGACTGCCTCCCCAGGGATGAACGCCTCGTACATCACAAAGCCATCTGCGTCTTCTGTGAAACGCATCAACTCAGATGAGTCGGCGAAGCGCAGGTTGCTGAACCCCTTCGGTAAGGTTACCCGAATTTCATTAAGCCCCTCTTGTCCGCTAATTGTCCGATCGCCTGTATTCGTCATAAGCAGCAACTCGGAAACTTCAACAACACCCTCGATAGAATAATCAAAGATCAAATGCATTCGCTCTACAACGATTAGGCCATCATCTGAAGTGGTTTCGTAAACCGTCAAGGGAAGTTCAAGTGAGAGACTATCCTCTAGCATATGTCCGGCCGTGTTGAAATACCGCACTCCTTGATATTCCGTCAACGCGCCAAAGATACGGCCCGGTACGATCTCCAAATCATGGACTTCAAAGCTGCCGTCAGCATCAACCGGGATTTCTTTCTCGAATATCAACTGATTCCCTTCGAAGGCGAAAAATGTTAACTCCAAGCCGCGCGTGAGATCCGCTCCTTCCGTTCCATTGACGATTAAACCGTAGATTGACCCAGTGCTTTCCTCGGCTGTTGTTTCAGCGCCTGCTGTTTCCTCCCCAAACGCGAGTGTCCGCACATAAGCCGCTGCGGCCAAGCGCTCGGTCTCGCTAAGTGCTCCATCTAGTGCAGGCATTGAGCCTTTGCCCTCAGTAATCACATTGAAATAATCATCGAGTGAGTTATGGGTGAAAAGTGCCACATCACGCAAGTCTGCTCCAGGTCCTAAAGCTTCTCCGCGCTCACCGTGGCAGTCGGCGCAGGTCTCTTGAAAAACAATCTCGCCCTGCTCGAGTTGGTCCGCCGAAACACCCAGCGATAGTGCATAAGCGACCACATCCCAGCGCTGCGCATCGCTCAAATTCACGAAGGGAGGCATGAACCGTTCCATCCTGCCTTTTGTGACGGAAAGATACCAATCAGAGGGCAGCACGCCAGAGGAGAACGCCGGATCTCCTAAAGCAGCCGGTTGAACCTCCAGATTCGCAGACATCGCGCCATCCCCCAACCCTGCGGGTCCATGGCACGTCTCACAGTTTTCCAGATAAAGCCTCTCTCCCTGGTTCAGATCCAATGGCCTCTCCGGCGCTGAGAGCTCTTCAACCTGTGTCTCCTGCGACTCAGGTGCAGGGCGCTGCTGCGTCGCTTGAGGCAATTGCTCAACAGCCTGACGAGTCGCCAGTTCCGGGGGCGGAGTGATATCCTCGGCGAGTGAACATCCCGTCAATACGAGGATGATTATTAGAAATGAGAAGATATTCCGCTTCACGCTTGGTTCTCCCCTTCAGACAGTGCGCCGCCGCAGCGAATACAAAATAAATCACCCGCTTTAGCTTCAGATCCGCAGGAAGGACAAAAACCCCTGCTCCCCTCGTCCCTCTCGCTCCGGACCTGAGCAATGGCTGCTTCGATCTCGTCGTCAATGAAGCGCCCTTCGGGTCGCACATAACCCTCTTCTTTCAGGGCATCGATCCGGCGCAAGATCGCCGCGCCTTCGTTCATCAAGGCTTGTCGCTGACTCTGGTGATCCGCTTCCAGGATCTTCCCGGTATTGAAGTCCATTTCCAGCTCTTGCAAACTATTCAGCACTCGATCACGGCCGGCTTGAAGCTCAGAGGACAGCCGTTCCGCCTCTGTGATGCCCTTACCTCGATGCTGTAGAAAAGGGAGGGCGACAAATGCCACCGTCAGCAGCGTCAACGCGAGCCCAGCGAGTATCGAACCTATATCCATATTTCCCTCTTCTCCTCATTCATCTCACATCGTCCCCTTACTCACGCCTTGAATCCGCTTATTCGCGGTGGCATACGCGTGAATCTCAAAGCGCTGTTTATTATTGCTCAGCCATCACCTTTTCGATTTGATTAACAATCTCGTCAAGCGATAAATAGGGTCCAATCTTTGCGGCTGCTAAATGACCGTCTGGGCCGATGATGTATGTCTCCGGCACTCCGATAGTGCGGAACGCCTGCGAGATTCGTGTTCCCAAATCGGGGCCGTTCGGGTAAGTAATCCCAAATTTCGCCAGGTAGGCTCGGGCTTCAGTTTCCGTATCTACGTAGTCCACCCCCAGGAAATTCACACCCTGATCCTTGTACATCTGGTATGCCTGTTCCAATTCAACGGCCTCTTGTTCACAAGGTTTGCACCAGGATGCCCAAAAATTGACAACGATAATCTGGCCATGGAGATCGGCGAAGTCGATTTCATCTCCTTCAAAAGTGGTCAGGGTCAAATCGGGTACACGATCTCCAACCCTGATAGAACCTCGTTGTGTCCGCACCAAACCTAAGCCCAGGACAGCCAGAAGCCCCAGCACGAATACCCACACTAGCACAGCGCCCCATTTCGGTCGTGAAGGTTTCCCGGGTGATTCCCCGTTATTATCCATTGATGAGTTTTCGAAATTATCCATAAGGCAATTCCTCGCACCTACTCGTCCCGCCGGCGCAGCTCCTGTTCCAATTTGGCAATATAGGGATCATGACTTTCTAATTTCATGCTTTTGGGTGTAGGTTTCTCAACCCGCCAAGACCGCACAACCCGGTAGAGGATGAACGCCCCGATGATTAACAAGGCCGGAGGCAGGATGTAGACAAGCGCATTGAACCCTTCTGCTGGTGGTTCGGCTAAAACCCGCGGCCCATATTGATCGACGAAGTAGTCTTTGATCTGCTCATCGCTCCAGCCCAAAACCAGCTTCTCGCGGATGGTGGCTCGCCACTGTTCACATGCTTGCGTCGGGCATACATCCAGTGGAATATTTTCACACACCGGGCAATAGAGTTCGCGGGCGATGACGTTGACATCATCATCGGTCGGGCCGCCATCTTGAGCAAAAGCGGGAGGTGCAAACGCCTGCAAGAATAGAATAAACCCCATAGTAATTCCCATCACCACTTGAAGCTTACGCATTAATAAGCCTCCCCTCACGCTTGGCTAATCCCGGATGCAGTCGATGTCTTGCGCACCCGCTTCCGATCGCGAATAACCCAAGCGGCGACGATAGTTCCAAGGCTGAAGACAACCCCCCCTAGCCAAATTAAATTAACCAGCGGGTTGTGATAAACCTTAAATGTCGCATCGCTTCGGGAATCAGGATCCAATCCCACCAGAATCACATAGAAATCATCTACCAGCGTGGAACGCGTGCCCGGTATGGTCACCGCCTGCTGCGAGTCGTAATAATAATCCTTGCGCGGGTAAAGTTCGTCCACAAGTTGCCCGTCTTTATAAACAGAGACAACGGCGCGGGCGACGTTGCGGCCGTCATTGGTGTCGAATACTGAAAGGTCGTCATAGGTCATCACGTAGCGCCCGAGCGTAACCTGCTCGCCCTTGGAGAGCGATGCTTGCGTCTCGGTCTGGTAGATTTCAATTCCGATGATGCCGAAAGCCATCAGAACCACACCAAGGTGGATGACATAGCCTCCATAACGCCGTGGATTCTTCCCTGCCATGCGCCACAGCGCTAGCGGTAGGTTTTCGCCGTGCCGCCGTTGGCGCGCCATTGCCCCTCGCCAGAATTCATAGAGCGTTACAAATGCGACCAATGCCGCTGCCGTATATCCAACAAGAGCTATCGGATTTCTAATCTCGCCGAAAAATAGGGTGATGGGAACCAGCAGAGTAACGAGAGCGGGTTTCCACAGCGCCCGTCCGATAGTCTTCCAGGTGCTGCTTGCATAGGCAGATAACGGGGCAATAGCCATTAGAATCAACAACCCGAGCCCTAGCGGTCCGTTTGCTCGCTCGTAGAAGGGCGGGCCAACTGTAATCTTTTGGCCCGTAATCAATTCGGATATCAATGGGAAAATAACACCCCAGAAGCAGACAGCCAGGATGCCCATGAAGAGAAAGTTGTTCAGCAGGAAGAGCGCCTCGCGTGAGAACATTGATTTCAAAAAGTTTTCACCCTTCAACATCTCCCAGCGGTTAATCAACAGGCTCAGTGAAACAAGGAATGTAACCCCAATGAAAACGAAAAACATCGGTCCGATTGCGGACTTGGCGAAAGCATGCACAGAGGAGAGTACACCAGATCGGGAGAGGAACGTGCCGAAGATCACCAGAGCATAAGTTAGAATGATCAGCACCACATTCCAGTGCTTGAGCATACCTTTCTTCTCCTGGACCATTACAGAGTGCAGGAAGGCCGTCCCCGCGAGCCAGGGCAATAAGGCGGCGATTTCCACCGGGTCCCAGCCCCAGTAGCCACCCCAGCCGAGCACGTCGTAAGCCCAACGTCCGCCCAGGATTAGCCCAAGTGAAAGGAAGATCCAGGCAACCAGCGTCCAGCGGCGGGTGATGCGTATCCAGCGGTCGTCACTGCGGCGAGTAATTAACGCGGCCATCGCGAAGGCGTAAGGGATTACGTAAGCGACAAAACCCAGATAAAGCGTCGGAGGATGGATGATCATGCCCGGGTGGCGCAGAAGAGGATTCAACCCCCGACCGTCAGGCGGAATGAGTGGAACAGCACCCGTCGGCTGCAGCATCGCCGTCACTTGCTGGCCGTCCGCGTCAAGCCACAATCGAGCAAAAGGATTCTCAAAGAAGACCGTCAGGCTAACGAAGAAAGCCAGGGTGATCATCGTGACCATGATGAACCACGGAAGCATTTCGCGATCACGATCCCATTTGCGTAGGCTGGCCGCGCTTGTAAACGCCGCCATAAGCCATGCCCAGAAGACAAGCGAACCCTCCTGCCCCCCCCACAAGGCGGTGACTTTCAAGTAAGTGGGCATGGCATTGCTCGTCACTGAGGCTACAAACCCAATCTCATAGTGCCCCGTTGCGAGCAGCCATATGATCGCCGCTGAGGCGACAGTTAACAGCGGCCATGTCAACAGCATTGCGTAACGGCCGCTCTCGACAAAGTCCGGTTTACGTTTTAAAGCGCCATATGCCGCCGCACCTGCGCCATATAGCGAAGCCAAGAAGGTAATTACCAGCGCATAATAACCAATATTCGCGACCACGCCTTGTCTCTCCTCTTACGAGATAATCATTAAATACATAGTGCGACGCTCACCATGAGGAACCGAGCGTCACCTGGAATGGATTTATCCACCGTCGGCTTGCAGTGGGACCTCATCTTCATAGCGGGTGGGACACTTTAGTAGCAATTCATCGGCATGAAAGATGCCGTCCGCGTCCATTCTGCCAGTCACAATCGCCTGGGCTTCGTTGCGGAGCAGATCCGGCATGACACCGATATATTCCACCTCTAGCCGTGCGCCCTGCTTGTCCTCCAACGCGATATGGAGCGCCTCGGCCAGGCCACCTGCTTCCTCGATCTTGTCCAGATCCGCGGGCACATTGGCTATGGTGAAACGAAGCGTTAGATTCTTGACATCGTACTGAATCGTGTCTCCATCTACGACGCCCGAGATCTTAATATCCCGATCGCTTACAGCATCACCCTTGGCGTATAACTCGTCAATCGTCAAGTAATATTGCGCGGCCGCCTGGGTAGAGGAGGCAATCAGATACACAATCGCGGCGACGATCAAGAAACCGCCCAGTAGAAATTTCCCGCGACCAGCGCTTGCTTTTGACCCTTCAGTCATCCTTTTTCCTCCAGATAATCGGCCACTGTTCTCGTTACCACGAAAAAGCGGCGGAATTGTAACGCTGTTTTCTTTACTGGCGGGTTTTAACCAGTTTGAGAAATGAACAGGCGAACCCAGACCAACCTTATCAAGGCTCCAATTGCGTATCCTCTCACAAGCACATTAAAGGTTTATGAACCCTGGACGAGAATAAGATGAGAGGTTACGGATCATAAAGTTAGTGGGGGTTTGTGGACAAAGGCGGTATTATATGGCTCGTGACGCTCGACTTTGCGGCACGAGATTCGTCAGGGGATTATTTATTTGCCGCTTGGACTCGCCCGTCTCCGGGAGAGGTGAGATCATTCAAGATGCCGGTGGACTTACAAGTTAGAGAACACCTGTTGAATGCTCGAGGAAGATCCAGGTGATTCCACAAAACCAATGTGATAATCAAGAAGATCCGTTAGCCGCAACCCTTTAATCGGACCCTTCCCCGTTCCGCCCCTTCTTTCCTTGGGCTCCAAGTCTGCGGTTCACCGTGGCCCTGGCAATCCTCATTCCGATCGCCTTGGTTTTGGTCACTTCTACAGTTGTTGAATACAATCGCCATCGTCAGCGAGACTTGGCGAGTATGTCCTTGCTCGCCTCGCAGACTGGTCAGGTCATCGAGCAGGTGCTCCATCGTGAGATGCTGCGCTTTGATTTCGAAGCGATCCAATCGATGACATGGTCGAGGAATTCATCCAAGATAATGGGATAGGATTAGGTCCGACGCACCTTCCCACCAATGAGCATAAAGGAACCGCATTTGGACTCCTGAGCATGCGTGAACGAGCTGAGTTGTGCGGAGGGAGCTTAGTGATCAACTCCGTTGATCCACATGGTACAGGGCTTCATATCAGGAACACTACGTTACCACATGCAGCGCAGGCCACGGCGTTGAACTACGGAGTAGCCTGGAAGCAGCCGTAGTAATTCGAACATATCCAGCCATTCATGACTGCCGTGAAGCAGACCAAATACTGCCAACGGCTGCAAAGCTCTGCGCAAGCACTCGTCCGTGCCCCGCCCGCCCTCCAGCGTGATTGTCATCCCCATGCTAAAAAAAGCCAGTCCATAAAAGAAGAAAAATATCGCAATGGTGGGGACATCCATGAGACGAAGTGCCTCCGCGAATATAATCGTACACAGTTTAACATTGCAGGACGATTGCGAAAAGTTCCTAAGGAACCATCCAAAAAGGGATGGTTCCTTAGGAATACCGAGATTATTAGGTGCTGTGGACCTTGGAGATTCTCATTACTGACGGAGTTGAGCGCCGCAACGGCGGCAATAATGATCCGACGCGCCGGCCTGCGCTCCACAGAGATGGCAGTAAACCGGCGAGGCATCAACCTCTTCCCGGTATTTGCTTGTTGTCTTTCGTCGACGCTTACGTTTTTGCGGTTGTGGGGCTCCAGAATCCTGCTGTTTGAAACGAACATACATGACCACACCAACAGCAATCAAAACGAAGCCGACGCCGCCCAGGATGTAGGGCAGCATTCTCGAGAGATCCGGTGTCTCACCGCGCACATCGTCCGGTCGATCGATCTTCGGTTGCGCGTTGATCGTGAGCTCTGAGTCCTGATTCTCGTAGGCGAAGGTGATAATTGCTTGCGACGCAGCCGCAAGCGGCCCATAATTCGCGCGGTGATAAACCAACCCATCGGTGTTAACCCCGGATACACCCGGGGGGGTTACCTCAATGGTGGCTGCGCCCCAGGGCTGTTGTATCTCGTATTGAAATTCTGCAATGTCCACCCCGCCAGGCCAGAAGAACGTGAAACTGCGCTTGTCGCCCTCATACGTTAGCTCAGCATAAAATTCGATCCAGATCCCAGCACTTTCCGCCTCCATAACGATCGTTGCCCATTGCCCTTGCACACGGCGTTGATAATCCGCCGCGAACAATTCGCCCTGTGCCCCTTGGACCGCCACAGCTGATGGTTCTCCATACTCTGTTGGTACAGGGATCTCCACATGTGCAGGCAGTGCCACCGAAGGGGGCAACTCACCGCGCAGAATGACCAGCACGCTTGGTTGGTCATTCTCCGGCCACAGCGCAACCTCGAGACGCTCCAAGGGAGACGCGCTCCCAAGCTGCAGCGACGATGAAAGCATCGTCGCTGATGGTTTAATATAACTGAGGGTGATCTCCTGCTCATCGCCCTTGGAGCTCGACCCTAGCTCGATATAGGTATACACGAAACCATTGCTGGCCTCTTCAACCGTCCCTTCCGGCACCGTCCTCACCTCACTCGCGCCGACCGGGTGCATGACCTCCACCATCAGGTCTGCGATCTCAATCCCACCAGGAAACAGAAAGTCAAAACTCCGGTTCACGTCTTGAACATCCATGGCTGAGTAGAACTCGATCCATACCCCGGTCGTAGGGGTCTCAATATCCAGGAACGCCCGTCCTCCTTCCTGGACCACCTGCCACTCCACGTTGTCATCCAATTGCCCATCGGGGTACCACGCTGCGACGGCATGAGGAGCATCGACCCCATCCGGAAGAGGTACACGGAGGACCGCCGGCGAGTCAGCCTCAGATGATAGGCGCGCCTCATACAATACGAGCACGCCCGGACGATCGTACTCCGGCCACAGTGAAATCTTCAAACTCTCCAATCCCGCCTCGGATTGTGCAATTCCTTTAGATGGGGAGAGCACCAACAAAAGGAGCAGGATAATTGGAACATTTAAGATTCTTTTCATATTTTCCTCGGTGAATACGATAATACACTATCAAGCTTACGACAACCTGAATCCCCAATTTCGTTGAGTCGGGATAGTGGGTTGCTCCTTAAACAAAATTGTCTCTATCTGGGGCGGTTATGAGGAGAATCTCTGCCGGCTGAACCTTGGGATATTCGCCGCCACTTATTCAACTTCTTCAATGCTGGGCAGATCCTCTCCCGCATGCTGCCAAGTGGGCACCAGGGCTGCTTTCGCCGTCCCGCCAACGATTCCCGATCGATATCCGCCAGAGACCGGTATAATAGCCCCATGAATCCACCACTTCTCCCCGCTCCAATACTCATCGAGAACCAGGAGAGCCTGAAAGAGATGTCCGACAGGCTCACGAGCGAACCCCTTCTCGCCGTGGATACTGAATCCAACAGCCTCTATGCCTATCAAGAACAAGTTTGTCTGATCCAATTTTCAATCCCTGGGTTCGATTACCTTGTCGATTCGCTCGCTGTTCGCGATCTTAGCACGCTTGCGCCGCTGTTCTCAAACCCTGCGATTGAGAAAGTGCTCCACGGGGCTGAGTACGATGTCATGTGCCTTGCGCGTGACTTCGACTTTCAAATCGACAACCTCTTCGACACCCGTGTTGCCAGCCGAACACTGGCCTGGAAACGCAACAGCCTGAGCGATCTTCTGGAGCAGGTCTTATCCATTAATGTCGATAAACGTTTCCAGCGAGCCAATTGGGGTAAGCGACCTTTGTCATCAGAGATGCTCGATTACGCTCGCCTTGATACACATTACCTGCTCAAGCTGCGTGATCATTTCCATCAGCTATTGCGCAACAATGGCCGTCTGGAAGAAGCCCAAGAGCTATGCGAACGAATGACCAATCCGCCCTGCCGGGAGAACGGCTTTAGCCCGGATGATTTCTGGCGGGTTGCCCACTCTCGTGAACTCTCCCAACGCAAGGCAGCGATACTAAGAGAGCTCTATCTGATGCGCGACCGTCACGCCCGACGACAGGATCGCCCACCATTTAAGATCCTGGGCGACCAGAGTCTCCTGGCCATTGCCAGGAGTGGACCCCGAACCACCGAGGAGCTTCATGGTTTGCCCGGATTGACAAATAACGTCATTAGACGCTATGGCGCTGAATTCATCGCCGCCGTTGAGGATGGCTTAAAAGCTCCGTTACCTCAGAAACCGCGCAACCGAAGGTTAGATGAAGCCGTCCATGCCCGCTACGAGGCCTTAAGGGAATGGCGCAAAAACGCAGCAAGAAAAAGGAAGCTCGAATCAGACATCATCCTACCTCGAGATCTGCTCGTCGAAATCGCCACACGCACACCGCGCGACCTGGCGGACTTGAGGGAGATCATGGATCCATTGGAATCACGCTTCCAGAGGTATGGCGAGGAAATCCTTAGAATTATTCAATAATCAAGAGGGACATCATGAATATCACCTTCCATGGCGCAGCTCAAACGGTCACCGGCTCCCGTCATCTATTGAATCTGAACGACCATCAACTTTTACTGGATTGCGGTCTCTTTCAAGGTCGCCGCAAAGACACTTATTCACGAAATCTGAACTTCCCCTTCGATGTAACCGTGCTCGACGCGGCTATTCTCTCCCACGCACATATCGACCATTCGGGCAATTTGCCCAATCTGGTCAAGCAGGGCTACCCTGGCTCCATCGACGCGACGACCGCCACAGCACATCTCGCGGGTGTAATGCTGCGTGATTCTGGACACATACAGGAGTCGGATGTCAAATTCGTGAATAAACGGCGCACCAAGCGCGGCGAAACTCCGATTGAACCCTTATACACAATAGCTGATGCCGCCCTCGCTGCGGAACAGCTCGTTCAACGCCACTACGACGCACAATTTGAAACCATTCCCGGTGCGATCGCCAGGTTAGTTGAAGCCGGACATATCCTCGGTTCTGCGGGAGTGATCCTGGACCTCGAAGAAAAAGGCCGCAAGGTGCGCCTGATGTTCTCCGGCGATATCGGTCGCGCTGATCTGCCGATCGTACGCGATCCTGTCCTACCAAAAGATGTCGACTACCTCATTATGGAATCGACCTATGGCGACCGTTCACACGACAGCTCGATGCAGGCCTACGAAGAACTTCAGGCTGTCTTGAGCCGCACGATCGAGCGGGGCGGTAAAGTCATCATTCCATCTTTTGCCGTCGGTCGTACACAGACACTTGTTTACTACCTGCACCAGATGATCGATCGTCATGAGATCCCCCGCATTAAAGTTTTCGTCGATAGCCCCCTGGCCGTGAATGTCACAGACATTTTTCGGGATCATCCCGAGTGTTTCGATGAAGAAGCGACCAATTTCATGCTCGCTGACCCGCATGGCTCGGCTCTCGGATTCGACCTCTTGACATACACGCGATCTGTCGATGAGAGCAAGGCCATCAACTTCATCAACGATCCGGTGATCATCATCTCAGCTTCAGGTATGGCAGAGACCGGTCGTATCCTGCATCACCTGCGTAACAACATCGACGATGAGCGCAACACAGTCTTGATCACCTCCTGGATGGCTCCGCACACACTCGGTCGACGGCTTTCGGAGGGGAATAAACGGATTAAGATCTTCGGTGAAGAACATAAAGTGAAGGCAGAGGTTGCATCTATCAACGGACTCTCGGCCCACGCCGACCAGCCCCACCTAATCGAATATGCCCTGGCCTCGAAGGATACGCTTAAAGGCGTTTTTCTGGTCCATGGGGAAGAAGGGCCCGCACAAGCACTCGCGGAAAAGCTCAAGCTGGCCGGCTTGAACAATGTTCATTACCCTGCTTTGGGAGAACGTGTGGATATCTGACGACCGGCGCGCTATAATGTCAACACCCCGTGGAGAGGTGCCGGAGTGGTTGAACGGGGCGGTCTCGAAAACCGTTGTGGTCCTTTGGGTCACCGTGGGTTCGAATCCCACCCTCTCCGCCAGATAAGGGCGCCCCATTTTGGGGACGC
>JBARSI010000290.1:0-6625 GCA_049644665.1 Anaerolineales bacterium
CCAACAGTCACACCTTGTACCTGAGCATCAATACCGTAATTATAAATTGGGTAATACATGAGAATCGCCGGGAGCTGATCTTGGAAGCGGTATTGAAAGCTGGTGTACAACTCAGAGCGCCGTCCTCGATCCGGAGTAGTGCGCGCTTGCTCAAGCCAAATGCTGATATTGCGGTCAGAAAATCCGCTGTAATTCTGCCCAGTTTCTGTTTGCGAGTCGTGCCAGACAGGGTAGGGATCAGGATCCGGGTAACTGCCGAGATCCAATTCGGCAAGGACGGCTTGATAAGCCCGCGGTTGGAGGAAATCTTCGAAAAGACTGTCGGATGAGACAGGGATCAGATCAACTTGAATGGCAATCGCCTGCCAATATTGTTTAACCCATTCGGCGATCTGCGTATTTGCATAATCTTCAAGATGGACCAATTCGATGGAAAGGATTTCTTCATCTTTCACGCGTTGATATTCGGGGCTTCCCGGTGTTGCACCAGCCGGAAGTTCCCAGCCCTCATACTCAAGAATTTGGGCAGCCTCGGCCGCATTGAAAGGAAGTCCTTTGATGCTCTCAGCAAAACCCCAGGTGCCGGGCATTATGGGGCCAATGGGCTGAACCGCCTGCCCCTGGAAGACTTGATCGATAATCCATTGACGGTTAATCGCCAGAGCTAACGCTCGTCTTATCTTCTTCTCAGAGAGAAACTCCTTTTCGGCATTTTGCAGGTTAAGGAAGATCAAACCTATGCGCGGGAGCCGTGCGGAGTGAACATTCATCGAGGGAAGCGAAAGAGCTTCTTCCAGGATGCTCTCGCCAATATTCCCAATGCCCATTACCTCGCCATTGTGGTACGCGTTCAGCGCGTCTTTCTCGTTCTCGAAAAGTCTGAATTCGATGCGTTCGAGAAATGGCCGCTGACCGTAAAATTCATCAAAGGCTACCAGGCTCACACCGACGACAAGGTCATCCTTTAGGATGTACTGATCAAGGCGGAAGGGTCCGGTTCCAACGGGATCCAGGTTGAAAGGGTGGTCGATGAGTTCGCCTGCGCTCACACCTCGCAGGAGGTGATCAGGAAGTAACCCGGTGGTTAGGTAATCTAGAAATGGCGCAAACGGTTCCGGCAGTTGGAATTGCACACGTCTATCATCCAGTCGGATAATGTTGACCTGGGTCCAGAGTTCGTGGATATCCTCTGGCCCCGGGTAGTCATCATCTTGAAGTTTGGAAAATGTATAGACGATGTCATCCGAGGCGACGGGTTCGCCATCGTGCCAGATTGCATCTTCGCGCAATGTGAAAGTGTACAGCGTTGCGTCTGCCGAAACCGCCCAAGATTCCGCTAGATCGGGCAGAGGGATTCCACGGGAGTCGAAATGCAGGAGCCCATGGTAGATTAACCGATCGATATCACGGTCCGGTTGATTGAAGGAATCGAGAATGGGATTTGGGCGGATGATCTGACCGACCAGTGCTTCACTGTAGACACCACCGACAACCGGTTGGGCGGGCGCAATTATCTGGTCGGGTGTTTGACCGACCAACAGGATGACCACCAAAGCAAGGCCACCTATTGCGATAAGTAATTGCCAGCGAATGTTCCGCATAAAGGATGGGGGAAGTTGAAATCGGAGTAGATCTGAGCGGAGTTATCCGACCAGAATAACGGTTACCAGGGCCAGGATGAAGAACGCGGCGCTCAGACCGATAGTGATATTAAAGAGCAGGCGTTCAATTCCCCGCCGAACATGGAAGCCAGCCCCTCCAAAGTCACCACCGCCACCCAAGCCTCCAAGACCAGCACCGCGGCTTTGCAGAATGATGATTGCAATAAGCGCAACGGAGACAATCGCCAATACAATGTTGAGATAGAATGCCACGCAAGTTCCTCCTCGCACCCCTATCAACCCGAAAGAGATGTCGTTAAAAAGGGATGTCCGCTTATGGGACTCCGTCCAATTCTGATGGAGGGAGCATGAATTCGTAAGCCGCCGGATTATAGCAGAGGGGCAATGCCCCGACAAGATTGCTGGATTACTTGGATGCTAGTCATGATGATCTTTCTCCGATCGTAGACCGGAGGTACATCTCGATGAGCGCATCGATCTTCCCGTCAAGAACTGCATTTGCATTTCCAATTTCTAGATCGGTCCGGTGGTCTTTAACCATTTGATATGGATGTAAAACATAGGAGCGGATCTGGTTTCCCCACTCAGCTTTGATGTGATCACCTTTGATCTGGGCCAGTTCTTCCGCTTGTTCACGGTTCAGGATGTCTAGCAGGCGAGCTCGAAGCACCCGCATAGCGTTTTCCTTGTTCTGTGATTGGGACCGCTCGTTCTGACAGGTAGCGACAACGCCCGTTGGGATGTGAGTAATCCGCACAGCAGTATCGTTTTTCTGAACGCTTTGTCCACCTGCACCTGCAGATCGATATGTGTCGATGCGTAAATCAGAGTGGTTTATCTGCACATCTCCTGCCGATTCGACCTGTGGAAGGACTTCCACGAGGGCGAATGAGGTGTGCCGACGATTCGCAGAATCAAAGGGTGACAACCGGACCAACCGGTGGACTCCTTTCTCCGCTTTGAGGTACCCGTAGGCGAAATTACCCTCTATATATATCGTTGTGCTCTTGATGCCCGCTTCTTCACCTTCGCTGGTGTCAAGTATCTCGGAATTGTAATCGTGTGACTCCGCCCAGCGGAGGTACATGCGTTGCAGCATAAAGGCCCAATCCTGTGAATCGGTTCCTCCAGCGCCAGCATGAATGGCAAGAATTGCGTTCTCCTTATCGTATTGGCCGGAGAGGAGAGCCAGAGTCTCGCGTCGATTAATCTCGTCCTGAAGCTCAGCCAGCTCTTTTTCAAGATCCCCGCGTATATCGTCGTCTTCGAGAGCGGCAAGCTCAACAGCATCTATGACCCGCTGTTGGAGTGCATTCCAACCATCGACATCTCGTTGTAAACGAGCGAGTTTACGCATCGTCGATTTTGCTTCAGCGGGGTTATCCCAGAGATTTGGGGCTTCGGTGGCTTTTTGGATTTTCGCTAGCTGAGTTTCGCTTTTAGCGAAGTCAAAGCCGCACCAGGAGATCTTGGATTTGTGCTTGGATTTTATTGAGTTGTGTTCTGATTTCTTCCATTATTTAACCTTCCCGTTACAGAATTTAATTAATTTTCATTAATATCGCCGGTATGAATGACCACAAGCTTAGCCCGCAGGTGATACAGGGTCAAGTAGAAGGGCATCGACGAAAGCCTGCGGATCGAAGACGGCGAGATCTTCCAAGGTTTCACCTATGCCGACATAGCGCACTGGAATGCCCAGCGAATCGACGATGGCGAACCCCACACCACCTTTGGCAGATCCATCTAATTTGGTCAAGATGACCCCATCCAGCTGTACAGCTTCTGCAAAAGCTTGTGCCTGCGCCAGGCCATTTTGCCCGGTAGTCGCATCGAGAACAAGGAGTACTTCATGAGAGCCACCATCGATGAATTTACTTACCACCCGACAGATCTTCTGCAGCTCCGCCATAAGGTTGTGCTCGGTGTGCATCCTGCCCGAGGTGTCGACGATTGCCACATCGGCGTTCCGGGCATGCGCTGCTTGACAGGCGTTGTGCACGAGAGCGCCGGGATCGCTGCCTGGTTCGGCGGAAATCACATCTACACCAAGGCGTTCGCCCCAAATCGATAACTGCTCTTGAGCAGCGGCTCGATAGGTATCAGCTGCTGCCAGCAAGACTCGAAGCCCTGCCTTTGAATGAGCGAAAGCGAGTTTCGCGGCGGTTGTTGTCTTACCGGTGCCATTTACCCCAACGAGAATCAGGACATGGGGTTTTTGATTGACTGCGGAATCGATTGGTGCGTTCAGTCGCTCTAAGAGCAGACTCCTGAGTAGTGTGTAGATCTCTTCGCCTCGTAGGAGCCCCTCCTGGCTGGCAGTTTCCTGAAGTTCAATCAGCAATCTCTGGGTAAGGGTCCCTCCCATATCGGCTTGAATCAGCGCTGCCTCGAGGTCCTCCCAGAAATCGGGCGTCAATTCCGTCGCTCCCAGGAGAGTTGCAATGCGACCAAAAGTTGAACGTCGAGTCTTCGTAAGCGCTGTGTGCCACTGTTTCGGATCCACGCGGGGATTATACCATCCAGGTGTTTGGGGCTGGTGGAAGCGCGAAAGGCAGAAAATTTATTTCTGCGGCCGACAAGCTGCGCATAGCCAACGGTAGTGTTGAGCTATCGTGAAGAGATCTGTACCGCCTCGTTTAAGTGAAGGAAGGCTCTGGTTTGGAGCTAAAAAGAAAGCACCATTCTCGATCAATATTCGTAATGAGGGAAAATCCATCTATGGCTTTGATAAGCGCAACTTGCTGACCAGGCCTATTTTGGGGGTGGGTGAATGCCGCTGGTTATTTCTGCAGCCAATTGAAGAGCTTGTTGTTCGGCATGATTGATGTCCGTGAGTTCGATGATTTTCGAAGTCGGCCATCTCTGCATGGCGGTTTCAAGAAGCCCCGGGCGGATAACGGCTATGCCGAACATGTATTCGCCGGAATCCAGGGCGGTCAGAGCCTCGAGAAAGCCTTGCCCCTGGTTAAATTCAAGAGGTCCGATTTCATCTATCACCAGAAAATCACAGGGAACGGATGAGTGAAATACTGCATTACACCAGGCGAGGGACTTTGTGTCGAAAATCCATCGTCCAGTTTGGACTTCAGTCGTGGCGATGTCTTGGAAGTTTATGCGCGCAAGGCTTCGGCGAGCTCCAGAGCGAATGTCAAAAGCATCTTTGGCGATCTGTTCACCTTGCTTGATAATGGGAAACGAGAGCAAGCCTGCGACATCCCAGCCGTTTGATTTGAGGATTTTAGTCATGCGTGCGCAGAATGTAGTCTTGCCAGATGCACGCGTTCCACTAATTATCAGAATCGACGGCTTTTGTGTCATGTCAGAGTTTGGTCGAGCAGAATGACAGGATGTCCCTTGACTTTAACCACCCGCACGGGAACCCCGTAGGTTGAGGTTAGCTTATCGGATTTGAGGACCTGCTCGATAGGACCAGTGTCCAGTATGCGGCCTTCACGCATCAAAATCAAATAGCGGGCGCTGAGTACGGCGGTGTAGGGATCATGCGTTGTGAATATAACCGTAACTCCTTGTTCGGCTAGATCCCTGAGGATTTGTAGAATGTGACCCTTATTGCTCAAGTCGAGATGGGAGGTGGGCTCATCAAGTAGCAGGATGCGCGGCTGCTGTGCTAGCGCACGAGCCAAAAGGACCATCTGGCGTTCGCCGCCACTAAGATCGATTACAGCCCTATGAGCCAGGTGTGTCAATTTCAAGGTCCGAATTATTTCCGAGACTGTTTGGTAGTCCTCATCCGACGGCATTTGTAAAATACCAAGGTAGGGAGCTCGGCCCAGCAAGACATATTCCATAACCGAGAATTCAAACGGAATATGCTCAATTTGAGGAACGAGCCCGACCAGGCGGCTCATCTCTCTGCGCGAGTAGAAAGACAGGTTCTTCCCATCAAGAAGCACCTGACCGTTCTGTGGGGTAAGCATGCCCAGGAGGATGTGCAGAAGAGTAGACTTACCGGCGCCGTTGGGGCCTAAGATGGCGGCAATCGATCCGGCCGGGATTTCGAGCGACAGATCGCTTATCGCCTCTTGAAGGTTGGCATCGTAACTGAAGGTCAGATTTGAGAGAGAGATGATCCCAGGAGTATTCATATTCGCATCTTTAATTGAGGGCTGATCATCAATCCCAGGAAGGCAACGGCACCAATGAGAGAGGTGAGGATTCCTAAGGGGATTTCACCGGGCAAAAGAGAGCGGGCGAGATTGTCACAGATTACGGTGAACACACCGCCGATTACCATGGATGCCGGGATCGTATATTGGGCATTCGCACCGAAGATACGCCGGGCAATATGGGGCACGATTAGTCCAATCCAACCGACGATGCCACCCACCGAAGTGATGGCAGCAGTGGCGGACACGGCACCGATGAGCAGCAGCGTTCGTTCTCGGGCAGGAGCGGTGCCCAGTGAAAAGGCAGTTTCTTCGCTCAAGGAAAGCAGGTTAAGCCGCCAACGCATTAAATAAACGATCAACAAGCCTATGATGACAAAAGGTGAGATGAAAAGGAGTTTGTGCCAGGTCATTCCCCAAAGTCCGCCCAACATCCAAAAGGTAATCTCGGGGAGTTGAGACAGGGGATCGGCAAGATATTTCATAATGCCATTGCCGGCTGAAAAGAGTGCCGATACGGCGATGCCGGAGAGGATAAGGCGCAGCGTCCAACTGCCGTGGCGCATTCGGCGGGCCAGGGAATAAGACAGCATAAGGCCGATCAATGCGAAAATAATGGCAGAGATCTCCAAAACGATGGGGGATGACCCTACCCATAAAATACTTAACGCCGCTCCGAATGCCGCGCCTTGAGAAACTCCAAGGAATCCGGGTTCGACCAGTGGGTTGCGGAAAACCATCTGGAGCACGGCGCCAGCAGCAGATAGAGACATTCCCATCAATAGGGCGGTAAGCACTCTTGGCAAACGCAGCGAAAGCAGCAGTCTGCGAGCCAATTCATCTTCTCGAAGTATGGAGGGCGACATCCAATAC
>JBARSI010000291.1:0-12897 GCA_049644665.1 Anaerolineales bacterium
ACCAACAACGCTTGACCGATGGTTGAAGATCGCGCCTGAGAAAGAGGCGCTCTTGATAGACCGTTCAGTCCAGATTGAGTCAGGGGAGCTTCTCCACGTCATGCACGATCATGACCTCAACCTGGTGATGTTGGATATCCGCGAAGAGCCGGACTACAATCTTTTCCACTTGGCGGACGCACGACGTGCCACTGTTAATGAGCTCAACTTGTTTGTGTCAGAATTTCATCTAGAGCCGCCAGAGACTGTTTTTGTGTTGATGAGCAACGATGAAATCGAGGCGACAGAGGCGTGGAAGGTTTTGATTGCCGAGAGTGTGCCGAATGTTTATATTCTGGAGGGGGGAATAAATGGCTGGCTGGATATTTTCGCGATGGAGGAACCAGGAATCCGGCCACTGGAAGGCGCTCGTGAGGGAGAATTACGTTACGAGTTTGCCTCGGCATTGGGCGCTGCATATCAAATCGCCGATCCGGATTACCACGAGTTCGAGTTGGAATTTACGCCGAAGATCCAGTTGGAGTTGAAACGCGCTCCGACTGGAGGCGGGTGTGGTTAGACAAGAGCGTTGGTAATATCCCAAAGTTCCAAAAGAAACCAGCTTCCCGGTCTTGTTGATGACATGGCCGGGAAGATTTTGTTCAGGCGTTATCCGGTAAATGAATGGCGATCTTGCAGACCTCACCGCCGCCCAAGACAGATTCAAGCACTTCCACCTCGACGGGTCGCTGCAAGATTTCCTCCCAGATGCCCTTATAAAACCCGGCGCCGCAATAACAATAGGTGGACGAGATCATCAGGTTGTCTTTGACAGCTTCGCGGACTCGCGGGCAATGGCAATAGTATCGCCGCCGTTCCTCCGGGTTGGTTTCATTCATGTATTCGATTAGGTGGCCGCTTTTCGGGATTTTCGTGGCGACGATTGTATTTCCCCTCTTTATCCCGGCGGAACCCCAGCCCCGGTCCACGATCTCGGCGAGCATCTCATCGCTCACTTTAATTGTGTTCTTTAAGAATGATTCAAACTGCTCCTGAAGCATGCCTTGAACCTGATCGATGTCTTTAGTTGTCGCGTAGACAGCTTTGATTTCATGTAGATTCTCTTTCGGATAATGGCAGGCGCAGGCGGATAATATCGACCGACTTGCCTTTTCATCTACAAACGAATCGAGTCGTTCCATCGCTTGCATGGTCCACTCGATGACTTCAAGACGGCTTGATTCAGACGATAGGGCTCCGCATTTTTGGATTACCTCCTCGCCAATCTCCTCCCCGACTGCCTCGTCCAAATGGGTCCGGAATTTATCCATCCATGCTCGATCAAAATCATATGCTTCAGTCATGCATTGCTCCTATGAAATCCTATTATAATCTTGCACCTATCGCCATTGTCTGCCCGAGGTCGGGTAGGCGCTCGGTGGCAAATCCAGGTCATTTGCGTTCGATGGTTTCCCTGTGCATTTCCCATGGTTCAAGAACCCGCGGGCCAATTCTCACAGTTTCAGTTGGTACTTACACCTCCCCCTGGAGGTTCAAATGCGGATCAATGTACGTCAAGTAAAGGCACCGGCTTTCAGGATTGACCTCAAGCAGTCCTTGTATGAACCAGTCATAACCCTCACATGGATGAATGAGACCTTTCCTGTGTGAACCAATGGCTCTTCAGAGAGGTACATCAAAGAGACGTCTCCGGGGTTTCAGGGAGCTTCGCTGGTTTAAGGGCGCTTCGCTTATAGAAGATTGAACGTTTATTGTTTATACTCATGCGGACTTCGGTCCGGGCAGCTCTGAGTAACCATGATTTTATTGTTATATTGGGCGGCCACACAATCGCCGTGTTTAACCTATAACGAGCTCATAAAGAAACCAAAATGCTGAGATACCTCGCCCGACGCATCCTCTTCATTATCATGGTTTGTGCGTTGATCATCTTCTTCGTCCATCTGGGGATGCGGATGGCTGTGAATTCCTCCGGCCCAGGGGCCGGTCTTGACTTTGCCAGGAATGCATCCTTGGCTTGGGTAGACACAATCGCCTATGTTCGAGCAGTGCTCCAAGGGCAACTAGGCTTCATTACTTCAGAACATGGTTTTCCCGTTCTGGTCCGGGATCTCTTGCGCGAGTCGTATATCAACAGTATGGGGTTGCTGCTGTTCGCACTCACCGGCTCGGCGCTTATTGGCGTAGTCACGGGCGGCTTTTTAGCGCTTACCCGCCATAAGAGTCTGGTCTTGCCCATCTTGACGTTCACGCTTCTTGGAATTTCGATCCCCTCATTCTTTGCCGGGATTCTCTTACAGCAAGGCGAGATTCTCTACTTGAGAACCTTCGGGCATCGATTGGTCAGCATCATCGGCTTTGCCTGGGATTTCGAGCATATGTTTCTGCCATTGTTGGTTTTATCTGCCCGGCCGCTAGCCTATTTGACGCGTGCCTCCTACATAAGTCTCAGCCGCATCATTGAGCAGGATTATATTCGCACCGCTTATGCTAAAGGCTTATCTCGCATGCGGACGGTGAATGTGCATGCTCTCAAGAATCTAGCCGTGCCTGTACTTACCGCAATCGGGGTATCGCTGCGTTTCAGCCTGGGGAGCTTGCCGGTGGTAGAACTCTTCTTCCACTGGCCGGGTATAGGACTGAACCTATTACAGGCGATCGATGCCCGTCAAACGACACTGGTAACAACGTTGGCACTCGCTCTTGGAGTGACTTTTCTTTTTTTTAACCTGGTCCTGGATTTAGCTTTTCGACTCATCGACCCGCGCCTCGAGGAGCTGAAATGAGTCGAGCGAGGGAGTTCTTATCGAAGATATTGAATCCGCGATCGGATTTATCCGCGCTTCCCGGCCTGCTCTCGGAGGATGATTTCGTTGCGGAGAGAGTGGAGAGGCGCAGGAAGTCCTTTCTGAAAGCTGTATTCACAAACGTACCCTTGCTTCTCGGCACGGCAATCGTTCTGGTGCTCTTCCTGGTTGTTCTCTTCGGGCCAACGCTAGCCCCGCAAAACCCTTATCTAACAGGCCGGCCGATCACCCCTTATTTCGATCGTGAGCTAGACGTGTTCATCCAGCCGCCGCTGCCTCCTTCAACGGAGTTTCCGCTCGGTACGGATCAATGGGGCATTGATTTACTCAGCTTGCTCATGCATGGAGCGAGAAATACGCTTGTCGCCTGCGCCTTTATCACGATGGCCCGTGTTTTTTTGGGCCTGGCCCTGGGCGGCTTGGCGGGATGGAATGAAGGTCGTGCCGCGGATCAGATCGTAATGGGGATCATCGGGGTGATCACTTCATTGCCTCTGCTGGTCAGCAGCATGATCCTGATCTACGCGCTCGACATCCGCCGCGGTTTACCGGTTTTTATCGTCGCGCTTTCAATTGTGGGCTGGACCGAGATCGCGCAATATTCGCGCAGCGAATTCCTCGTTCTGAAGAAGATGCCCTACATCGAAGGCGCAGAATCAGCGGGCCTGCCGGCATTGGCCACAGCAGTGCGCCATGTGCTGCCCAATGTGCTTCCCCAGCTATTGGTGATCACATTCTTGGAGATGGGCGCAGTGATGATGTTGCTGGGGGAACTGGGCTTTGTCGGCGTTTATATCGGCGGTGGGAGTCGCATTTCGATCGAGGTGGCGATCGAAGTCAATCGAATTTTCCAGCTTGTTGAAATCCCGGAGTGGGGGGCAATGCTTGCGGAGGGTTTCCGCTACCTGCGAGCGAAGCCTTTTGTCGTTTTCCCGCCGGCGCTGGCTTTCTTCATCTCGGTCCTGGGCTTCAATACACTTGGAGAGGGTCTGCGGCGCCACATCGAAGTCTACGGCCTGAACACAGCACTTCTCCTGCGAAAACGCATGTTGTTGTTTGTGGCCGCACTATCCGTCGCGACGGTTTATATCATTCAGCGGACAGGTCCGGCGCCCTGGTTCACAAAAGTTGCGATGGCCTTCAATGGGGAGCGAGCTTACCAGGAGGCGCAGACACTTGCAGACATGTCGGGGAGGGGACATGGACAAGATGGAGGGGCGGAGGCTGTCGAGTACATCGCCGAACGATTCGAGAGTTTCGGGCTGGATCCTGGCCGGATGCATAACAGCTACATCTACTCCATCGAAGCCCAGCTCGTTCGCCCAATTCAACAGCCAGAACTAGCGTTGCTGAATCCCGATGGATCAGAAGCCGTCAAATTCAATCATCAAGAGGATTTCGGATTTATGATCACCGGACACGGGGGAAACGGTCAGGCAGAAGCCCCACTGACCTTCATTGGTTTTCGAGACGATCAGGAACCCACACCACAGGCGTACAAAGGGTTAGATTTGCAGGGCAAAATTGTTTTACTGCAGGAGGGGAACGCGCCGGAGGATTTTCCGACGGAGGCGTTGATCCGGGGTGCCCAGGGGATCCTATGGATCAAACAGGAAAGCGGTGACACCCTCCGTTCAGAAATGATCTACATTGGGGAAGAACGCGACTTCGTGCGCAGCCCAACCCTGCCAATATTCCAGATTGGACCTGCTGTTGCTCAGACGATTCTGACGGACGACGGGCTCACAATTCCAGATCTATTCAAGATCGAGGCGGCTGACGTCATCGGCGCTGGTTGGTTTCGAAGGGATCTGGCACCGAAGATCCGCATGCGGTTGGAGTTAAGTGACCCTCAGGACTACCAGATTCAGAATGTGATTGGTTTTCGCCCCGGGTCGGATTTTGATAATGCCGGGGAGTTGGTTGTGTTGTTCGCCAACTACGACGGATTGGGAATCGATCCGGACGGCACTGTCTATCCCGCCGCGAATAATAATGGTTCAGGCGTGGCGATGCTTCTTGAGATTGCCCATCTCTGGCAGGAACAGTCCCTCGATCCCCGCCGACCGGTTCTCTTCATCGCCTGGGGAACGGGAACGCAGGGGTTTGCAGGGGTGGATGAATTCCTTATGGATGCCAAGAACTTCCGGCACCTGACCTCCATGAATCCCAATATGCGCGTCTTGCCCAGAGTTGTTTTCAATCTCGATAATGTGGGCGCGGGGGAATCGGTTCTCCAGGTTACCGGGAATGCACCGGGGCGATATCTCGATGTGTTGCGCGAAACGGTAGCCGAGCGGGAGGTAGACATCGTGGTGCCGGAGGTTTTTGCTCAATCATACCGAACTGGTTCAGGATCGGGTGTTCCTTGGATGCATCTTGGTTGGGTGCATGCGGATCTCGCGCCTCAGGTTGATGTCATCGGGCGCCTGGATGTCGAGCGATTTCAAGAATTTGGGGAGGTGTTTGCTTTGATGATGGCCAAAATCGTCAGACAGACAAATTACTAAAATTATGAAACGCACCGATCATTCTACGCCAAACATCGCCTGGCTGATTACGCTTGGAGTAATCACAGGACTGGTCCTTCTGACCCTTACCCTGAGGCTCATTATCCTGTCCGATCCTTCTACGGAGACGGACGTTAGCGCGTACTTAGTAGGGGCGGAGCCCATTGTTATCCTGCACGAGCGCCCAGACAACACTTCGGGTGTGTCTACGTTGATGGAACGAGGCACACGCGTTACGGTGGAGGCATATGACCCGGATCAGAATCCCTTCTGGGCAATTGTTCGCCGGGGAGATGAAAGCGGCTGGGTCCAGCTTGAATATCTCAGTGAGCAGCCACCCTAATGTGGCCTCTACGGATGGTACGTGGCAGGAAACGAAGACATAGAGTAATTCAAGGTACTAATGGCGAAGATGTCGAGCGAGGATAAGAATATCAGCGCACCGGTTGCGAGTCATGAGCGCATCGAATTGATCGATGTTCTGCGAGGGTTCGCTGTCTTCGGCATCCTTGTTGCCAATATGGTTTCCTTCAGCGGGCAACCTCCGGGACCAGGGGCGTGGTACCAGGTAGCAGATAAAATAATTTACATCCTCACGCGCTTCTTGGTCGAAGCAAAATTCTACTCCCTGTTCTCCTTTCTTTTTGGTTGGGGCATGGCGGTTCAGATAATCCGTGCTCAATCCAAGGGGAAGGCTTTCCTGCCGCGCTACATGCGCCGGTTGCTGGTGCTGCTCCTCTTCGGGGCTATACATGGCACCTTAATCTGGACCGGCGACATCCTCACGCTTTACGCCATGCTGGGTTTTCTCCTGCTTCTTTTCCGCAATCGGTCCCCTCGATTCCTGCTAACGGCCTCCGTTTCGTTTCTTATCGCATCCATACTCCTTACCCTTCCTTTAGAAGCCGTTCAGGATTTCCGCACTTGGTATGCCGACATCACTTATTATTTCCGCCAGTTGCAATTTCCTGATGGGCTGTATCTCACAGGCTCTTACTTGGAAGTAACGCGGCGCAGGATACAAGAATATCTCGCGCACAACTCAAATTTCATTTTCTCCTTCGGCAATGTCTTCGGCATGTTCTTGCTGGGGCTCGCGGCGGGTAAGTTCGGGTTCTTTCAGAACATCGAACGCTATCTGCCGCGCGTCCGAAAGGGGATCTGGATTGCCCTCACCGTGGGGTTACTCTTCAACGCGGTTTTCGTCTCGGCCACGCTCTGGCCCAATCGTTTTCCCGCCGATTACTGGCAGACAATCCGGGTGGGTGCGAGAACGATAGGCGCACCTGGGTTAATGTTGTTTTATATCGCGGCCATTGTCTTGCTCTCCCAGAACAAACGCTGGCGGCAGCGCCTTATTCGCCTCGCCCCTGTAGGGAGAACTGCGCTAAGTAATTACCTCTTCCAATCCGTGCTGTCAACCATGATTTTTTACGGCTACGGCCTGGGTT
The DNA here is from genome assembly GCA_049644665.1 of Anaerolineales bacterium. GTDB lineage: Bacteria > Chloroflexota > Anaerolineae > Anaerolineales > E44-bin32 > E44-bin32. The sequence goes on from JBARSI010000291.1 coordinate 6,769, forward strand.
TCTATGGCAGGATCGATCCCACGACAGGGCTCATTCTGACCCTCCTGATCTACCTGCTGCAGATCGGCCTGAGCGCATGGTGGCTGGATAGATACCGGTTTGGACCGGTGGAGTGGCTTTGGAGAACGCTCACCTACGGCTATGCACAACCTCTCATGAATCGCTGGTCCTTTGAGAAAGAAAAACCAAGCCGAGAGACCAGGCTCTCAGGGGGCAGGGCTCGGACTCTGGCGTTGGCAAGCGGCGGGCTGATCCTGTTACTGTGGGCGGGGGGATTGATCTTGTGGAGTCGCTCACTTCAGAGTGAGAGGGTGCAACCATCCGTCTTTTATGCGTCCCTCCCGCGGCGCGAGGGAATCGCTGTGGAGGAAGAACAGGATCTGGGCGTGAGCCAGGAGCCTGAAATTCGAGCGACACCTGTCGTTACCCCAGTCCCTTACCTGCCCGGAGACGTCGCCGCATCGGGGGACCTGGTGGCGATGGCTTTTACGGTTGATGTTGATCGAGCATTCCAACAGATCCAGATCCTGACCGGACCTCCATACTTGGGTCGGTTGGCAGGCTCGATCGAGGGCTGGCGAACGGCCGAATACATTGCGGGTCAATTCGCTGATGTTGGTCTCCAGCCAGCGGGCGAGGATGGCGGATTCTTCCAGCCCTTCCCTGTTCCCTATGAGCCGCTGGCGTCGCTCCCAAAACTGGAGGTGTACAGCAACGGTGATTTACTCATGGACTTCGTGCTTCATGAAGACTACAACGTGCGTTCCAAGAACTACTCTGGCGAAGGGTCCTTTGAGGCGGATGTGGTGTGGGTGAATAACTGTGAGCAAAGCGATTTTAATGATGTCACCGTCGAAGACAAGATTGCTTTTTGCTGGCAGGTGCCAGAAGTGGATGCGGACCGGAATGCTATCGAGCATGGGGCGCAGGGTTTGTTGCTGCTCGTTGATCCAGCACAAAGATCGCTGGATTTCGCCTATTCGCGGCAGGAATCCATTGTCCCGCATCCGATCCCAACTTTCCTGGTAGCGCCGAATGTCGCAGAAGTCCTTCTGAGCGGAAGCGGTTTGTCACTTCAGGATATCTCTCTGGCTTTCCGTTCTCGCCCCCTCGCGACAAGTGCCCGCCTTGAAGTCGATCAGGCTGGACCGGAGGGGTGCATATCACTTGGCTGTGAAGGGCGAAATGTTCTGGGAGTATTACCTGGCAGGGATCCTGCCGTCGCCCACGAGGTGGTCATCCTTAGCGCCCACTATGACCATATGGGGCAAGCGCCTGACGGCACAGTCTGGCCAGGGGCAAACGATGATGCCTCGGGGGTGGCGGCGCTGCTGGAAATAGCGCGATCATGGCACGAGCAAGGCTATGTTCCCAGGAGGACTGTGCTCTTTGCGGCATGGGACGGTGAAGAATTGGGGTTGCTTGGCTCGCGTGCGTACACCCAGCGCCCGAGCTATCCGCTCAATCAGACGCGCGCAGTCATTCAGCTTGATATGATCGGCGGCGGGGGAGAAGTTGTACAAGTGGATGGGTGGGGCGGGATCGAAGCCCAAATCACCGCTGCAGCAGATTTGATAGGTTTAGACGCAGTCGTCACCGAGGTGGGAAGGAGCGACCATTTCCCCTTCCTGCAGGTTGGTGTACCTGCCAACATGATCGGATGGCTGGATACAGAGGGCCAATATCGGGATTATCACCGCCCTATAGACACACCGGAGCGGATTGATCTCGATAAGCTTGATCAAAGCATGAAAGTGACAAACCTGACGTTGTTGGGATTGGTTGAGGGCGAACCGACCATCCGGGAACTGCTGGCTCAGCGTGCTGCAGCACTCATGGAGAGTGATCTGGGGCGTTTTTTGGCTACATCACATCCCGATCAGAGAGACCAGGATCAGTATTGGTTTGACGATGCTCAACGGCTCAATCCGCTGGAATTCGACTTAGATATTGAAAGCATTCTGATTCAAGGGGATCGAGCGGATACCATTGTAAAGATGAGATTTTTATACGCACCCGATGGGGATTCGAGCGAAAATGGGATTTTGCTTGCGAACCTTGCTGTTCGGATCCTGCGCACAGCAGACGGCTGGCGCTGGGCAGGAAGCGACATGATGCCGGTTGATATCTACCCGGGCGCTGACGCGACGTCATCCCGCTTGGCCGGGGTCAACTTGAATGTTTCCATTCCGGAAGGGGAAGAGATCGATATTGCAGATCTGCTTCAACGGCCAATGTCGTATATGCAGGACACCGGCCGACAATTAGGGTTGGCGCTGCCTCAAGACCTCAGCATCGAACTGTATCGGAATAGTTCCGAGCTAGCACTTTCCACCCTGCCTTCGCTGGGGCGAAATAGAGCGGCATGGGTTTCCGAAGGCATTATCAAGCTGGTCTTGGATGATGTGATCGAAGCCCCGGCACTTCTGGAAGATGCCCTCGTTCGAGTGCTGCTGACCGAAGCGGGTGTAGATGAGGAGATCCTTCCTTGGTTGTGGGAGGGACTACCTATCTTAATCCGCGCGGAGGCGGACCCGACGGGCATCCAACCCCTCTATCTTCCGCGGCTTTCGCGGGCCTTATTCGCGGATGGCTACATCCAGGGGTTGACGGCGTCCTGGGCTTCAGTTGATTACCTTCAAGCTCTGAAAGGGTGGTACGGCCTGGGGAGGTGGATACGAACCCTGGGTCGTGCGTGTGCCACGAGTAATTGTGAGAATGCCGACGTGCTGCAAGCGGAAATTCAAAACACTCTGGGTATGGATAATGCTGAATTCGAAGATGCCTGGAAGGCATATTGGACTGATGAACTGGGACGGGTAGCTGAAGATATGGAGGCCATGCTCTCGATCCGCAGTCAGGCGATAGAAGATGGAGACGAGGCGGTTTTTCTCAGTACCGTCGACCCAACTGTTCCATTTCTTGTCGCTGAGCAGGGGAGTTATTTCTCTTTCGCGATGGAAGTGTCGGATGCTAAGATCAGCTTCGAATGGGAACCCCTGGCCCTGCTAGAGGACGGCAGTTTGCTGGCGGCTATCTACGTCGTGCAGGAAACGATGGTAGATGGATCGACGCCCAGGATAGCGCGCTCATCCTCCCGGATCCATTTCTCACCTACGGCTTCAGGATACCGCTGGGCGGGTGCATACTTCGAGAGTATGGGCAGGGGTCGTGTACGCGTCTTCTACCCTCCTGATTTAGAGGACCTGGCTGGCCAAGTTTTGGAGTACACGGAAAGTGCATATGCCGAGATCCGCCGCGCTCTCTCCCTTCAAGCGTATCCGCAGCTAACCGTAAAATTGTATGATGTTGAGTCGAGATTCTGGGGATCCATTTGGCCAGGTAGTGGGACCGACGAGGATCAGCATTATCGAACGGCAGCGGATCAGTCGTTGAAGCTGCTTGCGTCGGCCTTGGATCTGGATGAGGCGTTTCAAACACAACTCACGGAAAGCATCCTTCGTCATATATTGACTCAATCCGGTCTCGAAAGTGAGTGGCTGCTGCGGGGGATGAGCCTCGCTCTGGTTGCCGAACTGGATGGTGGTGAACGCTCAAGTCTGGCAATGCGGCAACTTCTAAGGCTGCCCAGTAAGCTTGAGAGAGATCAATTGGGTTTATTGCTCGAGATGTCGGACGCAGAAGAACTAGATGAAGAAGCACAGCAGTTGGCGGATGCGCAGGCGTGGGACAGCGTGAATTACCTTCTGGAGAATTATGGGGGCGATCATCTCTCTGAGTTCTTCCAACTGCTCGCCACAGGGAATGATGAGGCCGCAGCTTTCCAAGAAGCGTTTGGCCTCGACCAAGGCGCCTTTGACGAAGAATGGAGGCAATCGATTCTACGAGGGCATCTCCCTGTTGGTATGGAGCGATTCGCTGAGGGCTTCGATTCCGAAAGGGCTTTCGCCCATGTCCAGATGCTCGCGGGTCCGGAATTCGGTGGCCGTGGTGCCGGTTCTGCGGGGGCACAAGCGGCGGTTGAGTACATTGCAGAATCGTTTGAGGCTTATGGATTGATCCCCATTACCCCTATTGAACGGGAGGCGAGCGCCGAAGACCAGGGCGATGAGTCAACGGAAGCGCTCAACGGTCAGGACGAGTTCGGCTACCTCCAAAAGTTCCCGATCTACTCGATCCAGCTTGAACGCCAGCCATCTTTGCGGATTTTGGACCAGGATGGTGAAATCCTGGCTGACTATCATTATCGTGAGCACTTCCAGACAATTCCGCAGGCTTATCCTTACTCAGGGCCGGTGACAGGGGAGCTGATTTGGACGCGTGAGGAGGAATATTCAGACCTGGACCTTAGTGGAAAGATTGTGCTGAGAGATGTGACGGGCAGCTTAGCGGATGAGATCGAACAGGCTGTTGCCAGTGGGGCATTGGGTCTCGTGGTGGTAACAGACATCCGCGGAGGGAAACCATTTCTTAATAAGGACGCTTTACCTCTCAGCGAACCCGAAGTCGTTAATCTCCCGGTGCTCCATCTTGAAAGAAATGCATTTGAAGATCTACTGAAGATCGCGGGAGAAACCCTGGTTAGCGTCAAGCGATCTCCACCCGCTCTACCTCTTGGTGTGCAAGTGTTGATCGATTTGCCCTACAGCCCCACCAGTTATGTGTTAGACGCAAATGTCCTGGGATTACTGCCGGGTTCTGATCCCACGCGGGCAGATGAAATCGTCATCCTCAGTGCCCACTATGATCATGTCGGTGATGACCCTGATATCTGGCAGTGTTTGCCGGGCGTGACACCGAGCGAAGAGGCGAGGGAGGCAGAGCTCTGCACTGTGACGCCCGGGTTACGTTTCCCTGGGATAAACGATAACGCCACTGGCATTGGCGTCTTGCTCGAGGTCGCCCGTGTATGGCAGGAGACGGGCTATCAGCCTGTACATAGTGTGCTCTTCGCCGCCTGGGGAGCTCAGGAGTCGGGGGAGGTTGGGTCGCGTTATTACATCGACCATCCGCTTTTCCCGCTCGATAAGACCCGGGCTATGATTCAACTGGATGCCATTGGCGGTGGTACGGGTTATTACCTGGAGGCGATGGGAACTGTCGATCAGGATGGACTCCTGCTGTCACGTGTGGCGATCCAGGATGAACTCGCAGAAGTACGCCTCAGCCTGGTGATGGAATCCGCTGCTGAGGTCAAACGTCTCTCCAGACTGCCTCCTGAGTGGATTGAGTGGCCATCCAGGGAAGACGCGTTCCAATCCGACCAGATACCATTCATGGAGCAGGGTGTGCCGAGTTTACTCCTTCGTTGGCGAAAGGCGGATGAGACGAACTCACCGGGCGATTTTATGGATGAAGTGCTGCTCGAGCGCCTGGGAGCGGCTGGGAGAACCGTTATTCTTCTTACGATGTCGTTGGCCCGTTAATACAGAGGGTATCTGAAATTCGGATTTGGCAGCGCGACTGAATTTATATCAACTATTATTTATGAGCGCAGATCGAACTCGCGAAATAATTTCCGCACCTCGCTCTCTTCTTGAGCAAAATCCATAAATCCAATGAGACCACGGAAAGGGGAGTATCAGGCGCGCAACTCAACCACATCACCGTCTTGCAGGACAAAATCGCGACCAACCATTTGACCGTCGAAGTCTGCGCTCCCCCAGACACGGGCAGTCTTCAGGTCACTGGCGATTTCCTGGTGGACCTGAGCCGCAAACTCCTCGATGGTGCTTCCGCGCTGCATTACAAAAGGTGAATTGAGGTCAGGCTCCTTCCCTGGAGCTTGAGAATAGATGCGGGTGATCTCCAATAAATCGAACACCGTCCATTTGAATTGGTCGACATTGTGACCGGTCGTGGCTGAGATTGGCACGGTATGCCAGACGTCATCGAGCAGCTCTGTGAAGACCTTATAGTCATCATCCAGGTTTTCATCATCAACTTTGTTCACAACGACCAGGAATGGAAAGAATGTGTGGCGTCGATCCTGGGGGAAGTCATCCTTCCGGTGCAGCGGGATGATCCTGTGGCTTTCCAGAAAGGCGACTGTTTCCTCAAGGTGGTCGAAGGGGGAGTCCTGGATATCAATGGTGAGGAGTACGAGATCGGCGCGGCGGATCATATCAATGAGGTCCGGCTCAACGAAATCGCGGTTAAGCGGGGGTG
>JBARSI010000292.1:0-1769 GCA_049644665.1 Anaerolineales bacterium
ACTATGAGGCCTGTTCGTGAAGAATTTTCAGCTCTTAACTTATTGATTTGGGAGCCGGAAATGCGATCCCCTCCCTGTGAGGGATTTCTCGATATAACCCCATTCTCCTACTGTCGGCGCAAGCCAAGAGCTCATAACAATTGAGGAGAGATTCGAATAGATTAAGAAACTGGTTGATCAGAGCTGGCCACCTCTCAGACTAAAGTCGATTCTGTTTGATCGATATCCGAATACCCAGGGAAATGGTTATCTCCTATTTGACCTATCCAGAGAGAACGAGTAGTGTTCTTGATCGTTGGGACATTAGAAGCACCTATTTAAGATACTCACTTTGAGATCCACAAGGTCTGGTTCGTGTATAAATCCGAGCTTGGATGTATTGGATATTCAACCAAACGCTCACGGAATTAAGTAGGAAGCTGCACTTCACTGGTAATGCATAGCATGATAAGCTAGGAGCGGCCATGTTCGTTCTAATACCCTTCGCAACCCTCATTATCTTTACCATCTTATTGCTCGGGCATTTTCAGAAAAGAAGTGCTAATCAAGTGCCATGGCAGGGCGCCTTTTTACTCGCCTTCTCGTTCTGGGGTGCCTACCTGGTCCTGCTTACAGAAGGCTCGAGTCTTTTTAAATGGCTCTCTCGCTGGCCGATTGTCGCAGGTTGGTCGCTTGCCCTGATAGCAATTCTGGCAATAGGCCTCCGCTCTGGATATCTCCGGCGCGGGTTTCACGCAATGCTTTCTGGCTTCCGTTCCTTGACCCGCTTCGAGATCGTTTTACTTAGTTTGATGGCGATCATGGCCTTCCTGCTTTTCGCGGTAGCCCTTGCGACGCCGACCAACAACGTCGATGCGATGGACTACCACATGCCGCGGGTGATGCAGTGGGCTCAGAATCGAACGCTGGCACACTTCCCAAGCGTGCATGCGAGTCAGAACCAGCGACCGTATTGGGCGGAGGCTGTAATCCTGCATCTGCGCGTATTATGGGGTAACGATCAACCGGCCGGGCTGGTGCAGTGGTTCATCATGATCGCCTCTTTGATTGCGGCGAGCGGGGTTGCCGCTTTGCTCGGTGGGGATCGCAAAGCTCAGTGGCTTACGGCGGTACTCACGTTCAGCATCCCCATGGGTCTGCTGCAAGCGACGACGACTCAGAATGACTACGTATCGGCCTTCTGGGTGGTCAGTTTGGCGTATTTCGTGGTCTTGAGCCGCAAGCGCGATCTATCCCATTTGGAGTTCCTGGGTCTCAGTCTTTCGTTTGGTCTGGGGATGTTGACCAAAGGCACCTTCTTCCCCTTCGCCGGTCCGCTTATGCTGTGGTTCTTCCTCGGGCGATTGCAGGATAAGCGCTGGAAGCAGGGCGTTGTGGAGGGGCTCGTTTTGCTGTTGCTGGTTGTTGCTACGAATGGGCTTTTCTGGGGACGCAATATCCAGTCGACCGGTGGGCCTTACGGTCCATTTAATCCCCTGGAGATGTTGTTGGGATTGTTGCCGGCGCGAACGAGTGTTTCGGGCATGGAAGAGTTAGTGATTGAAAATACCGAAGGAGGCAGTGGAACTCCGGGGGGGGAAAGTCATGGCCGCTTGAGCAGTCCGTTTCGATCCTCTGGTCCGTCGTGGAGGGGGGGAGGATGGTTCATTCAAGACCCGGAGGCGGATCCGCGACTAACCCAACTGGCCAGGATGGTGGCGATGAACTTCGTCAGCCCTTTTTCGGCGTTCAATCAGGCTTACTTCAAGGCTTTACGTTCGCTACCGGAA
>JBARSI010000293.1:0-5396 GCA_049644665.1 Anaerolineales bacterium
ATTCCAACCCTCGGATCTCGAACCCAGGGGGATTGTAGATCCATCTCCGCGATGGGTGCTCGAAGAAAAGCAGTTCGCATAGGTATAGGACTAAAGTACTGACGTTGATCCGATCCCATTTTGCTTGCATAGGGTGGGGGAATTGTTATATACTGTGGGCGTTGGTGGGGGAATGTGGGAGAAAGTGGGACGCCGGTAAACGCCGGCGTTCTGGTATTTTAGGACAGGACAGAACACATGTTCTTAGGGCAGTACACTCATAGCATCGACGCAAAAGGCCGCTTGACGGTACCGGTTCGCTACCGGGCGGCGCTTTCCTCGGGAGCGTTTGTCACGCAAGGTTTCGATCGCAACCTGCTCGTTTATACCATGGAAAATTTCCAACGGTTAGCAGAGAGCACGACAATCCTGACCACGACAGATCCTGAGGCGCGTGCGGTGCGCAGGGTGATTTTCGGCGGCGCGACGGAAGTTCAACTCGACACCTCGGGCCGCATTTTGATTCCACCATTCCTGCGGGAATACGCAAAACTTGATGGTGAGACGACGATCGTTGGCACGGGTGAGTATTTTGAGCTCTGGAATTCAGGGGCGTGGTTTGAGGAACTCAACGACGTGATGGATCCAGACATCAATGCCCGTCGCTTTACTCAATTTGACCTCTCCGCGGGGTAGGCGATGAGCGCGTCCTCAGGCGCAGTTTCCGCCAGTGGACATACCCCGGTACTTTACCAGAATGTGCTCACTGCGCTGAATTTGAACGCGGGAGGGCGCTACATAGATGGCACGGTAGGCGCAGGCGGACATGCGGCGGGCATCCTCGAATGCTCTTCTCCGGATGGCCGACTGCTCGGATTAGACCGTGACCCGAATGCGCTGATACTTGCGGGACTCCGGCTGCAGTCTTTTGGTGACCGGGTGAGCTTGCGCCATGCATCATACACAGCGATGCATGAAGAGGTATCTGCTCTGGGGTGGGATGGCGTGGATGCAATCTTGCTCGATCTGGGACTTTCTTCCATGCAGCTCGCGGATCCTAAGCGTGGGTTCTCGTTCCGCATAGATAGCCCCCTGGATATGCGTTTCGATCCAAACACGGATTTTACGGCGGATGAAGTCGTAAATCATATGCCGCAAGATGAATTGGCAGATGTGATCAAGCGTTATGGAGAAGAGCCTCGTGCCAGGGCAATTGCAGAAGCTATCGTGCAAGCCCGTCCATTGGAAACCACCTTTCAGTTGGCTGAAGTTATCGCCAGTAGGGCGACGACGAAAGGAAAGGGAATTCACCCAGCGACGCGCACCTTTCAAGCGCTGCGAATTGCTGTCAACGATGAACTTGATGCGTTGAAAGTAGGGCTCGAAACCGCAGTCGGACTGCTTTCTCCAAGGGGAAGGTTGGCCGTGATCTCCTTCCACTCACTGGAAGATCGTATCGTCAAACGGTTTTTCCGCCAGGAGAGTCGAGACTGCATTTGCCCTCAGGAGCAATTAATCTGTCGTTGTGAACACGTAGCGACATTACAAGTTCTGACAAAGAGGCCTATCAGGCCGAACAACGATGAGATTTTGCAGAATCCTAGAGCTCGAAGTGCTCGATTTCGGGTCGCGGAACGTCTGACAACGGCATGATCCTTGCAGGCATGGATTCAAAGAGTGCCAACGCAGGTAATAACGTGAAAAAACGGCAAAAACAAGCATTCAAACTCACACCCTGGCGCTCCCAACTTCGGGTCACCAGTCGAACGGTGCTGGCCGCAATTGTGCTCCTGATCTTTGGTGGCCTCTACCTTGCGGTAAATGCACGCGTTGCTGGATCTGGGCGCAGCGTTTTAATCATGCAATCGGAGCGAGCGGAACTGCAGCGGCAAATCGCAGAGTTGACAGCCACGCTTGCGGAATTGACCACGCCGAAGCGAATGCTGGAACGGGCCCTGGAGTTGGGTTTCCGTCCAGCAGAACTAGGGGATATCGAATATGTCGTTGTTACAGAGTATGTTCCGGCAGATCCCTTTGTTGCACCAAAACCGCCAAATTCCACAACAGAACGCGAGGGCGGGTTATCGCCCGCATACACAGAAACACTCGGCGATTGGATATCCCGGTTGGTTTCACAGGGGAGTGAGGGAAGACAATGATCCCAACCAGCCTTCCCTATCGCAGGGTAAGCGTGTTACTCGCAATTATGGCGATGAGTGCTTTGGCGATGTTTATCCAGCTCATCCGCGTCCAGTTTGGACCGTATGCCCCAGTTTTTTCTACATGGATTGAAGCTGCCGAGGACACTGAAGCCGAGATAGAGCCCGTGCGGGGTTTGATCTACGATCGTGATGGCGACCTGCTCGCCACGAATGTGCCGATGTATTACCTGGAAGTCGAGGTTTTCCAGCTTACACAGGCGAGCCGGAAACAGATCGCAGCTGTACTTGCTCGGACCCTGGTGCTCCCCTATGAGGATCTTTACCACCAGCTGAATGCGGATTGGGGTTCTCTCGGTCAATATCGAATTCGCCTAACGCGCGAGATGGACGGCGGAGAGCGGTGGCCGATCACGATAGATCAAGTCGCCGCCGATGTGTTGAAGAGCTTCCTGCTGGATCCGGAAGCACCAGATCTCAGCGGGTTGAAGCCAGTTCCTGCGCCAAAGCGCGAGTATCCAGCCAGTGCGCTTGCGGGTCATGTCCTTGGGTTCGTAAATCAGGAAGGCAAAGGTTTCTTCGGCATTGAGGGGTTCTACGACAATTGGCTGGGAGGCAAGGCGATCACAGTCGATCGCGGCTTTATCCCTCCGGAAGCGCGGATTCAACCAGACACACCGGCGGGAGTCAATCTCGTATTGACACTTGACCTCGATATTCAGCAAATGATTGATGACATCCTACGAAAGGCTATGGAAGATTCAGGTTCTGAGGCCGGGCAGATTATCGTCATGGATCCGCGTAATGGTGAGATCCTGGGGATGGCGATCTTGCCTTCAATAGATCCCAATAACTATGAGCCGTGGCTCACAGAGCTGGGTATTGAAACGGAAGATTTGGAGACTGAGGAAGATGAACTCGTCATTAACCCGGCCGTAGGAGGGCAATTTGAGCCGGGATCGACATTCAAGATCCTGACAATGGCGGCGGCGATCGATGCTGGCGTGATTAAGCCCGAGGATCAATTTATTGATAGAGGTGTGATTGAAGTTGGCGGTGTGAAGATTCGCAACTGGAACGGGGGCGCCTGGGGACCGCAGACGATGGTGGGTTGTCTGCAGCACTCCCTGAACGTATGCCTCGCCTATGTGGCCTCTGAGAAACTCGGCGCAGCTCCATTCTATGAGTATTTGACGGCTTTCGGAATGGGGAGGGTGACAGGGATTGATCTCTCCGGTGAGGTCTCTGGGCAGATGCGCACACCACGTCATCCTGAGTGGACACAGGCGGATCTGGGCACGAATTCATTCGGGCAAGGGATTTCCGTGACGCCGGTGCAGTTGATTGCGGCGATTGGAGCCGTCGCGAACGATGGCATCATGGTTCAGCCCCACATTGTGAGAGCCGTTGTAGGTCCGGAGGGTGCTTATTGGCCGAAACCTACAACACTTGGAAGGCCGATTTCAGCCGAAAGTGCCCGGATCATAACGGAAATGCTGGCTGAATCTGTCGATGGAGAGACCAAATACGCACATGTGAACGGGTATGAGATTGCGGGTAAGACCGGGACAGCTCAGATCCCCACCGAGAATGGATATGACGATCGTTGGACAATTGCTTCGTTCATTGGTTGGGGTCCGGTATCTGATCCGAGGTTCATCGTCTTGGTGCGGTTAGATAAGCCAGAATCCTCACCCTGGGGTTCAGTAGTCGCCGCTCCAGTTTTTAGTGAAGTGGCCGAGCGCCTCGTTGCCATGTTAGAGATTCCGCCCGATAGCGTGCGGGAACAAATAGCTGCTGGAGAGTAGGACGGAAATAAATATCGATGCTGTCAATAGGTTATCTTGTTGAAGCGATTACTGAAGAGAAAATCACCGGGTTGGGTGAAGTGATTACCGACGCGGTCGTCGATTCACGCCGGGTGACCCCTGGTGCGCTCTTCGTAGCAATGGCTGGGGAATCGCAAGATGGCCATGATTTTGTGGCAGATGCGGTTGAGCGCGGGGCCATGGCTGCGTTGGTCGAGCGCGATGTTCAGCTGGAAGCCAGCAGCCTCGACCTGCGGAAGCCGCTCGCGAAACAGCTTAAGCAGGAATTAGAACCACCCATCATCCTGAAGGTGGCCAACACACTCGATGCCTTACAGAAGGCTGCGAAGAGCTGGCGTGCACAGTCCGAAGCACGCGTGATCGGGATCACGGGAAGTGTCGGGAAGTCAACAACGAAGGAACTCGTTGCGGATGTTCTGAGCCGCCGCTATAAGACGGTTCGCAGTCCTGGAAATCTCAACAATGAGATTGGGTTGCCGTTGAGTTTATTGCGCCTTACGGAAGCGCATGAACGCGCGGTCTTGGAGATGGGCTTCTACGTCCCGGGTGAGATCGCCCTCCTGTGCGACATCGCCCAACCGCACATTGGCGTGGTGACCAACATCAGCCAGGTGCATCTTGAACGAGCAGGGAGCATGGATGCAATCGTGAGCGGGAAAGGTGAGCTGGTCGAAGCGCTGCCACCGGCACCGGAGGGAGTTGCCATCCTGAATTTTGACGATCCCCTCGTGCGAGAACTAGCTGACAGGACTCAGGCGCGGGTTTTTTACTACGGCATCTCCCCTGATGCTGACCTCTGGGCGAGTGATGTGGAAGGTTTGGGTTTGGATGGATTGCGTTGCGTAATTCATCACGGCGAAGATGCTATTCATTGCCGTGTGCCGCTGCTCGGACGGCACTCGGTTCATACCATTTTGCGAGCTGCTTCGGTGGGGATTGTTGAAGGATTGAGTTGGAGTGAAATTATCGGTGGTCTGCAAGACACGCACAGCCAGCTGCGCTTGGTGGCAGTGCAAACCGCCAACGGTGCCCTGCTACTGGACGACACTTACAACGCTGCTCCAACCTCTGTGATCGCTGCGCTTAATCTACTTGACGATTTAGAGGGTCGGAAGATAGCTGTCCTAGGCGATATGCTCGAACTAGGTGAGTTTGAGGAACGCGGTCATCGCCTGGTCGGAGCTCGTGCGGCCCAGGTGGTGGATCTGTTGATCACAGTAGGTGACCGCGCACAGTGGATAGCAAAAGAGGCGCGCGCAGCCCGGCTTAGTGAAAGCCAGGTGGTGGTGCTTGGAAGTGGGGATGAGGTCATTGAATATCTGGATGAGAAAGTCGGAGAGGGAGATGTCGTGCTGGTGAAAGGCTCTCATGGGATGCGCCTGGATCGAATCGTAACTGCGCTGGAGGAAATCGAATGACACATACAGCC
>JBARSI010000294.1:0-6836 GCA_049644665.1 Anaerolineales bacterium
TCGCTGCCCGCGCCGCGTGACCGGAGGGAAAGGAATGGGGGTCGGTTTTTCGGTAGACTGCTCCCCAATCTCCTTCAGGGCGGCTGCGACGTATGGTGAATTTAATAGTCATAACCAAGACCGCGAGGACGAGGATGGCGCCGATAAAACGAATCGTCAAATCTTGGTAAGCGGGGTTGCCGAAAGCCCAAAGCAGACCCAACCCGAGCAGCCAAAACCAAGAATCTCCGGAGTGGGCGAACACCATCGCCAGAGAGCGCAAGGTTCCCGGTTTCTCCGCAACCCGCAGTCGGGCAGACCAGCGGGAATCAAATTCCTCCCAGGCAGCAAAGTTCATCTTAGTCATTCGTCCTTCGTGAGAGATCGGAGATGACAAGCTCTAACTGATGTGGCTTATCTACGTCCATGCCAATCTCAGCGTAGGGTGAGATAACCGCTCGTCCTTTAAGACCCAGCCGGCTGCTCACGCGCTTTACTGCATCATCGATCGTTATGCGGCGGATGAGCACAAGGAACAGCAAATCAAACCCCAGTAGGGCAGCCTGCCGGAGCGGGCTCTTGCGGGTGGCGACCATCCGCTCCCAGAATGTGGTGTCTTCGACTAGCCTGACATGGATTACATTCATATCCCCGCCGCACACTTCAACATCCTGCAGGCGGATGTAGGAGCGTGCGGCGGTTGGGAAGCGAACCTCCATGGTTTCTTTTTCGATGACGGTATATTCGAGATCTGAATCAGGATCGGTGTCTTGAACGCACCAGTCAACCATTTCCGGTGTGATCGTCGGGATATCACAAGATAGAAGCAGCACCTGTTGGACGGAAGGATCGATGCTTTGCAGATGTTTCACGCCGGCGGTCAAGTTGGAGAGCAGCCCTCCGTTCTCTGGCAAGAAGTCGATTCTTTTTGAGGACTGGAGATTGACATCGGCGGGTAGCCCGACAATGATGATATGGTCCACGCTATTCGCCCCGTCAACTGCATCAACAACCCATTGCGCCATCGGCTTTCCAGCGATGTCGATCAGCGCTTTGCTCTGACCATTAGACAAGAGGTAAAGCGGGTCTTCATTTGTGGGAATTCCACCAGCTAGAATAATTGCATCCATCGTTTCTCCGCTACTCGATGCAGATGTGCATCGGTCTCAAACATTAATCAAGAATCGCTTATCTGTTATTTAGTGGCTTCCAATTGTAACGCTTGAGGTTAATCCTACCCGACTTTCCGAAGGTAATCCCTTCATCATCTAACAAGGTGCGCTGAAAATCGTGACCAGGTCTAGCGCTGATTTGCCCCCGGGCATTGATCACGCGGTGCCAGGGCACATCTTCGGGACAGTCCTTCAGTGCATATCCGACCCAGCGTGCTTTGATGCGGTCGTAGGCAAGGGGGTCCATGTTTGCTGGATGTTCGATGCAGGCTGCAATCCCGCCGTACGTCATCACATGTCCGGGTGGGATCGAACGGCAAATCTCGTAAACCAATTGATTGAAGGATGATCGGTCTTTGGGTCTCATCTCGCCGGATCATAGACTTGAATTGGCTGGGATGGCACTTGTACCCCTCAATCTTTATTTGGGAACGCCGAATAATGGCTTTACCCCTGTGAAAAAGCACCCAATTCAGCTGGGTGGGGTGCTAATTCAATGTCTGCATTTGGGGTTTGAGCCCGATCTCATCAATCATGCTCAGGATCTCAGCTTTGGTTAGTGTGCGTCCTTTTCCGGACACTGCAACGAGCGCAGCTTCCATCATGTTTGTGCCGAACGAACGACCTTCGTATACAGTCGTGGAAGTCACCAGGGTTTTTACCCCCAGGCTCTTAAAGAGACGTACATCAGAGTCGGTGGTCGTATTCGTCACGATGATCTTCCCGCCCATTTGATCGGGCATGGAGTGGGTGATGTAGTTGCAGTCCCCGGCGATCACAGTGGCCCATTCGTAATCGCGGATCCATTTCGGCGTGCGGATTTCCTGTTTCTCGCCGGTGGGATAAAGCCATTCGAATGGAACGCGTGAAACAACCGGCATGAGTACCGCGGCCATGAGCTTCACTGCCCTCTTAGTATGGAGACGAATCGGGAGGCCCAATCCAAACATCAGGTCACCGAACACGCAATCGTAGTTTGCATCCAGAAAAGACATCGCCATTCCCCAGCGGCTGGTTCCACCTGTGAGCAGAACCCTTCTGGGTTGATCCCCTAGATCCACTTCTTGATCTACGAACTCCGCCAGGCGCGCTTCCACGGTATCCTTCAGGCCAGAGCCGTCGACGAATGGCGTTTTCTTTATATAGCGCACCATTGGCTTCACGGAGTGCAATGGGTACACGCGATCATCAATGTGGAGAGCAAGGTCTGCACCGCCGACACCGAAGGCGTCAACTTTCCCATCAAGCTCACGATAGAGCTGTGCGGCTTTCTCCATATCGCCGTCAGTGCCGATGCGCTCGATACGAATCTGTTCGCCGAGAAGTTCAACCTCGACGGTCTTGTCACGCTTGGAAGACCCCAAACTGATACTGACCGCTTGTTTCATCTACATCTCCTGACTGATCTCCCGATGGGAAGTTAAATTTCTTAAATTATTGATCAAAGATGGCTGCATATAATAACACCATCAGTTTAAAGTAGTTCTCCCTATCCAATAGAGAAATCCTGGCCTAGGTCCGAGTGCCAAGCCTGGCGATGGGAGGCATTAAACTTTTAAATTTGTTTCGCCGAATGCGTTCTACAACTTTTTGCACGAATATCTCATCGAATCCCGCGTCGACACAGGACTGTGCGGAGCGGCCCTGGTCGATAAGAAACAGAAGCAAGCGGTCAACCTCTTCGTAGGTGAACCCCAGCTCATCTTCGTCCGTTTGACCTTCCCAAAGATCAGCAGAGGGCGGTTTGCTGACGATAGGCTCTGGGACGCCGACAGCGAGCGCAAGCTGCAGGATCTGCGTTTTGTAGAGATCTCCCAGTGGATTTATCGCGCAGGCACTGTCGCCGTAGAGCGTGGTGTAGCCGAGCAGGATTTCCGTCTTGTTCCCTGTCCCAATGACAAGACCATCAAACGCAGCTGACTGATCGTAGAGGACGATCATCCGCATTCTGGCCATCACATTCCCCCGCCGGATATTTTCCGCCTCTGGGAAGCGATCGAAGAGAGGGGTCACTAGCGGTGTAATATCTATGGTTTGCTTTCGGGCGCCCGCAGCATCGATCACCAGCGCGGCGTGTTCGCGGGACTCCACACCGGTGGTTTCATAAGGCATAAAGACGGCGAGAACGTTCTCAGGACCCAACGCTTCTGCGGTGAGGAAACAGGTGAGCGCCGAGTCGACTCCGCCGGACACACCGACGATGGCGCGTGAAAAACCGGCGCCTTTGAGCTCGCTGCGGATGAAATCCACAAGAAAATTCTGCGTCAGATCGGTATTGATTTCCATGGATAATTCTTCGTTTTGCATCGATCCATCTGATCCTTTCAACGCTGCTTGGAGAGCCGGAGATGGAAAATCTTGCGCCTTTCTATGATGAAGCAGGATGAGTTCCAGCTTATGAGTATCAGGCACTTCCATTTCATATCGAGGCTAGGGCTCCCAAGCGCGAGTTCGCGCAAGCTGTTCCGGAAATATTTATTTTGATTTTCGCATGTATATCAATATCCCGCCTATCCCGGGAAGCGCAAGCCCCAGAGCAGCCAGTGTGTCGAGTCTGAATCCAGCAATGAGAAGGCTGGGGTCGCTCCTGAAAAGGCTAATCCCAAAGATCCCTAGAGCTATCGAATTTATGCTTATCATCCCGAGTATCCCCTGCGGGATTCGGTCTTTGATGGTAACCAATGCGCCAATACTCAGCAAGCTGAATATCACTCCGGAAGCCTGAGTGGGCCAGCGAGGGATATCACTGTTGTACATGTCGATGCCTGTGAGTAGTGGGAATTGACTCTCAAGGGGGATCCCGTATGCGCACCCATCTAGCCAACATCCAAGCCAGCAACTCGAGGCGATGATTACGCCGGGGATTGCGAGGGCGTCAGTGTAGGCGGCGAATGATTCGTCTCTTACTCTTGCGTAGATGCCCAGTCCAGCAAGTGCACCGGCGAACCCTCCGATACCACTCAAACCACCCTGCCAGAGGTGTAGGATCTCGAGCGGGCGGGCAAAATAGTAATTGCTATGAAGGAGAACGAAGGTTATTCTGGCCATGCACAGACCCGCAGCGAGCATGACCACCCCGGCGATGACCGGGTCGTCTGTAAAGCGGTGCCGGGGAGGGAGAATGGGCTCTGTTTCGGCTGCAATCAGCCAGAGCATGGCTACAAGAACACCAGCGGTAAAGACAAGAGGGAACAAAATATTCACATCTCCCTTCGATGATGGCAATGATACCATCGGGGCAGATAGGATTTCAATCTCCTGGTGAGATGCCCTTGAATAGCCACACGTTATGGTGCACAATTAGATGGGGCGAATGTCGGCTGAATGTCCGTTTAAGTGGAAATATCTAAACGAATTCTCCTATACCATAGAAATAATCCAGCCGAGAGGAGGTAATGGTAGATGACAATCATCGAATCACAATTAATTCCCAGCCTGCTCTACTTATTACTGGTTGCCGGAATATGGATGGCGGCGCTAGCGGTAGTAAATCCGGGCACGGGGGTTCTGGAAGTCCTTGGTCTCGTAGCATTGGGGGGAGTAGGGTTGGGGACGATCTTCGTGCCGCTCAACGCATGGGCATTGATCGTTCTTACACTTGGAGGGGTCTTGTTTGTGGCATCGCTTCGCTTGCCGCGTCCAGAGATCTGGTTGATATTTTCTGCGCTTGCTCTAAGCGTGGGATCAGTCTTTCTCTTTCAGCCGGTGGGAGGTGGCATAGCCGTTCACCCGCTGGTCGCGCTAAGCGTCTCCCTGCTCACTTTGGGATATTTCTGGTGGGCGATTCGCAGCGCGATCATCGCGCAACTATCAAGGCCGGCGATCGATCCTACTAGAATCATCGGAGAAATTGCCGAAGTACGAACGGAGCTCAATCCGGTCGGTTCGGTCTACGCATTGGGTGAGTTGTGGACGGCAAGGTCGGAAGGCCGTGTGAGAGCGGGAAAGGAAGTCAAGGTCATCGATCGCGAGGGTTTGATGCTCTTGGTGGAACCTAAAGAAGAGGCGAAATAACCCTCATCCAATTCAAGGAGGTTGTGGATATGTCGAATACTGCATTTATTTCGTGTTTGGTCGGCGCGATCGGATTGGTTGGGCTGGCAATTGTTGCCAGCGCAATCCGCATCGCCCAGGAGTATGAACGCCTGGTGG
This sequence comes from Anaerolineales bacterium, assembly GCA_049644665.1. GTDB lineage: Bacteria > Chloroflexota > Anaerolineae > Anaerolineales > E44-bin32 > E44-bin32. The sequence goes on from JBARSI010000294.1 coordinate 5,304, forward strand.
TATTCCGCCTCGGCCGCTGTGTCGGGGAGCGTGGGCCGGGTCTCGTGTTTCTGATCCCCTTCATCGAGCGGGCTTTGAAGGTCGATCTGCGTGAGCAGGTGCGCGAGATCCCGCACCAGACGTCCATTACGATGGATAACGCCTCCATCGCCGTTGACTTCATCTGGTACTACAAAGTCGTCGACGCCATGCAGAGTACGATCCAGGTGGGTAACTTTGAAGCAGCAGCGCAGGGAATGGCGACAACAACGCTGCGTTCGGTGATCGGTGCGATCTCGCTGGATGAAGTGCTCTCTAATCGCGACCACATCAACCAGGTGATGCGGGTGAAGCTGGATGAGGTGACCGAGCGCTGGGGTGTGAAGGTGACAAATGTCGAGATCCGCGAGATCATCCCGCCGAAAGAGGTCCAGGATGCTATGACCCGCCAGATGACGGCTGAGCGTATCCGCCGTGCGGTCGTGACCGAATCAACTGGTGCTAGAGAGGCAGCGATCAACGTAGCCGAAGGTGAAAAGCAGGCCAATATCCTGACAGCGGACGGCGATAAGCAGGCGAATATCCTGCGTGCAGAGGGTGATCGAGAGTCCCAATTGCTGCGGGCAGAGGGCTATTCAGCGGCTCTGGAGAAAATTTTCGTAGCCGCCAAGAAGATTGATCAGAAAACGATGACTCTGCAGTATTTCGAGACGCTCAAGGATATGGGTGCGAGCCCGGCCACCAAGTTCATCTTCCCGATGGAGTTCACGAGCTTGCTGGAGAATTTCACGAAGGGTGGCAAGTAGCCTCTGGGCGCAGGAGAGAGCTCGAATGTTGAGCTAAACCCTGAAATTCGAACGGCGACGTGGCGCGATTTTCTCCCCATCTACCGTTTGGAGAAGCGCTGTTTTCGGAGTGATGCCTGGCCTTGGATCGACGTGTTGGCTGCGCTGATCTTCCCGGAAACGGTGCGCTACGTCGCCGAAGTGGATGAAGAAATCGCAGGGTTCATTGTCGGCGATCGACGCCGGCAGAAAGACATAGGCTGGGTGGCGACGCTCGGTGTAGCCCCGGCTTATCGAAGGAAGGGCATCGCAAGACGCCTGCTCCAGACCTGTGAAGCTGGATTAGGTACATCTCGGATACGGCTCTCCCTACGAGAATCGAATCGCGGAGCCTTTGATTTGTATCTCAAAGCCGGCTACGCAGAGGTCGACCGCTGGCAAAAATATTATCGTGATAGGGAAGACGCTATTGTGATGGAGAAAAACCGACGGATTCCCTGAGCCTCAGGTATGGAATTTCTCTACCGGGACCGCCTTTGAGGTCGCCAAAGCTGCCTGAATGCATTTTCTATGAGTTGTTACCCGATTGCTGGGGTAAATATATCCTTTGACCGATCGGATCGACTCTGGTACAATGCCGTGCACTGGGCGTAGTACCCTTCGCCCCGAGCGCCGCATGCGGCGCTCGAATTTTGAGGAAAGGGCTTGATAAGAGATGAAAGTATTACTACTGAAGGACGTTTACAAGCTGGGACGTGCCGGTGATGTG
>JBARSI010000295.1:0-8009 GCA_049644665.1 Anaerolineales bacterium
TGATTGTGCCGTCTCTTCGTTATGAAAAAACAGCATGGTGATATACATCTGTAACTCTCATGCTATAAGCCCGCCCTGATAACCGCGGGGCGTTTAGATTCACGCAGGAAAATCAGCACCATCAAGCTTCCAAGTGCGAGAACGCCGGCGTTGATGTAAAAAGGTACAGCCGGTCCTGCACGATCATAGAACCATCCTCCTGCAATTGGACCGATGAGCGCGCCCAGGAAATACGCGAATGTGTAAAGTCCATAACTCGTTCCTCGGAAATCATCCCCGGCGATGTCGGCCACAAAAGCACGTTGTGCGGGCATAGCTGCTGTGTAACCGATATTCTCAACCGCCCAGAGCATTGAGAGGGCTCCGAGTGAACGCAGATTCGGAATGAGCAGTGAAGCCAGGGCGCCTAAGATAAAGCCGCTAGCCATTGGGCGCTTGCGGCCGAATCTATCAGCCAGCTTCCCCATCCGTGATGGAAGGAATGCGTTAATAAGCGCAGCAGGCAGATAGGCTATCGCCAGCCCCCACACTTCCGCGCCGAGCATATCTTGCAGGAAGATCATAAGCAGCGGCCAGACCATCATAGAAGAAGCACCGGTTAAAAACACAATGATCATCAGGGTGAAGAGCTGCCTCGAGAGAGGCTTGCTTGGGATTGTTTCACTGGTTCGATGTGGGCGAGTTTCCGGCACGCCGCGCCAGCCGATGCCGAGAGCAATCAAAGCCGGGATGGTGTAGCCGGCGAATAGGATGAGCCAGATCTGGCTCCCTGCTGAAGCTATTTGATCAAGGCTGAAGAGCGCAACAAAGCCAACAGTTGTACCGATCAAAGCACCGCGGCTTACCCCTTCATCAATAAGGCCGAAATCGTAGCCGCGGCCGGTTTCCTGGGTGACATCGGCAACGATTGTGAAGGCGGCTAGCCAGAGGAATGCCTGGCCCAGCCCTTGAATGAAGCGAGCGAGGGTGAGTTGGAGAATGTTGTTGGAGAAGCTGAAGACGACCATCGCGATGACGTAGCCGATTAATCCCAAAAGCAGGAATGGACGCCGCCCCCAGCGGTCCATAATCCGTCCCAAGAAAGGGCGAACGAGAACCGGCACAACCGAGACGGCAGAGAAGAACCCGCCGATCTCGAGCGCGGATGCACCCAATTGACGACCATAGATCGGCAGCACGAAGGATAGGATCCCAAATGGGAAGGAAACCCAAAATATCGCCTTCCATAAATTTTGTAACGTTGGATTCTTCATTCGCAGGGGCTCAAGTAGTTGTTGGATTAGACATCAATATGTTTCCGGTCGAAAGTTGTTACTCATGGTGGGGTTCACTTAACCCAATGATCATTTCCAAGATGCATAATTATTGTCACTTTCTTCCTTCTAATCGTTTCTTCGTATGAGCAATGAGCCCGCCAGCATCGAAAATCTCCCTGACAACCTCGGGGAGAGGGCTAATGGAGAAAATGCCCCTGAGTGTGTGGATCTCGCCTTGGTCCAGGTCGATCTCAATCTGATCGCCATTATTTATGAAGTGAACGGCTTCGGGACAAATGAGCGCTGGAAGCGCGGCGTTCAAGCAGTTGCGGTAATAGATGCGGGCGAAGGATACAGCGATGATTGCACCCAGGCTGCCCTCTTTCAAACAGGTCACTGCCTGCTCACGTGATGAGCCGCAGCCCCAGTTCTTCCCGGCGACGATAATATCGCCTGGTTTGACCTGGACAGCGAAGTTAGGGTCCAAATCCTCGAGGGCATGCGCCGGCATATCTGCAGGTTCGCTGATGGTGTACGTATATTTTCCGGGAAAGATGACGTCGGTGTTGACGTTATCGCCGTACTTCCAAACTCGACCACGGATGATTTCCATCGCTTACCTCAATCCAGGGAATACGGGTGCGTGATCTTCCCGGCGACAGCGGATGCAGCGACGACTGCCGGGCTGGCGAGATAAATCTCGCTTTCCTTGGTCCCCATTCGACCTTGAAAATTGCGATTGGCAGTGCTGATCGTCACCTCGCCGGGTGCAGGAACCCCCAGGTGGTTGCCCATGCAGGGTCCACAGCCAGGGCTCTCCACAAGTGCGCCCGCGTTGAGAAAAACTTCGATATACCCCTTGTGCAATGCTTCCTGCAATACTTCGGAGGAAGCAGGGATGACGATCATCCTCGTCGCGGGAGAAAGCTTCCGCCCACGTAGGATTTCTGCGGCTGAAGCGAGGTCCTCCAGACGGCCGTTCGTGCAAGTTCCCAGGAAAGCCTGGTCCACTTTCGTTCCCGCGACTTCCGACAATGGTTTAACGTTGTCAACTGTGTGTGGGCAGGCGATCATCGGTTCTAAACTGCCCGCATCGATTTCAAGAATGTGCAGGTATGTAGCATCTGGATCTGGAAGAACGGGTTTAAAATCACGCCTGGCCCGACCAGAGAGAAAGGTAAGGATTTTTTCATCCGGTGGGATGTAGCTGTCCTTCGCGCCCATCTCAGCCGCCATATTTGTGAGAGTCGCACATTCGCTAAGGCTCATGCCCGCGATCACGTCTCCATGCCACTCGACAGACAAATACAATGCGCCGTCCGTGCCGAGATCGCCAATGATTTTCAAGGCGAGATCCTTCGGGGTGACCCCTGCCGGCATTTTCCCGTTAACGATGATCTTCATGCTCTCCGGGACACGCAGCCATAGGTTACCAACGGCCCAGATGGAGGCCATTTCGCTGCGCCCGATGCCGGCGCCGAAAGCGCCCATGACCCCTGCGTGAGGCGTGTGCGAATCTGAGCCGAGGACAATCTCGCCTGGAAGTGCCAATCCCTCCTCAACGAGAACCTGGTGGCAGATGCCTCGCCCGACATCGAAGAAATTGGGAATGCCTTGTTCGCGCACGAAATCGCGTATGATGCGATGGTTTTCAGCGTGTTTAGACGTTGGTGCAGGGGCAGCATGATCGAGGAATATCGCATGCATCTGGGGGTTAAATACCTTCTTGCCGCCCATGCGATGAAAGATGCCCACGATGGCGGCGGTGTTATCGTGTGATAGAGCGACTTGTGGTGTGACCTCGACGATATCGCCGGGTTTCACCTGTCGGTTGCCGGAATGCCGTGCGAGAATCTTTTCAGCGAAGGTTTGTCCCATGCGAACCTCTTTAACCCGAAGTATCCAACATCATGGGTGTATTGATGCGTATTTTGTCAGGTCGAAATCGGTGAAATCGGCGTGGTGAAAGACGATTGACTCTGGCCGTCGCGTGAACTTATCACCCTCTGAGGAATGGGTCGCAACGATATGCATGACGGCTTCCGGGATCTCATGCAAATAGCATAGGGCGACTCCCGTGAAAGGGTGGCGTAGATATTTATACGTGCTGGCCCAGACGAACTTATCCCCCTCGCGGCTGAACTCAAGCAGCTTTCCTACGTCCGCCAATAGCGCGCCGGCGATCAGTACATCCTTATCGATCGAATACCGTTCTCCATACGCATCAGCGAGGACTTCCTCCATGGCGATGCACAATCTGCAGACAACGCTTACATGTTCAGGGAAGCTGATCTCAACTTGATCTACGAGGAGCGTGTAGGGCATCGTCTCTAGGTCTTCAAGCTGCCAACCTCCTTTTGCGAGGGCATATTCCCAGACCGCGATGACTTTTCCTCGCAAATCTTCGTTCTGGATCTGGTTGATTTCTGGGATGAGATCGGGAATCGAGTTTGGCATCACAGACCTCCAAGAGTGGGTGACTTACCTATTTATCTAAAGATCGCGGTGCGGGACCGTCGTATGAGAGATCTGTGGGATGAATGCGGCGCATAGGCCGCTCGCGAGTCTGCTCTTCGTAAGCCTGAAGGATGAGGCCCGGGACTCTGGCTATGAAGAAAATTGCGTTCGCGAGCTGAGACGGAATATCGAGATCAACGAGCACGGCTGCAATTGCGCCGTCGACGTTGATCGGGAGCGCCTTTCCAGCTTCCTTCAAGGATAATTGAATGGCATTGATCATCTGTATGCCATCTGCGGCAATACCCAATTCCTGTGCGAGCTGAAAGAGTTTCGCTGTCCGTGGGTCGTGGGTGTGGATGCGATGACCTAACCCTGCGATCCGTTTCCCGGAAGCCTTGAATTCGGCCACGAGATCCGCTGCGATTTTGTCGATGGGATCGCCTGACTGATCAACGCGATTGATTCCTGTTTGCAGGACCTTCATGCAATCTTCAATTGCGCCGCCGTGATGGCGATTGATGGAAAGGATCCCGGCAGCAACTGCAGCATTGAGGGGGGCGCCGGTAGATGCCACCGTGCGGGCAGCAAGTGCAGAAGGAGGTGAGGCACCATGATCGATCGATGAGACCAGAATGGCATTCATCATCCTGGCTACATCCGCTGATGGCAGTTCACCTTTAAGGGCGAGGTAAACAGCCTCGGCGAAGGAGATGGATCCCATCAATTCATCGATCCGGTAACCACGCAGCCGGACCTCATTCGGTTTGATCTCAGTGATCGAGGTTTTCCAACTTTGATCGGTCATAGTTCTATCCCATGCTTCGTGAGAACGGATTTGGTGACGTGCGGCAAGTCTCCGAAGGCGTCCACAACAGTGGCTCCTACCTCCTGCAGCCGTCTTACCTTGCCTTCGTAGGTGCCTCGGTTGCCTTCAATAATTGCACCGGCATGACTGAAGCGGGTGCCGCTCTTGGCGGCTTTGCCGCCGATGAAGGCGATAATTGGTTTTGTTAATTCGCCCGATTCTACGAGGTCCGCGACTCGCTCCTCTTGGCTGCCGCCAATCTCGCCGAACATGACGATCGCCTTCGTTTCCGGATCCTTCTCGAATAGTTTAACCACTTCGGGGTGGGGCAGGCCAACGACCACATCTCCACCTACGTGAACCAGCGTTGTCGCGCCGATGCCTTCCTGTGCAAGGTAGTAGGCCATGGAGGAGGTAATGCCGCCGGAGCGTGAAGTGATCCCCACCGGTCCAGGGAAGAACCAGGATCGGGCGGATGCCGCTCGGCCGCCGATCATCCCCAGTACGGCTTTGCCTGGCGAGAGGACACCCAGCGTGTTTGGTCCGACGAACTTCGCGTTGTGCTTTTTCGCGCTGTGGGCAATTTCAAGCACGTCGTAAATCGGGACTCGGTCGGGAACAATTACCAGCAGTTTTACGCCAGCTTCTATCGCCTCCAGAGCCGCACTCCGGACCAGCGGAGCGGGAATGAAGAGCACGCTGATATCGAATTTCCCGCACGCCTCACTGGCTTCGAGGACCGTATCGTAGACGGGCACGCCGATAATCTCCTGGCCGCCCTTTCCGGGCGTGACACCGGCGACGATGTCGGTGCCATACTCCTTCATCAAGGAGGCTCTCGTTCGACCTTCGCGCCCGGTGATGCCTTGGATGAGGACGGTTTTCTTTTCATCAATCAGGATCGACATATCCGCTCCTGCTAAATACTTTGTTTGATCGAGTTAGCAAATCTTACTCCAACCCGGGTATCGGGAGCTCAACATAGCCACCCCGGTTGCCGCCAAAGTAGCATTCAACCTGGCAGGCGAGGCACTCGATGCAGCCGCCCTTTCGGGCTTCCTCCGCGCTGATATTTAGCACGGGGAGGCCGTCCTTAAGGGAAAGGATTTCTGGCACACAAGTATTAATGCAGATATGTGAATCGCACTGCCGGCATGCTGTGTAATCGAAAAGGACAGTGCCACCGGATACCGTGTCAAATTGGTAAGGCTCTTCAAGTTGGGGTTTGCCCACGAGCGGTGCGTTGTCTTCAACGGGAACAAAACTTTTAATTAGAATATCAAGGCGTTCTGAACAGAAATCAGGTGAGTCATCCTTCCCGTAAGCTTCGATAGGTACTGGAAGGATTTCATTGACCCGTTCCATAATCGCAATTGCCTTGTCCTCAGCATTGCCTCCTAAGCGGATCACCGCCGGGACGTTCAATGGCGCTTCAAGGAATGCCTTTGCAAGCCCACGAGCGCTGTGGAATTGCTCCTGCGAGGCGACTCCTGAGCCGGAGGAAAAATATCCATCGATGGGTCCCTGGGCCAGGATGACCCTGGCGGCGCGGTAAACCTTCGATGCTGGTGGATTCCCGCTTGTGTCCACGAAGTTGGCAAGTTTGTAGCCTTTGTTCAATATGGCGTCCATGCTCATCATCGATCCCCCGCCGCCAGCGCCGTGAAAACCGATGACCTTATCCCCTTGTTTGAAATCCTGCTCCATCTGGATGAAGTAGAAGGTCCCGCGATAATCACTCTTCTCAATTTCCCAGGAGATACGCTCAAGCTCGGTAGGTGGCCGGTCGAACTCGCGGGCGACGTCTATCCCCAGATCCGCATGCCGGAAAACGGCATAATCATCGACGGCGATACGGCAGTCTGCGGCGATGAGTTTTCCTTCTTCCGTGAGCGCAATGGGATTGATTTCGGCTGCGCGCGCATCATAATTGCGAGCGACGGTGTAAAGTCGTGACAATAGAAGCCCCAATGACAGTTGGAGCTTTCCGTGAATTCCTACCTGGCGTACAAGATCGCGTGCGTAGTAGTCAGGAAATCCGGTTTGAATATCGACGAGCGTCTGGGCAAGCGCCTGCGGATATTCGTTGGCGATCTGCTCAACGCCTGATCCGCCTTTGGCACTGAAGATAATCCTGGGCGCCTGGGCGATGTCATCGATAATGACGCCGGCATAGAATTCCCGCTTCACATTTAGTTTCTCTTCAACCAGCACCGTATCGATTACAAATCCACCGACTTCCTCACCCAAAATCGCACTCGCAGCATCTGCGGCGGTTTCAGGCGAATCTGCAAACTGTATCAGCCCGAGTGATGCACGTCCGGTTACCCATGCCTGTCCTTTGACAACAACTTCACAGCCTAGGTCTTGGGTGATCCTTTTTGCTTCGGCAGGTGTGCGCGCGGCCTCGCCTCTGGGGATGCCGATCTTTTCGCTGGCGAGTAGATTTTTTCCTTGATGTTCGTGAAGTCGGGCCATTGATGTCCTCGCACGTTCGTCATAGTTCTGTGGACGTCACTATGCAGAGTGAACTTAAATCTGAAGTGGGGCAGGTTTCATATGGGTCGATAGGAGCTTGAAGGGCTTGCTGTAATGTGTGTCTCCCTGACTTCAAATTAAGGACCAGGATTGGATTATACAATCAGCATACGCGTGGGTAAACTCGATCCCCGCTTGTGAACATCCAAGTAAACAATATTTTAGATGCTTAATTTGTGTAATTCATTGACGTTACGCTTGATTTTCTCTGACACTTGATACTTGTAGTTCAGCGTGCGAAAGCCTAATCTCCGATTATGTTCGGGGGCGTTCCCGGGATTTCCCTTTTGTATTTATCGAATGCGAGGGCAGCATGAAGGTCTTCGCACGCACACCCGTGAACTTGGGTGAGTTTAAGATTCCGAAAGGTCATGTTTACCTCATCCTCGAGCGTTGTAAAGGCTGCATCCTGTGTATTGAGCTTTGTCCACAGCAAGTTCTTCAAGTTTCAGAAAAGACAAATGAAAAAGGCTACCACTACCCCGAGATCCGTTCCGATCGTGAGGACGCGTGTGTACATTGTGAATTCTGCACTATGGTGTGCCCCGAATTCGCAATCTATACACTTGAGGTGGATGAATGACCGCCAGCCATATCCTGACGGGTAGATACTTCATGAACGGTGATCATGCCTGCGCGGAGGGCGCTATCGCTGCTGGCTGCAGATTCTTTGGTGGTTACCCAATTACGCCGTCAACGGAAATCGCGGAACGGCTTTCTCGGCGAATGCCACAAATTGGGGGCGTCTACATTCAGATGGAGGACGAGATGGGCAGCATGGCAACCGTGCTTGGTGCTTCTGCTGCTGGCGCCAGGGCGATGACGGCGACCTCGGGGCCGGGTTTTAGTCTCATGATGGAAAACATCGGACTGGCGGCGATGATGGAGCTTCCATGCCTCGTCGTAAATGTTCAGCGCGGGTCACCATCCACTGGTCTACCAACACTGCC
>JBARSI010000296.1:0-5609 GCA_049644665.1 Anaerolineales bacterium
ATATTGGAGGGAATAATGTTACCTGATCGCAAAGCGCATAAGCAGCCATTCGAGAATGAAGGAGTCACCTTCATTTTCCCCGAAACCTTAGAGCATCTCAAAGCGGTCCCAATCGGATACCCGGCAGTATGGCCAGACGATAAAATCTTTAAACCACTTGGCTATGTGATGAACTTTAAAATAGTGTCTATTAATCCATCGAAGCCAGTTGAGGACGAAGATACATGCATAATGGAGGTCAAATACAAACAGAAACACCTTGATAGCGCGACCCAACAGGGTCATAAGACACCCCAGCTAGGAATAGCTTACGAAAATGGACCTTGGGAAAACATGACTGACGGGAGAGAAATTACTCCTTACGAAGATTACCGAGGTGAGTGGAAAGGAAAAATCGATATACCGTTGATGAACCTTGCGAAAGACCCCGTCGTCGCCTGGGGGCCGTAATCAAGTATAAGGACCACTGTGGGGGGGTATGGGGGCGGCAGTCCGCCAACATACCCCCTGTGGTGGACGAGAGGGGGAAACAGATAAAGGTTTTTGATCTTTCCCCAGAGAGTCATTACAGGAAATACTCCACCTCACACACATAATTCGCCCTCCTGGTCAAGGGGATAGTAAAAGTTTTCACTTTACGCTAGACTTGCCGCCATCAACCAGCAATTTCGTACCCAATCCCAAGGAGGGTTCCCCCATGAAACATCACCGTTCCCCCATTATTATCACGATGCTCTTACTCACATTCTTAACCACGATGGCGTGCGGAGCGATCCCGATCCTGACCGGCAGTCAGGATGAGGCAGCGAGCGCGGAGCCCACCGAAGCTGATGAGCCTGCAGCAATTGATGAGCCAGTCGAGCGCGTACAGCTTGACCCATGCTCGCTGCTCACCGAGGAGGAAGTTGGCCAAGTGCTGGGCGGACCGGTGCAGATGCAGCCACCGCAGGGTATGGGCGGCTGTGTTTACATGCTTCAATCCGATGATCCAACCACAAGCACACAACTGGCCATCAGCGCGGCCCAGGGCAATGAAGCCAAGGCCTTCACGATGTTAAGCCTCGGCCTGCTCGCCGGCTTCAGTGGTGATCCGGATATGGCCTCGGAATTTGAAGAGCTTAATAACCAACTCCCCGAGCTGACGCTGGTCGAAGTCGTCAACCGCATGGCTGAGATGTTCGCAGGGACAGGCGTGAACGTAACACAGGCGGATGGACCCGGCGAAAGCGCCCTCTGGCTGCTCTACGAGAGCGAATATTATTCGCAGGGCACACTGCTGGCAGTGCGTGGAGATATGTACACATCGCTGACTCAGATCGGCGGTGACATGACAATCGCCCCCGATCAACTCTCCTCTCTGACGGCAATGGTGTTTGACCGGCTGCCGCCGTCATTCTACGTGCTGGATGAGGACGGTGATGGAGATTTCAGCTTCGAATACAGCAGTGATGGTGTAGCGGATGAGCCCACAGCGACTGTTCAGCCCCTCGAGGCCGTAAGCGGGTTGGTGTGGGTTACCGCCCCCAACGCGGGCCAGGTGCACGCCATCGACCCCATGACGCACCAGGTCAGCGCCACGATCGACGTTGGACGTTTTCCCAGCGACATCGCCGTCGCCGAAGGGAACGTGTGGGTGGTCAGCGAGACCGAGGGCACTTTATGGAGGATCGATCCTGTTTCATTTGAAGTGATCGAGACAATAGCTCTGGGCGGCAATACCACACATGTTGCCGCCGGCCACGGTTCCGTGTGGGTGACAGGCGGGTTGGGCGTCCGCAAGATCGACCTCGCCACAGGCACACGCTATGGCGTCGTCTACGGCGGATGTTACGACGTGGCGATCGGCGAGAATGCGATCTGGGTGAGTGATATCCAGAGCAACCAGTTGCTCAAAATCGATCCGGAGAGCCGTAAAGTCGTCGCGACCGTCAAGCTCGAAGGTCGACCATCCGAGGTTGCCTACGGTCAGGGCACAGTGTGGGTGATATTATCCGATAAGAATGAGGTTGTGGGTGTCGATCCGAATACCGATCAGGTTGTGACCACGCTGTCCTCAAACGCGTTCATCCATGGGCTGGCTGTCGATCCGAACCGCGTCTGGCACACCCACCCAACCGCCCTTTTCTATTACGAACCGGCATCCTCTGGTTCAGGCGGTTTCAGCATATCCAATCCTCCAGCCCGGATGGTGTTTTACGCAGGAAGCCTTTGGGTCTCGAGCCCCAACGAAGGACTGGTCACACGCATTAACCCTGAAGACCAGAGCATAATCTCCGTCATCAATCTGGGTACCGATCCGTCTGGGATCGCCGCCGGGGAGTGACTTGTAAGTCACGAGGGGTACTCCAACCACTGCCAGATCGTTGCTGGAGCTCTTCACGCGATCGCACTCAGGATCGCATGCGCCCAACAAGCAGCAGCGGACGCGGGTCCATCCTAAGCACAACGTGCCGGCATGAAGGTGAAGTTCCCAGACGAATCTATTCTTGGCGTCCAGATCGTATTAGATCAGCGTACGAACTCTCCTTGACTAGCCAGGCCTAGTGCCCTACAGACAGAATGTAAACCTTTCGATCATCACCCGCTATCGCCAACCGTGTCCCATCTTGGGAAAAGACGAGATCGCCCAAACCCGACCCGCCTACTTGACGGGTCGCATACAGCGCTTCATCGGATTCCCGCCACATCAGCAACGCACCATTTCTGGACACACCGACCAGGAGTTCACCATCGGGTGAATAGACTAATCCGCGGATGTTGGCGGCGTTGGCTTCGAAGGTTTTTAACACCTTGCCAGTCTCCGTTTCACGCAGCCAGATCTCAGAGCGCCAGCAGGTGCTGCCTTGCGATTCGGCACAGGGTGCTGCCGCCATGACCGTTCCATCACTTGAAAGCGTCATCCCTGCCACCTGGCCCGGGAAACCCATCATGTAGAGCTCTTCTCCATCCGCCATACGCCACGCTCGGGCGTTGCGCGAAATGCCGCCGGCGATGATTTTCTCCATGTCGGGCGTGAAGAGAATCTCAGGGATATTCCAGAACTCTGCAAGCTCGTAAATCAGACCCCAATCGTCCACTGAGTACACCCACACCGCTGCATCAGGCCATTCCTTCACTCCGCCGAAGGCGATGTAGCGCCCATCGGGCGAGAATTTAACTGCGGATATCTGTCCAGGCGTCGGGAAGGTGTGAACCCATGAACCATCCTCCATATTCCATATCTTGACAGAAAAATCACTCGAAGCGGTGGCGATGTAACGATCATCTGGTGAGATATCCACATCGAAGATGATGTCGTTATGCGCCTGAATTTGATGCCTCACCTGACCCGTTTTCACCTCCCACAGCCACAATTCGAAGGCTTCAAAGTTACCCGTTCCAGCTGCGAGAAGCGTCCCGTCCGAGGAAAAATCCACCGCCCGGGCAATGTCATTTACTGGCAGGCTGCGTTCAATTTCGAGTTGGCCTATGGTCTGAATATCGATAGTCTTGAGGTCTTCAGTCAAAATTTCTGGAACGATGTTGATCTCGTGCTGTTGGTATAACCGCGTGACCATCCCTTCCGGGTCATCGGGCCACGTCATGGAGGCCGCCAGGTTACTGCAGCCCAGTATCTGCGCATTCTCTACTGCGGCAAGGAGGAGGTCAGATCCATCCGTAAGATTCTGCCGGTGGATGCCGGTTTCATCGGCAAAGACTACATCATCCGCAGAGCACCAAGTAGGTTCAGAAGTCAACTCTTCTAAGATCGTGGACGATTCTTCATTGAAATCCAGAACAGCATAAAGCTGTTCACCATCAGCATCAGACAGGGTCGTGATGACCCGAATCCCATCCGGACTCCAACCGACAAAACCGTTTTGCCCTTGATAATAACTATCAAGGACCTCCGCGACCTTCATCTGACCGGTGGCGAGATCCAGGAGATAGAATTGATTGATTCCGTAGTCGTATAACGCCAGGCGATGACCTTGCAGTGAGGGTTTCACGGCCATTGTTGACATCCTACCTGCGTACGGCAGATCTCGTTGTGGCACGAACCAGCCATAGGATTGCGAGGCGCCCGGGTCCATGACCCAAAATGACACCAGCCATCCTGGGGTCATGTACGACGGGGTCCGCTCCCCCGCTAGCAGCGACTTCCCATCAGGTGCCCACCCCATTGGAGAGAGGTAGGTTGAGAGATCAGTCGTGTGAGTCGAGACGGGCTGCGGATAGTCCAGGTGCGTCCCAGCGAAGAGGAGAGTCTCATCGCCGGACAAAAGATCGACCTGGAGCACCCGGTAATCCCCGGTGGGCTTATCCGAAGCAGGATACTCAATCTCTTCACTGGGCTGCCCAATCCATACAAGTGAGGTTCCATCCCGGCTTGGCAGGAATCCGTCGAATCTCGAAACTGGCTCTAGATTGACATGATGTTGGCTTCCTGTGCCCAGGTCAAGGAGATCCACGCCAGCATCTCCCTGCAGTATCAGGCGATGACCTTCCAGTGAGGTCCAGTGGCGTGCAGGAGCATCCACCGTGAAATGCGCCTGGTGTTCCCCCTCCCCGCTGATGCTTTTAATTTGCCACTGCGGTGGATCGGAACCCTCGATAGGAACAGCGTATATAAGATAGGAAGCCTGGTCATCCTTAGATTCGAGAGCTTCATCAGAGGAGGGTTCCAAGATCTCGGTCCCCTGTACGTCGGAAGATGCGACAGGCGTGTCCATATCGATCGTTACTTGTGGTTGAGCACATGCGGATAGTGTGACTACTACGAAGCCAACGAATGTCAGGACTGGAATCTTGATTTTCATTTTTTCCTTTTTGTTTAACTATTCTTTTGCCAGAATCCGATATTTACCGGACCGCAATAAATTCGCACCTGGATCCCATGAGTTGACCTGGTAAATCTTTACCGAACGCATCAGGTCGATCTTTAATATGCCTAATCTATAGGAAGAAGCGATTATGAGATATCCCCTTTTCGTACCCATCGCGTTGGAACCGATAATGCACTGATCAAAACTGGTCCCATTAAAACGTATCTCTCTCCATCAACATCATCATTAAACCCATGAACTACATCCAGCGCTCTCAGTCAAATCAGCGTTTCAGCGGTCCTAAGCACCCCGCCATAGAGCGACTTGCGCACGTCATTAAGGTCGATAAAAAAATCATCGCACCGACGCCATCAATATCCTCCATACTCTCTTCACCTTTAGAGTGCACAAACCGAACTGTTATTAGTGTGAATCCAGGGATTGAAGGATGGCGACCCAGGCTTTACAATCAATGGACGATGACTGAGAAGCACGCACATATCTACACCGACGGAGCCTGCGAGGGCAACCCCGGACCCGGCGGGATTGGCTTCGTGATCCTGTCTGAAGGATCGGAAGCAGAATTCTCGCAGGGGTACCGGCACACAACCAACAACCGCATGGAGCTTATGGCGGCGATCGCTGGTCTCGAGCGCCTGAAAGAGAAGTGCACGGCCACGATCTTCAGCGACTCGAAATACCTCGTTGACGCTGTTACACAGGGATGGGCTTCTTCCTGGAGGGAAAACGGCTACGTTCGCAAAGGCGGGATCCGCGTCCCGAATGCAGATCTGTGGGAAAGGC
>JBARSI010000297.1:0-14102 GCA_049644665.1 Anaerolineales bacterium
TCCGGTTTGAGTCGATCCTTAATGATCAGCTTAACCTTATCAAGAATTTCATTTGTTGGACCCTTCCCACCCTCGTCTTCTAATACCTGGAGGATTGGGATTACGAAATCTAATGCTGTTGGTTCCGAATCCTTTGGCTTCGCTTTCTTTATCTCCACATTTCCCTGAGGCGCTTGTATTGCCTCCCATTGTTCTGCAATCTGATCAGCTGCCATAATAATCGGTTCAATGGCCTTTGCCTGGTTAGCAGCCTGTCGAGCAAGGTCATACTCCCCGGCCTCGAAAGCTTCAATGCCCGCTGATTTCTTATCATCTACAGCAGCCTTCAAGGCATCAAATAGATTCTGCAATGCGCTTTGAACATCCATTTTACTATCCCTTCGAAAACTACGAGTGTCTTTCATGTTATACGTTAGAGATTGGCATTCAACGTCTCAATAGACCTGCTGTACTAGGAGTTGAGAAGCTCTCGCTAATATTTTGGAGTCAGGAAGCTCTGCTTCCGGTCGCAGACGCAGCTTGCGCCTTGAAATCTAAGCCTGAACCTCGCACAGGTTTTGAACCTGCGCGAGGTTGGAGATGTCTCTGAATCACTTCCTCCGATGTCGTGCGAGGAAACCAGCGGCTCGTCTAACGACTGCATAACCTCCATTAGTACCCCCTCGCTATGGCATGCCCGCATCCTATAAGACCACAATAGGATCAGCATGGAAGAGATCACGCAGCCGGTGCGACCGCTGCAGCCGCCTCGGCGTAAATACAGATTTCGAAAAGCGCTGATTCGTGGATTGGCTCTTCTGCCGCTCACCTGCGGTGTGTCACTGTTCCTCTTACTTCTCTCAGCACAGGCTATGTATGGCGACCAATTGCCCTTGGTAGGCGACGCTGTAATCGCAATGTTGGCGGACGAGGGCTACATACTTGCGCCATCCGCCACTGCCTCTCCCACAGCAACATTGGCCATCGTAGCGATCCCTCCTCAAGAAATCCTTCCAGATGATTTAGCCTCTGACTCTAATGCAGGCCAGGTCTTCCAGCCTCAGGCTATAACATTCACGCCGACAACCACCCCCACACAAACCGAGACCCCTTCACCCACCGCCACTGAAACGCAAACTGGGACGCCAACATCCACGCCAACCGTCACACCGACACCCACCTCCACCGGTACGCGCACGCCCTATCCCACATGGACCCCACTCCCAACGTTCACGCCTTCCCGGACGCCTCGTCCGAGTCGCACATACACTCCCGGTCCCACCGCGACGCCAACGGAAACGCTCGACCCATCCATCCCGACATTCACCATCGAACCTACCCGGACCCCTACGCCTATCTTCACCTCCTGCGCCACAACGCTGAACCTCGCCAATGGGAACGCCGTCGTCCAATTAATCAACGCCGAGCGCCAGTCGCGTGGGCTGCATGCATACACTGTCCAGACCCAACTCCGAGCAGCTGCCCGAGTGCATGCGGCCGACATGGCCTGCAACCACTTCCTGGGTCACATTGGCTCGGATGGATCAACCGTGCGCGATCGAGTGACAGCGCAGGGATACACCTTCTCATGGATCGGTGAGAATTACATGGTCTCGCAAAATCCACAGACTGCGTTTAACTGGTGGATGAACAGCGCTCCCCACACCGCAAATATCCTCAGCCCCAATTACACCGAATTCGGGGTCGGTTACATCTACAGCGCCGAGAGCGATTACGGAGGCTACTTTGTGATCGTGTTCGCCAGGCCTTGATGGGTGAAAATACACTCCAGTGCCCTCCACTGTGATAAGAATCTGAATATTCATTTCGGCTATTGGCAAAATAATTGACATAAGCCCCTCGTCGCATCGCAGAGTGATACGTTATACAATCCAAGGTAGAAAATAGACCAAATTGCCTTAGAGAGAAGTCGGGCATCGGTGCCTATCTACGGCAATAATCTGCACTATGCCTTCAACAAGCAGGAATAAAACTCATGACCCCGGCACTCCTGCAAACCAAACTCTACATCCCCCAACCTCCATCAACAATTGTTGCGCGCACCCGTCTGATCAAACTTCTTGACGAAGGAATACACCAAAACCATAAACTGGCCCTCGCCTCTGCCCCGGCAGGGTTTGGCAAGACCACGTTGATTTCCGAGTGGATACAAAAAAGAAACCGATCCATTGCATGGTTAACATTGGATGAAGCTGATAATGATCCCTCCCGTTTCTGGGCTTATTTCATAGCTGCATTACAAACGATCTACGAAGGGATCGGAGAGAATGCATTGACCGCATTGCAATCCCGCCGGCCGCCTCCAATCGAGACGCTAATTGCTGACATAATCAACGAAATTGCCGCTTGTCCGGAGCCCTCTCCAGGAAGTTCAGGGTCTGGCTTCTCACTTGTCCTCGACGATTTCCACGTGATTACCAATCATCAGATAAGCGATGCTCTAACTTTCCTACTTAATAACCTGCCGTCGCAAATGCACTTGTTTCTTTCATGTCGGGCTGACCCAAACCTGCCCCTTGCTCGCCTCCGCAGCAGGGGACAACTGACCGAGATACGCTCCGCCGACTTGCGCTTTACCATTAGTGAAGCGGATGCATTCCTAAATGATGAAATGGGGCTGGGATTATCGGCGAAGGAGATCACATCCCTGGATGAACGCATAGAGGGCTGGATAGCAGGACTGCAAATGGCTGCCCTCTCGATGCGAGGCCGAAAAGATGTATCGGGATTCATTAAGTCCTTCAGCGGCAGCCATCGTTTCATTTTGGACTACCTGGTGGAGGAGGTTCTCGATCGGCAATCCAGCGAAATCCAGGAATTCTTGTTGATGACTTCCATCCTTGAACGGATGACCGCCCCCCTGTGCAATGCGGTGACGGACAGGAATGACAGCCAGATGATCCTGACTCAACTAGAACAGGACAACCTGTTTCTGATTCACCTGGACGACCAGCGCCGCTGGCATCGTTATCATCACCTCTTCGCCGATTTACTGCGCAGCCGCCTGGAGCAGACCCAACCCGACCTCGTACCTGTCTTGCACTGTCGAGCGAGTGAGTGGTATGAAAACGCAGAGCTTGTCGAAGAAGCGATAGCCCACGCTATTTCAGGCGAGGCTTTTGGGCGGGCCGCGAACCTGGTTGAGCAGAATGCCATGCAGATGATTGTCCGCGGTAAACACCCCACTGTATTCGGGTGGCTTGAGGCGCTGCCGGATGAGTTGGTTCTGACACGGCCATGGCTGTGCGTTTATCACGCCTGGATGCGATATTGGTCCGGCCGGAGGGAACAAGTAGAAGAATGCCTGCAGAACGCTGAACAGGCGCTTGCGAGCACGATCTTGCCATCAGATGGTATGAAGCCATCCGTCAAAGGCCCAATTCCGACAGAAACCGAAAAAAACGCCCTCAGCGAAGCTGAAGAGCGACACATAACCGGGTACATCGCCGCCATGCGGGCTCAAAACGACCTTAGCAGCGAAAAGATTCCTCGTGCCCTGGAAATGGCTCAAAGGGCTGTTGAACTCCTGTCAGAAGGGGATTACATGCGAAGTCTGTCCGGCATCGCCCTGGGGGCAGCGCATGGGAGCCTGGGCGACGTCGTGGCCGCGCAGCAGGCCTACGCCGAGGCCAGTGCAAGTGCCCAGAAATGCGGCTATCGAACCTTGAGTGTGTCGGCTACATGCTATCTCGGAATGTCGCAGGCAAAGCAAGCCCTGCTGCATGATGCCTTCGGAGCATACCGTGAGGCACTGAAATTGGCGATTGGACCTGGTGGAAGACAACTGCCTGTTGCCGGTTTCCCCTTGGTGAAGCTGGGTGATCTATCGCGCGAATGGAATGACCTGGAGGCTGCGAGCCGTGACCTGACCAAGGGTGCCGAAGCTTGCGCTCAGTGGGGGCAAGCTGATTTCTTGGCCGATGGCTATGTTGCCCTGATGCGCCTTCAACTGGCGCAGGGGAATCTGACGGGTGCGCTAAAAACCCTTCGGAAAGTAGAAGATCTCGTTCAGAGAGCGAAGATTGACGATTTTATTCTCTGCTGGCTGGACGAGTGTCGCCTGCGCCTGTGGCTATCTGAAGGGAATCTGGGCGCAGCTGTCCGTTGGGCGCAGACGAGTGGCTTGAGTGTGGACGGCGAGCTGAGCTATCATCACGACTTGCATCATATTAATCTGGCGCGGGTGCTTGTCGCCCAGGGCACGCAGCAACCATCTGGAACTTTCCTGGATGAAGCGCTGGGTTTGTTGGCCCGGCTCTTTGCAGCCGCAGAAAAGGCGGGATGGATTCACAAAGAGATAAAAATCCTGATCTTGCAAGCGCTGGCGCTCCAGGCAGGCGGCGATAGTGAAGGTGCATTAACTGCGCTGGCCCAAGCCCTGACGCTGGCCGAACCGGGAGGATACGTGCGCACCTTCATAGATGAGGGGATACCCATGGGCAAAATGCTGCGGCAGGCAGTGGCGCGGGGAATCGCGGTAGGTTATGCAGGAAAGCTGCTGGCAGCATTGGAAGAAGAAGATGAACCACGAGCGAGGGGCACGACACCCTCGTATTCTCTGGTCGAGTCTCTCAGCGAGCGCGAGCTTGAGGTGCTGAGGCTCTTGACCACCCATCTTCCCAGCACTGAAATTGCCAGGGAGCTCGTAATTTCCACAAACACAGTCCGCTCACACATCAAGCGTATCTATAGCAAACTAAATGTCCACAGCCGTAGGGACGCAATCCAGCGGGCTGAGGAGCTTGGACTTCTATAGCTCATCCACAAGATAACAACTCGTCATCCTCCGCCAAACTCGCGGAGGTTTTTTCTTTTGCATGGACATCCCCGGCAGCATAAGGGGGATGTGAATTCACCTACCCTATTAACCCACTTTTAGTGATGACAACTCATCAGGTTGATGACTATCCTTTGAGTGCAGCACGGCGGGTAAAGAACCCCCCCCACGTTTTGCAAGAAATTCACCTGGAGGAACACTTCATGACTGATGGGCGTAATCTTAACAAACCGGCTATCTATCAAATCAGGGTAAAAGCGAATCTCGACATGAAATGGTCAGACTGGTTCGAAGGTTTCACAATCACGCCCCTGGGAAACAGTGAAACATCTCTAACCGGAGTGATTGCCGATCAAGCCGCTTTGCATGGCCTACTGGGGAAGATCCGCGATTTAGGTTTGCCCTTACTGCTGGTCAAGCGAATAGAGAGCGAAGACTGAACACGACGGCGAAGGAGATATTTGGGTGAATACCAAAGAGAGAGAAATGGAGGTCAAGAATGATGAAATTTAATGCATCTACCCTTGCAGCATTATTCATTATGCTTGTTGCACTAACAGCTTGCAATGTGAAGGCTGCAGCTGATGCACCCAACGCGGACCCGGGAGACGTCACCCTCATATCCTTTTCAAGCGAAGAGCTTGGCATCAGCGGTCTCGTACCGGAGGGATGGATCGAGGTCAAGCCAGGGCAATTTCTACATATGCCTGGCAGCGACCCCACACTCCTCGGTCAAGCAGCAATCCCGGGTGCTACCAGGGAACAAGTCACAGCTAATTGGCAACTTACAGAAAGCATAGGCAGCCTGGAGACCCCCGACTTTACCTGGGAACTGCACAGCGGGGAACTCGAATGGCCGGGTGCGGGAACACTCGTGTTTGATATCGCCCTGACCGAATCCGAGTTTGGAGTCTACCTTGTCGTATTCGTGACTCTATCCGACGAGTCCGAGCAGCTGCATGAGGCAGTCATGATACCTGCGCTTCATGCTTTTTCCCCATCGAAGGTCACAGGTGATCAATCCATGGAGACACCGGTAACACCTCCCACTCAAGAGTCTGTTCCCATTGATACCCGAATTCGCCCCGCGGATGGGATGACGATGGTCTTCGTATCTGCCGGCGAGTTCGAGATGGGAAACTCGGGGGTTCAGTGGATGTGGAACGGCAGCTTGATCAATGGTGACCTAGGGCTGCAGGTGTATACCGATGAGATGCCTCAACATACCGTCTACCTGGATGCATTCTGGATAGATCAGACCGAGGTGACCGTGGAAAAGTTCCGCACATTCGTTGAGTCCACTGGATACGAGACGATTGCGGAGAGCGATGGCTGGGGCGCACCCTGGACCGACGGACCCATGGAAAAAGAATGGCCGCATGTGCCCGGGACCGATTGGCAGCACCCTCATGGCCCTGAGTCGCGAGCAGAGGACGATCACCCGGTAGTCCAGGTAAGTTGGGATGATGCCGCAGCCTACTGCGATTGGGCTGGTGGGGGTTTGCCTACCGAAGCGCAGTGGGAAAAGGCAGCCCGCGGGACAGATGGTCGTTTGTGGCCCTGGGGGGATACCTATGATGGAAGCCGGGGCAGTTTCTGCGATGCGCAGTGCCCTGTTAAACGCTGGAATCTGGATTCGTACAACGACGGCTATGCCCTCACCGCACCCGTGGGAAGCTTTCCCAGTGGAGCCAGCCCCTACGGCGCATTGGATATGGCCGGCAACGTCTGGGAGTGGGTCGCTGATTGGTATGGCGAGCAATACTACGCTTATTCCCCCGACGAGAGCCCGACAGGACCATCCTTCGCAACAGAACGCACTCAACGGGGCGGTGCCTGGTATGACTATGAGTCATGGGTCCGCACCACCGTCCGGCACGCTACGCCACCTTGGAATCGCGCCGACGATCTAGGTTTCCGCTGCGCAGTACCGGTGGAGCCATAGGGAGTACCTTACAGGACAGGTATTAAACATCATCGTAACTGAATACGAAGAAGCACAGCTTTTGTATAAAAGGAGAATCCGAATGAATAAAAAGATGGTCAAGAATCCGAGATGGTGGTACTTCTTTGCGGCTTTGGTTCTAGCCCTTGGCTGCCTGATCGCGGCCATGCTTTTCAATAAATCCGGGTTGGGAGATTATCCTTCCTTGATCGCCGAGGCCTACAAAGATCCCTTGCAGAAGGTAGAAATCCCGGGAGAGGCAGATCTCAAACTATCAAGGAAAGGAGCCTACGCCATCTACTGCGAAAGACCTAAAGGCTCCTACATCCAAGCAGAATGGCCTCCTGCGCTGGACTGCAGCCTGACATCAAAGACGACTGGCGAAGATGTCCCACTCGTTGCGGACTACGTTCCTTCAAACCAGTATTCAACAAAAGATGGGGACCAGGTGGGCATGCTGCTCTACAGCACAACGGTAGAGGATATTGGACTACACACGCTCTCCTGCGACTTTGCAGACGGACGCTTAAGTCCCAAGCTGGTGCTGGCAGTTGGGCCGAATTATTTCTTTGAGTTCCTTCGCGTGGCATGGAATCTAGGAGGGTCGGTTTTAGGAGGGGTAGGCGTTCTCTGCGCTTCAAGCACGTTGGCGGTTGTCATCGCCGTTGCCGTATTTCTTACAAGAAGAAAAACCTCACAAGCAAGCAGGGAGGTGGAAGCATAATACGATGCCACAGAGCTTTATAACTCTGTCGAGAAATGTTGTCCGAAATTAAGAAATTTTCATTAGATAAAAGGAGAATAATCATGAAGGAAAAACAAGTTCAATCGCTGCCTCGCTGGGCATTCGTGTTTCTATCTGTGGGTGCATCCTGGGCTTCCGGGATCTACCTGGGGATGCTGATAGTAGAGGGCACTTCAACTGCCTATCTGATCCGCATCATCGGGTTCGGTGTCATTGGTTTGGTGATGGCCTGGGGATCAGTCGCAAAACGATAGATTTGGTGACACCAATCACCCAGCTCTTGTTCGTTTCAATGTTCCTAACTCGAGGTTGATGGATATCTTAACGGGCAAGAGTTTCCTTCCAGGTTGAAAGTGGGGAATGAATGCTAGTGAAGAAGGATAAAGCACCCAGATGAATATCATTCATAAGTCGATTACCCGGCTCACATTGATTGCCCTGTTCCTGGCAAATTGCAGTGTCATATCGGAGCAAACTCGACCACCAAGCTCGAGTGCAGATGATTTGAAAATTACAGCATTTACACAGGTCAACGTGGTCCCGATGACATCTGGAATCGTCCTGGAGAACCAGACTGTCCTGATTGAAGGGTCGAGGATCGCTGCAATCGGTCCTGCCGATGAAGTATCGATACCAACTGGGGCGGCGATCATCGACGGCGAGGGGGCATATCTGCTGCCCGGTCTCGCCGATATGCATATACACACCCGCCAGGATTGGGATACAGACGCTTGGCCTGTATCTCCTCTCGCTCTTTATCTCGCCAATGGTGTAACTACAATCCGAGATTTCGGTCCATCAGGGGAAGATTTGACGTATGCTCTCGAATGGCGAGAGCAGATCGAGGCTGGAACTCGCATAGGACCCGCGATTTACACTTCCGGCAGAATTCTTTTCGTCAGCCCATTAGGTAATCCCCGGGGTCTTGTTCAAGAGAATCACAACCTTGGCTTCGATTTCCTAAAGCTCTATTCCTATTTATCCCGGGAGGATTTTCATGAGGCGCTGACAACCGCGGAAGAGCTTGGGATGTACAGCGCGGGTCATGTACCATATGCGGTCGGATTGGAGAGAGCGCTAGCGGAAGGCATGAATGAAATAGCGCATATTGAAGAACTCTTGCCTGAGTTCATCGACTTCGATAGAAACATGCAACTTTCACCAGATGACTGGCTGGGTTATCTCATCCAATCTGCCATGGAGCAATTCGATCTCGTCTCTGGTTTCAATGAAACAGATTTTGCCCACCAACACGCAGGCACCATACATCAAATCGTCGATCAGTTGAGTGCATCTGGGACTCCGATCGATACTACAATGGTGGTTGACGATGTCATTCAACAAAAAGTGTTTAAGTTAGACTCCTTCCTGGCTCGTCCTGAGAGCGATTATCTCCCTGCTGCCTATCTTGATCTTCTCCGGTCCGGTAAGGAGAAACATCAACTTCAGTTCAGCGGGATCAAGAATCTGGCGGTATATAAATATGAAATCGATCTCTGGCTGCTCCGCGAATTACATCAGGCTGGGATACAGCTCCTGCTAGGGACCGACTCGGGTACCGGCGGAATGGGGATCGTGCCTGGTTTTTCCATCCATGATGAGCTTCGGATCCTGGTAGAGAACGGGTTTTCGCCTTATGAGGCTATTGCAACCGGGACAGTCAACGCTGCGGAAGTTATCGAATCGATGGTCGGGGATGGTAACTTTGGGACAGTTGAAGTAGGTAATCGAGCGGATCTCCTCCTTGTGAGAAGGAATCCGCTAAAAGACATTGCTGCTCTCAGAGATCTCCTCGGTGTCATGGCCGCTGGAAAATGGTTTTCAGAGGGTGAAATCGACCGGATGATGGCACTTGAGTAGGAAAGTGGATTTGACTCGTTAGCCTGGAAGGAAGGGTGGATCGAGGAGACGTCGTACTACAATACCCAGGCTTGCATACCTCGTTCCTCTTTCAGCAAAGCAGCCTGTTAGGCTGCCGTCGAGACCGAGGAGTTTATTATGACAAGTATGAAAGAAGAAATCCAAGAAATCGTGGACCGGGAAACGCAGGCCTGGGACACGCAAGACGTCGAGTTGCTGCTTACTATATTTCATCCTGATATGGTCTGGCCCTGGCCGCCAACCAGCGATGACCACGATCCAATGAATTGGGTTGTGGTGCTGGGCAAGTTTAACCACAATCGCTGGAGACATTTCTATCAGCAGTTCTTCAAAGAACACAAACTTGTTCATAATAGGAGAGAGACAAAAAAGATAGTGGTTACTGAAGAAGGGGATGGCGCCCTGGCCGTTGTAGATATTGACACATTATGGGTAGACGCGAGGGGGCATGAGGATCGCTGGCTGGGCCGGGTCAGCAAAGTGTATGCGCGAGTAGGCAGTGAATGGAAGATGACGATGCATACCGGTGTATTAAGATACTGACGTTACGCTGAAAGGTTACTGAACCATGAAAACCAATAGGATGAAACCGAAAATGCTGCAACCGGGAGACAAGGTAGCCACAGTCTCCTTATCCTGGGGCGGTCCTGGAACGTTCCCCTATCGCTACGAAGCGGGCAAATACCAGCTACAGCACGAATTCGGGGTGATGGTAGTTGAAATGCCTCATACCCTGAGGGATGCTTCTTGGCTTCAGCAAAACCCTCAAGCAAGAGCTGACGACTTAATGCAAGCGTTCAATGACCCGTCTATAAAAGCCATCATTTCTACCATTGGCGGCGATGACTCGATGCGAATCTTGCCTTTCTTAGATTTGGATGTCATTCGTTCAAATCCAAAGATTTTCATGGGCTATTCTGACACAACCGTCACCCATATGGCCTGCGTCAAAGCGGGGTTAGTCTCATTTTACGGGCCGGCTATCTTGGCGGGATTTGCCGAGAATGGCGGGATGTTCCCCTATATGGTCAATTCGGTGAACAAGACGCTTTTTTCATCAACGCCCATTGGAGTTATTGCTCCCAATTTTAAGGGCTGGACCGTTGAGCATCTTGAATGGGCCAAGCCTGAGAATCAAACGCGCAAACGCAAGCTAACTCCACCCACAGGATGGAAATTCCTTCAAGGAAAGGGAGTCCATCGCGGGCATCTGATAGGCGGTTGCTTTGAGACGCTGGATTTGCTGCGTGGTACGGACTTTTGGCCTGAACCGGAGATTTGGCAGGGTGCGATCCTATTCATGGAGACTTCTGAGAATGCACCTCCTCCAACTGAGGTTCTGCGGGGGCTCCGCACCTACGCCGCCATGGGCATACTTAAGGAACTCTCGGGCATCTTGTTCGGTCGGCCAGGTGGGCAGGTAAAAACAGAGCACTTCGATGAATACGATCAGGCCATCTCCCAGGTAGTCTTTGAAGAGGAAGGTCTGGTGGATTTACCCGTCATCACGCACATGGATTTCGGTCACACTGATCCGATGTTTGTATTGCCATACGGTATTCAGGCTGAGGTAAATTGTGACACCCAGAAGTTCACAATCCTCGAAAGCGCAGTAGGAGAGATTTGAATGGAGAAAGAATGATCCGACCTTTATTCCGAGTCGCATGGGTTTCAACCTTACTCAATTTTTTGAGCAATTGTGTTGTCGCAGCCGGCGTGACGCAAGCCGGGGACAGGGAAGATGTGCTGCAAGATGCCCTTGTCCAGGGAATAGCGATGGGTATTCCTGGTCTCTCGGTCGCTATCGGCACGGATGATGGTCTTGCCTGGACGGGAACTGCCGGATACAGTGACTTGCTTGAAAAGGTGCCCGTGAAAACCTGCGACCGATTCTGTGTGGGTAGTATCACCAAGACATTCGTCGCCCGGGTCATCCTTCAATTAGCCAAGGAGGGTAAGCTCGACCTGACCCGGACAGCCGCCGATTATCTCGATCTGGAGATTGTCCGGGAAGTTCCCAACTCTGACAAAGCCACGCTGCGTCAACTCTTAAACCACCAAAGTGGTATCCCAGACTGGGAGTCACAAGAAATGTGGATTCGTGTGGGACGCGGTGATCAGATGGATTTGGGGAAGGTGTGGGATAAGACAGAGACCCTTGAATATGTCAGGAGCGAACACCTCCCTGCAGTTCACGAACCCGGGCAGCAATATAGATATTCCAACACAAACTATACGATTCTTGGTCTCATTATTGAAGCCATCACTGGCAACGATGCGGCCACAGAGATCCGACAACGAATTCTCCAACCGCTCCACCTCGAGGAAACCTTCTTTGAGTCCTTCGAGGATGTTCCTGGTGGCTACGTTCACCATTACCATTATGCCACCCCGCATTTTGTTGATCTTGCCGGCGTCCACCGAGAATTTTCAGAGATTCGACCCTATCTTGTCGAGTCGACAGCCGCTAACTTTTCACCCGAGTGGACTGCAGGCGGGATGGTCTCCTCTGCAAGGGACCTTGTCCGTTGGGCTCAGGCGATCCGCAACGGTGAACTGCTTGACCCGACGGTGCAGAAGGAAATCTTCACGCACTACCCTCCGCAGGAATTCAGCAGTTCTAAGGAAGAATATATGCTGGGTATCCTCAGGATCAAAGATTACTACAACGATCGTGCTGTTATCGGGCACGGCGGCGGGACACTGGGCTTTACTGCCAAGATGTATTGGTTTGAAGAGACTGACATCGTAGTTGTTCTTCTGACCAATGTCGGTGAGATGCACAGTGGCATGAATCCATCTCCGGTTGGGATGTTCTACAGGGAAGTTCTGCTGCCGGCAGTCCTCCAGTTTCTGGATCGCTAACCAGATATGCCGGCAATAGCGCGTAGATTTCGGTCATACTGACCCGATGTTTGTGCTTCCATATGTTCTTGAAAGCGCTAGAGGAGAGATTGGAAGTTGAGAAAGATGGCAGGGAGATAGGTATGGACATTCGAGAGCATAACAGCACCGCGTGGGACAAAGAAGTTGAACGTGGGAACAAATGGACAATTCCAGTTAATGAAGCGGTGATCGACGCCGCAAAACAAGGACAATGGGAAATTATCTTGACGCCCTCAAAACCGGTTCCGAGGGCGTGGTTTCCTGATTTGAGAGGTCTCGACGTCCTCTGCCTGGCTTCGGGCGGAGGGCAGCAAGGTCCAATTCTGGCAGCGGCTGGAGCAAAGGTAACCGTCCTCGATAACTCACCCAAGCAGTTGGAGCAGGATCGGCTCGTCGCTGAGCGGCACTCACTCCACATCGCCCTGGTTGATGGTGATATGGCTGATCTTTCCATGTTCTCCGAACATAGCTTTGATCTCATCGTCCACCCGGTCTCCAATTGTTTCGTCCCCGATGTCAGGCCGGTGTGGGCAGAGGTGTTCCGCGTGTTGCGTCGTGGGGGTGTATTGCTGGCTGGTTTTTCGAACCCCGTGATTTATCTCTTCGACTACGATCTTGCCGACCGCACCGGCGTCCTCCAGGTCAAGTATGCTCTCCCTTACTCTGATTTGACCAGCCTGACCGGGGAGGAAAGGCAGGGCTATATCGAAACAGGAACGCCTCTCGAATTCAGCCACACCCTGGAGGATCAGATTGGTGGACAACTCGACGCCGGCTTTCTGCTCACCGGTTTTTTCGAGGACGCATACCCTGAAGGTGAAAACGACCTGCTCACGAACTATATGCCGACCTTCATCGCCACACGGGCGATAAAGCCGGATCACATAGGGCAAGGCAAGGAACTGGTATGACTGAGATAGCTATTCGCATCGAGAACCTCACCCGCGACTTCGGGACGTTAAGAGCCGTTGACAATCTCTCTTTGGAGGTGCAGGCCGGTATCATCTTCGGCTTCCTCGGACCCAACGGTGCCGGCAAAACGACCACCATAAACCTACTGCTGGGCCTGCTGGAGCCAACCAATGGGCAAGCCGAGGTGCTGGGCCTCGATACACAAACCCAGGGCGATGAAGTCCGCGCCCGCACCGGAGCACTCCTCGAACACCCCGGCCTCTACGAGCAATTGAGCGCAGAGGAAAACTTGGAGTTTTACAGTCGAATCGGGCGAATGCCGGCTGACGAACGGCAGTCCCGTATCAAAGAATTGCTCACCCACATGGGGGTGTGGGAGCGACGAAAAGAGCGGGTAGGGACGTGGAGCAAAGGGATGAAACAGAAGCTGGCCCTGGGCCGGGCTATGCTTCACCGTCCACCCCTGGTCTTCCTGGACGAACCGACAGCTGGCCTCGATGTGGTCGCTGCGACGGCAGTTCGAGACGATCTGGAAGCCCTGGCCGCCCACGAAGGGGTGACGGTCTTTTTGACCACCCACAACATGGCAGAGGCAGAGAGATTGTGCGGACAGGTGGCAGTGATTCGTGATGGTGAACTGGTGGCGATTGGCCATCCCGATGAGGTGCGAGCACGAGCCGGCGGTCCCGGCTTGGAAATCTTGGGGCGCGGGTTCGATGTCAACGTGCTGAACCTGCTGAGAGCGAACCCAGGTGTAGTTGCCGCTGAAGTACTAAACGAGCACCTGACCATTGACCTGCGAGATGGTATGGACGCTGCGCCATTAATCAGCCTCGTGGTAAACGCAGGCATTCAAGTTGAAGAGGTTCGTCGTAGCAGAGCAAGCCTGGAAGAAGTTTTCTTGACCTTGATGGAGGAAGAAAGATGATGTTTAGCGATGTCTGGACTGTGATGTG
>JBARSI010000298.1:0-15695 GCA_049644665.1 Anaerolineales bacterium
TTCATAGTCTTAAGCTATTGTCGAATGTTGCATGATCTTCATACCGGGTATGCTGGATCAAAACGTGAAGGTGCCGAGTGGGCAAAATCCGCCCTGGACCCAGCCTGGTCAGAATTGATCGATGGGACCTGGGACGGTCGCCCCAATCCAGCTCAGAAAGTCCGGCAACCTGCCGATCCACAAGATTTTAAGAACACTTTGAAATTTGTTGAATATGCCATGAATGAAAGTAGACGTTATATTGCACGCAAATAACTGTGGCGAACTTCTCGCTGGCGATGGTCGCGCTTGCCTTTCTAGGGCGCTATGCAGCAGTGTGTGGCGCGATATGCAATTGATCGGGATACATGAATTGCGGGCAGCGAGGTGAACCCCAATGCAAGACTCCGAAATGCGCGGGATCGTCGTTATGAGCATCAAGATATCCTATGCTAATTCGAGCTGAAAAAGAAAACGATCGGGATGCCGTATTTGCCGTAAACGTGTCAGCCTTTGAAACACCAAGTGAGGCTGTTCTTGTTGACGTTTTACGAAAACAAGCTAAGCAGGTTGTTTCGCTCGTTGCTGAAGATAACGGAGATATTGTCGGTCATATTATGTTTTCTCCGGTTGTTCTGTCGGGGTATCCTGACCTCAATATGATGGGACTAGCTCCCCTGGCGGTAGCGCCTGAGCAACAGGGAAAGGGTACCGGCTCGGCACTTGTTCGAGCAGGGCTTGAACAGTGCAGGCAATTGGGCGTTGTTGCGGTTGTTGTTCTGGGACACCCCGCATATTATCCCCGCTTTGGCTTCTCGCCTTCTTCCCGATTTGGCATTGACTCTGAGTACGAGGTGCCTGAGGATGTATTTTTAGCACTGGAGCTGGAACCAGAAGCTTTGATGGGAAAAACTGGCAGGGTGAAATTTCATGCTGCATTCAACAACGTATAGCATCGTCATGATGTCGTCGCTCTCACCTCGAGCAGCTGATGGTGAGCATAATGCGTAGATTAAATAGGATTCAATAGTGTGAAAATAAAATGACAAACAAAGACCTTGTTCAACAAGCGGGATCTTATTTTAGAGAAGAATACCTATGCTCACAGTCCGTTCTAATGGCTTATGCTCCTCAGTTAGGTATCGAATTGAAAGACGCAGCAAAGATTGCCGCTCCATTTGGGGCAGGAATAAGTCGAATGGGGTGGACCTGTGGTGCAGTCACTGGTGCGCTGATGGTGATAGGGATGCATTACGGACACGAAGTTGGTAGTGACACCGAGACGAAAGAACTGATGTATAAAAAGGTCAGGGAATTCCTTTCGGAATTCGAGGCACGAAATGAATCAGTTGTATGCAGTAAGTTGCTTGGGCGAAATATTCGTATACCTAATGAATTGGAGGCGGCCAGAGAAGAGGGCTTATTCGAATCCATTTGCCCCGGGTTTGTCAGTGATGCGGTTGAGATATTAGAAGATGTGATAACTCGAGAATAGCATTTTCCGAGCCCGCGCCTATCCTCTAGCCGATCCCACTAGTGGTGCCTTGCCTGCATACCAATTTCTCTCGATAATCCGGAACCTGGCTCGGAGTGCTGGATGAGGGGGCAGGAGATTATTTTCAAATGATTATCCTCACAGAGAACTGGAGAACGACATACCCCGACGCGGCGCTCGGGATCCTTGTGATGGGGAATGTGTCCAACCCGCAGAGCCACGAAACGTTAGCTCTGCACAAGGAAGCGCTGGAACGTGAACTGCGCACGCGTTATGCAGGTTACGATCGTGAACGGTTTCGAACTCATCCAGTGCTGACTTCATATCATTCGTACTACAAGCGCTTCAAGAAGACCTATCACGTGCAGCTTCAACTGGAAAGTATCGTCTTCAAAGGCAAAGCGCTGCCTCAAGCCGCCGCTTTAGTTGAGGCCATGTTCATGGCTGAGCTGAAGCATTTAATATTGACGGCAGGTCACGATTTTGATGAGGTGCAATTGCCCGTGACCCTCGACGTGGCAGAAGGGCACGAGCACTATGTACGGCTCAACGGGCAAGAGCAAGAGCTCAAAGCAAAAGATATGATGATTGTCGACGCCCTGGGAGTACTCTCGAGCATTATCTATGGCCCCGACCAGCGTACGAAAATCAAGCCAAGTACAACGCGAGTGCTGTTCACGGCTTACGGCACACCGGGAATTAACCCCCAAGACCTGAGAGAACATATAGAAACAATTAGACAGAATGTGATGGTCGTCTCGCCTGAAGCAGAAGTGGAGCTAATTGAGGTCTACAAAGCGTCGAGCCAGAGACTCTCATAAGGAATTATTATAACGATGGATAAACAGCAAATCATCAACTGGCTGCTTGAAGGGGATGTCGCCATACAGTACCAGGTTCACCGGGATCTTTTAGCCTCTGAGAAACCAATTTTTAGGGATCGCATTGCATCCGAAGGGTGGGGGGCAAAGTTCATTGGCTTACGCAAGAAAGAGGGGCATTGGGGGCGGGGTTTTTATCAACCCAAATGGATTTCGAGCCACTACACGATCTTGGATTTGAAGAATCTAGGAATCTCTCCTGAGGAACCGCAGCTAAAAGAATCAATCCTGATTATCCTTCGCGACCACAAAGCGGCTGATGGGGGCATCGATCCCTCCGTTACGATTAACCAGAGCGATGTTTGCATAAACGGGATGTTTCTGAATTACGCGAGTTATTTCAAGGTGGAGGGTAAGGCGCTGCAGTCCATTGTGGATAATACGATAGACCAACACATGCATGATGGGGGCTTTAATTGCCGGGCGAACCGCCAGGGCGCCGTTCATAGTTCTCTGCATTCCACAATCTCTGTCCTCGAAGGAATTCAAGAATATGCTGCAAACGGCTATGTCTATCGATTAGCAGAATTGGAGCAAATTGCAGTCGAGGCCCATGAATTCATGTTGCTGCACCACCTGTTTCGCTCGGACCGGACTGGGGAGATCATTGACAAGCGCATGTTGATGCTATCGTACCCTTCCCGATGGCGCTACGATATTTTGCGGGCGCTCGATTATTTCCAATTTGCAGGGGTCGAGTTTGATCAAAGAATGCAAGATGCCCTGGACGTATTGTGGAAAAAACGGCAGAAAGATAACCGTTGGCCTGTCCAGGCAAAACACCCGGGTCAGACCCATTTTGAAATGGAGAAAACCGGAGGTCCAAGCCGCTGGAATACGCTTCGGGCTCTGCGTGTCTTAAAGCATTTCGGATTATCTGAATTTAACTAATCCCTAGGCGGTATAATCGCACATATACGGACATACTTACCGCACTATATCCAAATAGTAACAGGAAGGATCGATACCGGTTCTTCTGAGGAGATACGATGCGAATTCGAAGATCGACATTTAAAATTGTTATCCTCACATTGCTCGTGAGCGTTTTCGTTTTCTCCTGTGGGGGAACAATAGAAGTGAAACCAGCTTCAGAGATCACACTCGATGGGAAAACGCTTCTCGAGGGGCGCTGCACGGCATGCCATACGCTCGATCGAATTGAACGTGCCTCGAAGAGTCCGGCAGACTGGGGAATAAATGTTCGGCGTATGGTGGGCGAAGGTGCCGAGCTTAATGCCTCCGAACAAGAAGTTCTCATCGAGTACCTTTCGAGCACGTATCCATAACAAGTTTCCATTCCGCGGAAAATCGGGGGAGGGAGCAGACGGTGGCGCCCACGCGGGATCCTATTTCATGGACTTTACAGTAGAGAATCTTTCAGAAATCCTTCTTGCCGCGGGAATCGTCCCGCATAACACACTTAAGTCATTTAAGAAACGAATAGATCATTCAACGCCTTTTGCACGCGGTAATGTCGAATTTCTGGAGCTTGAACTTTCACCTGGTTTCGATCCCGCAGCCCTCACTTCAATCGTGGTAAAAACTGGGAAAAGTAAGAAGGAAGCCGACTTCTATACGCACATCGCACCCGGTTTGCCCCATCCGCCATTAGTCGAATGCTACTTCTGTGAATATGACGAGGAGAAGGATTCATCCTTTTTCCTTCTCGAAGACGTCTCAACAATCTGCCAGCAAACGCAATGGCCCATCCCGCCAGGCCGGGCCTGGTGCGAAACCGCAATTGATGCCCTTTCTCTAATCCATGCTGCAAGGTGGGATAAGCATGCAGATCTCGCAATCCTCCGCAGCAGTGTTCCAGCCGAAAGAACGTGGGAAGGCCGCTTTTTGCAAGCGATGGAAAGCCTTCCAAAGTTTTACGAATCACTCGGCGATCGAATTGCGGATGAACGAAGGCAGATATTTGAACAGGTTCTCCCGACGGTCAGCCGCTCTTTCGAACGTAATACAAATACCACTTTAATCCATGGAGACGCGCATTTCTGGAATTTTATGTTCCCTATGGATCCTTCGACTCAAGGCGCGTCAATCATTGATTGGAACATGTGGGACATTGGGCGGGGGACAGATGACCTCGCATACATGATGGGCTTGCATTGGTATCCGGAGCGACGAGCCAGGCTGGAAGAGCCACTCCTACGACGATACTTCGCACAATTAATGGCTCGGGGTATCTCTGATTACAGCTGGGATAAGCTTTGGGACGATTATCGTCTTTCATGCGTTCGCAATTTGCTCATATCTGTATGGCAGTGGAGGCGAGGGATTAATCCTTCGGTTTGGTGGTTCCATTTGGAACGCAGCTTCCTCACGTACAAAGATTTAAAATGCGAGGAAGTTCTGTGATTCTGATTTCAAACCACTGAAAAGATAATTCTCGCGAATAGAAAATATGGACCACGGCTTAGAAAACAAATTTCTGGGCTTGGGATGAGAATCTCTCGGCGAAAGAATTAATTACCACGGCGCGCAAGATGCCTTCAAGCGGTTCGAACGTATGCCTGTAAACCTTGAGAAGTTTGGAATCGTCCTATTCGCTCCCTTGAAAAGCAACAAGTTGGCACGTAGAATTACCCGAGGATGTGCCCTGGAAACGAGCTGGGCATCCAAGTGGCTATAAGGACCATTACAGGGCAGATAGGAAGAGGATGGAATCTAAATGATGATCGTTCAGCCTGTTCAGCTCACGGGTTCTATTGTGCGCTTGGAACCCCTTTCAGAAGCTCATGTGCCTGACCTGGCGATTGTTGGACAGGATGAGACCATCTGGCAGTTCCTGCCCTACGGAAACATCGATACAGAAGCAAAAATGTACGAACATGTAAGGATGCTGCTCGACCGAGCAGAGCGGGGGACAGACCTGCCCTTTGCGGTCGTTCTCCTTGAGTCAAATCAACCCATCGGTTGTTCGCGCTACCTGGAGATCAAGAAAGATCACCGGGCTTTGGAAATTGGAGGCACCTGGTATGGCGGGGCATATCAGCGATCTGGAGTGAATACCGAGTGCAAGTATTTACTATTAGAGCACGCTTTCGAGACAATAGGCTGCATACGTGTGCAATTCAAATCGGACGCACGAAACCAACGTTCACATAAAGCCTTGGAACGAATTGGAGCGGTTAAAGAAGGTATCCTGCGTAAGCAAATGATTGCGGCCGATGGGCATATCCGCGATTCTATCTACTTCAGTATTATCGACAGCGAGTGGCCATCTGTAAAAGGCATGTTAGAGAAGAAGCTGAAACAGTCATACGAATAGGGAAAGCACACAACTTTCCCCGCTAGCCTCTTGGCTTGATATCCCACGTGGAAATCGACCGCAATTTTTAGTCTTCAAATTGTGTTAACAAGTGACCAATAATGTCTTACAATTCATTCCGGCGAAACCTAGCCTTCCGCCATTCACCGCAGCGCTCGAGCATTGAGCGCGGTGCGTATGGCGGCATATGATTCCTGAGGAGGAAAACATGACAGAAGAAATGGAAACGAAAGCAACAGATATTCAGGAAGATGACGACAAGTATTTTAATATCAAAAGGATAATGTCGACATCTTCTCAAGCGATGCTGCTATCCTGGTTGTTTCTTGCAGTCATTGTGTTTTTCGTGATCAATCTGCTCATCTTCGTATTATCGATGGCCGGTGTGGAATTCCAGGGCGCTATCGTTACGCTGAACCAGTGGGTCGGTAATCTATCCACACCGCTGCTCCTTATTGCCATCGCGGGGTTCTTCCTGATTTTCCTACGGGCGATTTCAGAGGGACTATACCTGCTCATCGATTTGGAGGAGGCAGTATCAATAATCAGTAAGCATGTAGAAAAAGAATAGTAGCAAAAATAACGAAGAAAGCCCGGTCCACCGCTGATTACGTTGATTGCCTGCCCCAGCTGCCATCTGGTATGCTGGGGCAGAACTATTCCCATATAGGGAGGGAACGGCGGGGAATATATATTATGGCGCTGCAGAGAACCAGTACGCGAGGAGGATCCCTTAATTAGAAAGGGAACCCGACCAATGAGAAATTTGCCATTGTTGAAGGGAAAGCTGCTGCTCCTATCAGCTCTACTACTTCTATGTTTCAACGCCTGCACCACTCCTGCGAATACACCGATTGCCATTTCACCAATTATCGAATCTAGCGAGAATGTCCGGTTAGCAGAGCCTGGTGAGGTGATCACAACCCACATCTACTGTCCAGAAAATGGCAACATTGCCGTCCGTGTGGACCTACCGAAACTAGCCAGGTATGGCGACAGCGCTCCCGTGGTGGTTGTAGCTTCGACCTGGTTTGTTGAAAAGTACAACGAGCAGGAGATTGGTTTTCATCTCGTCTATAACCCCGTTGATATCGGCGCGATTTCAGTAACGCATCTCTGGCCTGGAAAAACCGATCCTGAAACGAAGATTACCAGCGATGGGACCTATGATTTTGGCGGTCCGAACAGCCTGGCTGCGCTGCGGGACACCATTCGTTTCGCCCTGGGAGTGATCTCTGATATTGATGGTCATTATCTCCATGAATTAATTGGGATCGAGCCCCTATACGATAATGTAGGAATATTTGCTTCGTCTCATGCGGGCGTGGTAGCTACCAATGTCATGGCTTATCATGGAGAAACCCTCACTGGCTTGAAGTACTTCGTGGGCAGAGAAAACCCGACGATGGCGGAGATGTATCCTCTAGAGATCGGTCATTTTGGTGACCGCCAAACCCCTGTCTACAACCCTTATTACAACCATGAAGGCTATTCACCTACCAGTATTAACGTGGATTATTCTCATCTCACCTGGGTCCAGAACAAATCGTTTCCTGAGGGGAGGCCGGTTTTTGAAGTTCCGGGGGGAGAGGATTATGTACTGGATGACAAAGGTCCGAATATAGGAGGGAAGAGATTCTTTTCACATGCGTTGACGCAGGCATTACTAAATAATGGGGTTTTCACGATTGAAAGCTGGCCTAAGGATGTGGCAACGCCCAATCAAACCAGAGATTTCTGGCCGTATCGGACGCCTGTGGACAATTTCGAGGCGATCGGAGATAAACTACCGGAATTACGAGTACTCCTGCCTTTTGCCGCTTATGATCACGTCCAGGCGGCTCCTGATAAACCTCACATCCGCCAAGCCTACGATGGGTTCCAAAAGAGAGCTGGATTATGGACCCGGTTGAATTGTGATTTATCCTATGTTCAATTTGAAATTCATGAAAGCGCTTCTCTGGCCGGAGGATTCCCGGATAACGATGCCAATACCGAGCCTGCCGACTGGTATGCCGATGCAGTATCCTGGGGATTTGACGGAAAACTGGCAGGTGAAATGACTGCCCGAACAATCCCCCTTGCATGTATTGCCGAGATGGCGGATCGGGTTCGAGCGGATATCTGGGAGCCGAATCTAGAATCGATTATCGGTGAGCCTCGGAGGTAAACCGCCATTTATAGAAAACGATTAGATCTCGATTAGAAGCTCACCTTAACGAATATGGCTGGTATAGTGTTCGTAAATCAGTTCCGGAGAGTATGATATGCGAATACACAAACAAGGGTTTATAAATGATACACTGATGGTCTCTGTTCGTATCCGTTACCTCGAGTGAATAATCCAATGATGCATATCCGTACTTACGTGCAAGCGGACGAAAATGATGTTATCAAATTGTGGCGAGAGGTATTCCCTTCAACACCTGCAAAGAATGACCCACTGAAAGATATCGAGCTCAAACTCACCGAACAACCTGAGTTATTCCTCGTAGCTATTGTGGATGGCTTGCTTGTTGGTACTGCTATGGCGGGGTTTGATGGTCATCGAGGGTGGGTTTACTATGTTGCGGTCCGTCCCACATATCGGAGAAAGGGAATCGGATCTGCGTTGATGAAGGAAGTTGAATCAACCTTAAGTCAAGTTGGCTGCCCTAAGCTTAACCTTCAAATACGCGCGAGTAATGCTGAAGTCCAGGCATTTTATCAAAGTCTCGGTTTTGAGGTTGAGGACCGAATAAGTATTGGAAAACAACTTGATCCGATGCGGGGGAGAAGAGTGTCGTGATCTCAATTGCACCTTTCCTACTAGAATCTACTGGCTAGACCGCAGGTTGGGCATGGAAAAAGACGATAATCCACAGGCGACGATCACAGATCTACTAGAGCGCAGAAAGCTGCTTATCCTTTTGATATCGGAATATGATGATCGGCTTGAGTTTGACAACTTAAGAGGTGATGAACGCGAGCGCTCCATCGAAGAGCTGCGGGTACTGAGAACACAAATACAATCCATCGATACCGCCCTGGCGGAGATGGAAGACAAGACAGGTGCATGATTGTCCGAGATTGAATAGAATCGACTCTGCTTGAAAGAGGTATTGAGTATGAGTGCCATCCGCATCTTGATAATCCTGTTCTTATCGATGCTCGTTGGTTCCTGTGCTGCAGCCGATGAAATTCCTTCGCCCACGATCCCTAAGGTGGCACTTACAGATACTCCTGCATCGACCAGCGAGATTGTCCGTGATAAAGCGGAACGGGTGATCGAAGCCCTACGTGATCGAGATCTGGATTTGCTTTCGGGTCTGGTCCATCCAACATTGGGAATACGCTTTTCTCCCTATGCGTTTGTGCGCGAAGCGGACGTTACGGTCACAGTTGAGGATGTTCCGAATCTTTTCTCTGATGATACGGTGCTTCAATGGGGGGTATACGATGGTTCCGGGGTGCCGATCGAACTAACTTTCGCCCAGTATTACCAACAATTTATTTACGACCAGGATTTCGCCAACGCAGAGGAAATTGGATATGACCGGCGGATAGGGGGCGAGGGAGGAACGATTAACAATATTCCGGATTACTACCCCGGGGGAGTGATGGTTGAATATCATTTCTCAGGATTTGAGCCTGACTATGGTGGACTCGATTGGCGAAGCTTGCGATTGGTCTTTGTGCAGGATGGGGATGAGTGGTTTCTCGTTGGGATTGTACACGATGAGTGGACAACCTAGCTTGCCGATGGTGCTAGGGCTTGACCATTCCGAGAAATCCACGGTCGGCGATTAATCACCGGCAGACTGATAGTTGTGAGGTGTCTATTATGAATGAAGATTACATCACGATTGAGCATCAAAACCAGGTTGCGATCTTAAAGCTAAATCGAGGGATAACAAACGCTATCGATGGCAACCTTGTTCTTGCGCTTGACTCAGCCCTTAAGCGACAGGCTGCAGATCCTGAAGTGTTGGGATTGGTGCTAACAAGCTCCAATAACAAATTCTTCTCCATCGGCTTGGATATACCGGGTTTATTCAGTCTCGGTGAGAGAGAATTCCGATCTTTCTACCAATCCTACAATCAGATGTGCCTGGGTATGTTGACGATCTCCAAGCCCCTTGTTGCGGGCATTACAGGTCATGCGATTGCGGGTGGCTGTATTTTAAGCCTTTGTTGTGATTACCGATTTATCTCAGAAGGGCGCAAATTGATAGGGTTGAATGAGATTAAGTTAGGCGTTCCCGTTCCCTATGTGGCGGATTGTATTCTCAGGAAATTAATTGGGTATCGGAATGCGCGCTACGTCATGGATTCGGGCGGGTTCCTCGAGCCGGAAGAAGCACATAGATTGGGTATGGTTGATGGAATTAGGCCCGCGGAAGAATTGCTGCCTCGATCGATTGAGAAAGCAAGAGAGCTGTCATCGGACTCCCCGGAAGCGTTCGCTTTAATCAAGAGCAGTCGAGTGCATGCTGTTGAGAGAGAGATCAAAGAGCAATTATCGGAACGGGAAGATGCATTTATAAAGTGCTGGTATTCGGATGATGCCCGTGCACATCTTAAGGATGCCATCTCTAAATACTAACGCGCGAAGGAAACCAGGGATTTTGGACCAATTGCTCCCCGAGGCCAAGCAGTTTGAAATTGGCATAAAGACGATTGAGCAAGACATGATCTTCTTCCTTTGGGGAGAAGATCATGAAAAAAATATTGTCAATCGGCTACATTTTTATTCAAATCTGATTTATGGAGGATAGCAGTGTGAGCAATATGAAAGGCTTTACGGGGCCAATGCGTCTCCCCTTCATCATCTTAACTCCCGCCTGTGTATTGGCAGGGCTCGGGACAGCATTTTGGTCGACAGGGGAAGTTAATTATATTTATTTCACCCTGGCGCTTATCGGGGCGATTGCTGCTCACATCAGCGTCAATGCCTTTAATGAATATTTTGATTTCAAGAGCGGATTAGATTATAGAACGCATCGGACCCCCTTTAGCGGCGGCAGCGGCACCTTGCCTGAGAACCCTGAACTCGCGCGGCAAGCCTTGAGTGTCGCCCTCGCAGCATTTATGATCACGGCGCTGATTGGCTTGTACTTCCTTCGTGTGCGAGGTATTTCCCTCTTGCCGTTGGGAGCTCTCGGGCTTCTGATTATCGTTGTCTATACCCCGTGGTTCACGCGCAATCCCGTTCTTTGTCTGATTGCCCCCGGGTTGGCTTTCGGTCCCCTGATGGTCATGGGTACGGATTTCGTCCTCACCGGCGGATACTCGTGGCCGTCCTTGTTTGCTTCACTTGTGCCATTTTTCTTGGTGAACGACTTGCTGCTCTTGAATCAATTTCCGGACATTGAGGCGGATCGAAGCGTGGGCAGAAGACACCTTCCGATAATTCTCGGCCTAAAGGTGAGCAGCCTGATCTATGGCACGATGTTAATTCTTGCATACCTGTCGATCGTTCTCGGGGTTGTGCTTGGTCATCTGCCTCCTACAAGTCTCATTGGTCTACTGACGCTGCTTATCGCTGTACCCGTCATAATTGGCACCTATCGACACGCAGAGAGTGTGGAGAAACTAGCGCCCTTACTGGGTTTGAATGTGATCATTAATATTGCCACTCCTGTGCTAGTTGCCATTGGTTTGTTTCTAGGATAGGGATGGAAGAGTATGTTGTCTGCAAAGGTGGCATAATCCGTACGCAGAGCCTCTGAGGAAATTTTTGCGTGATTTGAATAGGATTTGATGGTTTCAACAATGACCATTTCCAGTATTTTGATTGGATACAGGAGACAGGACGATGAAGAATCCCCTTAGAAAGTTGGCATTGCTAAGTGTAGTGATTGCGTTATTTATCTCTACATCCTGCAGCCCATCATCACCGCCAATATCCACCCCAGCGGACTTGTTGAAAAATACGGCACAATCGTTACCAACCAACACGTCTACACCTGGACCCAGTCCTGGACCACCAACAGAGATGCTTCTACCCGCAACACCAACCCCTGAGTCCATCAAACTAACGAGCGCCGCTTTCACCGCAGGAGGGATGATCCCACAAAAATATACACGCCGCAGCGAGGACATCTCCCCTCCTTTGCAGTGGGATGATCCACCTGAAGGTACGCAGAGCTTTGCGCTCCTCGTCCTTTCTGACCCCTTGCCGGATGGGGGTGGCAGATGGATCCAGTGGATTCTCTACAACATTCCAACTGAGACCCGTTCATTACCAGAGGGCATCACCTCGGATGCTGAGGGGATGCTGCCGGATGGAAGCCGGCACTATAAAAACAGTTGGGGAGAGCTGAAGTATGGAGGTCCCAATCCGCCTCACGTCTCCACCTTCAGTTACACTTTCACACTTTACGCCCTGGATGCAATGCTCGACCTCGTAGCTGTAGAAAATATCATGAGTGAGGAAGGAACACTTCCTTGGATAGGTGCGAGTGGAAAAGTTCTCTTGCGAGCTATGGAGGGGCACATCTTGGCTCAGGGTGATCTGGTGGGTAAATACAAAGAGCAGTAAGGC
The DNA here is from genome assembly GCA_049644665.1 of Anaerolineales bacterium. GTDB lineage: Bacteria > Chloroflexota > Anaerolineae > Anaerolineales > E44-bin32 > E44-bin32. Next base: position 12,159 of record JBARSI010000298.1, read on the forward strand.
AGGTCACCACAACCTACATAGAGATCAATTTCTCCGCAATTGTGCAGATTATGCTTTGAATAGACTCGCCCTTCTACGCGGTCACTGATAGCCAGGATCTTCATGCTGTTTGCATCATCGTTATTCTCAAATCTCCGTGCACTTGTATGCAGGAGTTTCCCGATTTTACCATCAGGTCATCATCCGAATTAATGGCGGGTTCTCTCTTAATGCAGGATAAGTTCTCTGCAATAAATTCGATTACAATAAATATTGAGCCAAAAAAACCAATTGCCCTTGGATTGAGAGAAAGCGAATGTTAACAGTTTCTGCACGAGCCCTTAATATCATAGCCGCTCTCATCTGGTATATCGGGGGCTTTCGCTTACTGCAAAAAGGTATCAGCTTGCTGATTGAAGCAGATGTGATGGAGCCAGGGATGGCATGGCCCTGGATCGCCGGAATTGTAGGGTTCACCCTCGGCGGATTGAAAGCAAAATACCTATTCACAAAAAGCATCAAAAAGAACCTGATCAGAATTGATGCCTTATCTCAGCCAAAGATCTGGCAATTTTTCAGTCCCGGGTTCTTTGCAGCATTGACGATTATGATCCTGGCCGGTGTAACCTTATCCAGGCTTGCCCACGACAATTACCCATTCTTGATCAGTGTGGCCATTTTGGATCTCGGCATTGCAATCGCTCTGCTGGGAAGCAGTTATGTTTATTGGACCCAAAAGGCGTTTGTGAAATAGTTACTCAGGTCGTGTTTGGGCCGAATATTTGTAAAGAATGCAGCTTCGTTTTTAACCTGATCCTGAATTTGTCATCAATACTCCATCGGTGGCGTAGTAAATCATTATTGGGACGTTACTCAGCTTCTTGGTTGGGATATTTGTTTAGTTCTTGATTCAAAGGGTACTCCAAATACTCTAGGAAATGCGTTCAGCCTTCGCATTTATCAGCTTGCTCGGTGAAATACTTCCGATCGGGACCTAGGGGCATTCCTCGGGAATCAGCCGGTTGGCTCCCAGTTATTTTTCAGTGACGAGCAAATCCATATAGGGTTCAAGTTGGGATAAACTCTCGAATCCCATCGTCTGCTCGATGATGTCGTTTATTCTTCCATCACCCATCGTCTTGCAGGCATTCGCCCGGAATTTCGCAAATAGATTATCATCGCTCAGCGGATCCTCCGGCGACCCTTTCGCATAGTCAGTTTGTGCGCTGTGTGAGCTCCCATCTTGCAGCGTTATCGTTACACGGGCGCGTTTTACCTTCGGAAACAAAGAGTCGATCTCTGGATCAGCGATGACTTTGATCTTTGGAAGAGTCGCTCTTATATCTGGATCCCTCAATTTATGCTCTTCAAAAGACTCGGGCAATACATTCCCATTAACGACGGCCGCGGCGATCACATAGGGCAGGCTGTGGTCAGCGGTTTCCCTCGTATCGGGTTCGTATTTACTCGGGTCCGAAAGGATGTCTGCACCGCGAGTGGTCGTCTCGACCAGGATCTCTTGAATTTGACCATGCTGGATCTCGTGCTCGCGGATTACTTTTAGTGCAGCACTTATGGGTTGATGCGTGAGTGCCTCTGTCGGGAAGGCCTTATAGCTGCACTTTGTGATGAGATAGTCATCGCCAAGCCCATCGAGCAGGGCATCTGTATCCCAGGTAACGTTGTTCAGGACTTCGACCAAGCCTTCTTTTCCCTCGATCACATGCACCGGACCCTCGTAGCCCTCCCGAGCCATCAGAGCGGCGTATACTCCGGCTTGTGCGGCGAGAGGATCGGCGGTGTTCTTCATATTCGTGAGATGCCCGGCAACAACACCACCTAGTGTAAAGTGGCTGCTGCCGCTGATGCCCATGGCGGCGATGAGCTGATCAATTCCCAAGCCGTACAACCTGCCAGCGGCGAGCGGGCTGACGAATTGCGTTAACGAAGCGTGGTGCCACCCGACCTCGCGGATCCCCGGTGTGGCTGCATGACACCAGCGCATTTCCAACTCATAGGCGATGACCGTTGCGATGAGGGCGTCTGCACCGGTTCGCCCATTCGCTTCTGCAGAAGCGAGAACCGCTCCGAGGATATCTGAAGGGTGACTTGGGTCTTGAACCCAGTAGATATCGTTGTAATCCAGGGCGCGGATGAGCAATCCATTCATCAGTGCGGCGTTAGGAGCGTTGGTTTTAAAGCCCGTCCCGATTACAGTCGCTTCCTGTGTACCGCCGAGTTTCTCGGTGAAGCGATACATGGCCTGCATGTCCTCGTTCTGCGTTGCAGCCAAAGCGCAGCCAATACTGTCCAGCAAGAAGCGCTTTGCTTCGTAGATCGCATCCTGGGGTATGTCGTCATATTGCAGCCTATCTGTAAATTCAGCCATTTTGCGGCTGATTGAAGTCATCGTGTCCTCCAAAGTTAAAACTAATCTGTGAGTTCCTAAAATTTACCCGCGACAGCATGTGCCATTTCAAGCGTCGTGCTTTCACCGCCCATATCGTATGTTCGGACTTCTCCTTCAGCGATCACTTCTGCGATCGCGTCTTCGAGCGACTGAGCCATAGCCGTCTCTCCGAGCCAGTCGAGCATGAGTTTAGCGGCAAGAAACATGGCGATGGGGTTAACTTTGTATTGACCTGCATACTTCGGCGCGGACCCATGCGTGGGCTCAAATACTGCGAACTTGTCACCGATATTTCCACTGGAGGCGAATCCAAGACCGCCGACCAACTGGGCAGAAAGATCGGATAGGATGTCCCCGAACATGTTGCTTGTTACGAGCACGCCGTAGTCTTCAGGGTTTTTAAGGAGCCACATCATCTGCGCATCAATGTTGGTCTCCCATAGTTCTATATCCGGGTAATCGCTCGCGACTTTACGGGCTTCGCGGACCATCAGACCGCTTGTCTCACGCAGGACATTCGGTTTCTCAACCAGCGTGACCGTCGGGTAACCGAAGCGCTTGGCATACTCGAACGCCTGGCGGATAATTCTGTGTGCCCCGTGATTAGTGATCACTCGCAGGCTGACGGCAATTTCATCTCCCGGAACCGCATCGAAACGCCCTAATGCCGGGTTGTGCTTTTTCATCGTCTCCCTTACTTCCTGTGGGAGCGGATGATATTCGACTCCGCTATACAAGCCCTCGGTATTCTCTCGGAAGACGACCAGGTCGATATCATCGCGGTAATTCAGCGGGCTGCCCGGGTATGACCTGCAAGGTCGAAGGTTTGTATATAAGTCGAAATGCTGCCGGAGACGGACGATCGGGCTTCGGTACGATAACCCTTTGCCTTTGAGTTCCGGAGCAAGCTCAAGTTCTGCTTCATCGGTTGGTTTTGAGGTGATGGCGCCGAATAACCCGCAGGTGCAGCCCTCCAATAAGGTGATCGTCCTTTCCGGGAGTGGATCGCCCTCCTTGCACCAGAAATCCCAGCCTATGTCCGCAGGGATATATTCGGCGTCGAGCTTGACGGCGTCAAGGACAATCCGTGCGGCGTCCATGACATCTATGCCTACACCATCGCCCGGCATCCATGCGATTCGATATTT
>JBARSI010000299.1:0-8565 GCA_049644665.1 Anaerolineales bacterium
CTCCTGCTCTGGGTTGAAAATCCGGAGAAGATACTCAATGAGATGACAAGAGTCACAAGGCCGGGCGGTTGGATTCTGGCTTTGGCAGAGCCTGACTATGGCGGTAGGATAGATTTCCCGCGTGAACTCGAAGCTGTAGGACAAAGGCAGATCCAAGGGCTGCTCGACCAGGGCGCTAATCCATACCTGGGGCGAACGCTGCGTTCGCTTTTCGTTTCAGCGCAGCTTACCGAGATCCGGACCGGCTTGTTAGGTGGAGAATGGCAGGGAAGCCCAGGCGAGGACCATATGGATTCAGAATGGGAGACACTGGCCCGAGACCTGAGCCATTTGCTCCCTGCAGGTGAGATTGAACATTATCAACGTATCGACCGCCGGGCCTGGAAAATGGGGACGAGAGTCTTGTTCGTACCGACATTCTACGCAGCTGGCCGCGTTCCACCTATATAAACTCATCAGATCCGCAACCGAATGGATTCTCGGATTTCTCGCTCACTAGGCATGACAGCTGCCAACTTATCGTCATTCTGAGTATCCCTTCGGCTTAGCTCAGGATAAACTCCGCTACGAAGATTCTCGTTCCTGGCAAACAACACCCGTCAATTAAAAAAAACGAGATGCTTCACGGAGTTTAGCCTGCGCAGTCCCCGACCGGAGGGAGGGGGAGCGAAGGTGAATGGGTTCAACTTGGCCTTTCGGGGCGGACGCTGATTTTTGGATGGAGTCCTCATGCGGCATCATAGGGATTTCTCCCTCGCCGCTCCACGGCTCGGTCGAAATGACACGATCGAGGAACGATTCCCAGTCCGCCATTTCGTCGAGCCCGTCAGGGCGATGCCTGTCCTGAGCGATGTCGAAAGATCTCAATCTCCGCGCGAGTAACGAGGAGATTGCTTCGCTTCGCTCGCAATGACATGTCGAGGGAGGGTGGAGAATTCCCTGAAGCAACTTAATAACAAAAAGGGCTGCCTTTTTGGGACAGCCCCTTCATCGTTATGGTCACCAATATCTAGAACAAGCCGGTGATCTTGCCTGTTTCCAGATCGATATCGATATTCATGAACGCGGCATGCGTGGCCAGACCGGGCATCGTGCTCATCTTTCCCAGAAGTGGGTAGATGAATCCCGCACCAACGCTCGCACGCACCTCCCGAACGGGCACCGTGAAGCCCGTAGGGACGCCCTTCAGTGTCGGGTCATGGCTCAGGCTGAGATGCGTTTTCGCCATGCACAGCGGCAGATCCCCGAACCCGGCTTTCTCGTAGGTCGCAATCTGCTCTTCAGCTAACGGTTCGTAGGTTACACCATCCGCGCCATAGAACTCTGTGCAGATATATTCGATCTTTTTCTTGATCGACCAATCCAGCGGGTAGAGGAATTCGAAATTGCTCGGCTGCTCGCAGGCATCGACGACCGCTTGGGCGAATTCCACCGAGCCCGCGCCGCCATCGGCCCAATGGGTGCTTTTGACAGCCGCGAATGCACCTTGCTCCTCAGAGTATTTACGCACCATTTCCATTTCAGCGTCGGTGTCATCTTTAAAGCCATTGACACAGACGACGACTGGGATTCCGAAACGGATGGCGTTCTTGATATGCACGCCGAGATTCGGCAGACCGGCCTCTAGCAATTCAAGGTTCTCTGATGTATACGCCTCATCCAGAGGTGCACCGGGGGACACTTTTGGTCCGCCGCCGTGCATTTTCAGGGCGCGCACAGTAGCCACCAGTACTACTGCATTGGGGATCAACCCTGAGTAGCGGCACTTGATATCGAAGAATTTCTCCATACCGATATCGGCGCCGAAACCGCTCTCGGTGACGACATAGTCTGCAACCTTAAGCGCGATTTGATCGGCGATGATCGAGGAGTTACCATGAGCGATGTTTGCGAAGGGTCCCGCGTGCACTAATGCCGGCTGACCCTCGAGGGTCTGCATGAGGTTAGGCATGAGCGCGTCCTTCAGCAGGACTGTGACCGAGCCAGCAACGCCAAGATCCTCAAGTGTGACCGGATCGCCTTTCTTATTCAATCCGATCACAACCCGCCCCACTCGCTCTCGCAGGTCCCTCAAGCTCGAGGCCAGGGCAAGTATCGCCATCAACTCCGAGGCGACCGAGATATCGTAGCCGGTGGCGCGCGGAAAAACCGGGCTGGGCGAACCATCCTGCAGTTTATCGTCATTGAATCCCACTTTGATATCTCGTAAGGCCCGGTCGCATACATCAACGACGCGGTTCCAGGTGATCGTATCCGGATCAATATCGAGGCGTGTCACGCCTCGGCGTTTGAGCGCTTCGTCCGTCTGTCGGCTCTCATGATACAGGCGGGTATCCAGCGCTGCAGCGACCAGGTTATGCGCGACGGTGATCGCATGGATGTCACCGGTGAGATGGAGGTTGAAATCCTCCATGGGGATAATCTGGCTGTAGCCCCCTCCCGCCGCCCCACCCTTGATGTTAAAGGTCGGTCCCATGCTCGGTTGGCGAATGCAGCACATCACATTCTTCCCGAGTTGTGTACCCATCGCTTGAGTAAGACCCACCATAGATGTGGACTTCCCCTCTCCAAGAGGAGTCGGCGTGATTGCGGTTACGTCTATGTATTTCCCTTGCGGACGATCTTCAAGTTTCTTTAGCACGTCAAGATGTATTTTTGCTTTGAATTTGCCATACAGATCGAGGTCATCCATCTCCAACCCGATCTTTTCTGCGATCTCGAGGATTGGACGAAGGTCCGCCTCCTGTGCGATCTCGATGTCCGAAGGGACTGGGCGTTTTGGTTTCAGGACCATTGAATCAACCTCCTAATTAGGTAGATGCTTGTGGACTTTCTTGCAGACAGATTTGCCCCTAAGTGTGCTTTGTAATCTTGTTTTAGGCAAGCGACATAATTCACAATCCCGACTGCCAACTATAACTTTTACCCTTTCCAGAAATGACCAGCTCCTGAAAGCTGTGATGGCTATATTAACTTTTGGAAAAGACATCTTAATCGAGTAGGTATAGAATTCAAGTGATTACCATAAACTAGCCCTACATCCACATTATGTGAGTGTCTCTTTAATTGCGCGGTTCTAGTTATTATGTAACTTACTTTGTGTTTCGCTTTTTTATGCTTGACTTTCATCCAATAAGCGTTGGAATTCTGTCACTTTAATCATTGTGAGAAAAATCACATACTGTATTGATGTGATTCGCGCCTTCATCATCGCGGCGGTGAGGGTATCTCACCCCGCTGCCCGAAACAGGATATCTGGTGAGTTATCGAACTCATCGCTACCTATGAAACCGGGAGGTAATAGCATGCCAGAAAAGTCCTCAAACGGATCCTCCAGCGATTTCCGCAATGAAGTGATCAATGCCACCCCAGGTGGTGAGAATCTAAGATTCTGCCTTCAGTGTGGCACTTGCGGCGGCTCATGCCCCTCCGGGCCGGATATGGACTACTCACCTCGACAACTCTTCGCAATGATCGACATCGGCCTCAGAGATGAAGTCCTCAAGAGCAATACCCCCTGGTATTGTGTCTCCTGCTACTACTGCACCGTCCGCTGCCCTAAGGAAATCCCCATCACAGACATCATGTACACGCTTAAGCAGATGGCGGTGAAAGAACGTCTTTTTGACGAAAGCGATGCTCCCGAGTGGTCCGAGAGTTTCATCGGGCTTGTAGAGACCTATGGCAGAAGTTTTGAACTGGGTTTAGCAACTCGCTACCACCTTACGCACAGCCCATTAAAAAAATTCAGCCTGGGACCGTTCGCACTCGGAATGGTAACAAAGAATCGACTCGCATTCCGACCTGAGAGAATCGAAGGCATAAATCAGCTTAAGGCGATCTTAGAACGAGCGAAACAACTGGAGGCCGAGCTATGAAATATGGATACTACCCTGGTTGTTCATTGGGCAAATCCGCAAAACCCTACGATGACTCGACGAAGGCTATTGCCGACCAACTTGGCATGTCCTTCGAAGAGATCGACGATTGGAATTGCTGCGGAGCAACAGAATATTTTTCGCTAAATAAAACCGCTGCCTATGCTCTCGTCGCCCGCAACCTCGCGCTGGCAGCGAAACAGGACAACCTTAAAGAGCTTGTCGCTCCCTGCAGCGCATGCTACTTAAACCTCAGGAAAACTGACGACTACATGGGCAAGTACCCCAAGATTGGAGAGCTAACCAATGAAGCGCTTGCCGCCGGGGGCCTCTCCTACGAACCCGGATCGCTGCGCGTTCGCCATTTGCTCGATGTCGTCGTTGACGATATCGGATTTGAGAGTATTCGTGAGAAAGTTACAACCCCATTGACAAACTTGTGGGTTGCGCCCTACTACGGCTGCATGGTCGTTCGCCCCGAGTTCGGCAGCACCGATCCCGTAGATGCGGAATATCCGCTGACGATGGACCATCTCATGGAGACACTTGGTGCGACGGTCGTTGATTTTCCACTCAAAACGCACTGCTGCGGTGGTCACATGACGCAGATTAGTTCCGAAACTGCTTTCGAGCTGATCCGTCAATTACTGCATAACGCAAATGAATCAGAAGCCGATGTAATCGTGACGATCTGTCCGATGTGCCAATTGAATCTGGACGCGTACCAAACCCAGGTAAACCGTCACTTCGGTACAAATTACAAAATACCAATTCTTTACTTCACGCAGTTGATCGGTCTGGCAATGGGGATACCCGCGAAAAAGCTCGGAATTGGGAAGGAGTTCGTCTCCTCATCCGCGGCATTGAAGAAGATCGGTTTAGAGATTGAAGAAGAACCCGCCCAGGCACAACGGCGAAAGAAGGACGACAAATCGCTGCCGATGCCGAGCGGGAGAGTGGAGGGTTAACATGGCTGAACGTGTTGGCGTCTATATTTGCCACTGCGGGAGTAACATCGCCGGAAAGGTTGATGTTGAGAATGTTTCTCAATGGGCCGGCGAGGAACTCGACAACGTAGTTGTGTCTCGTGATTACGAGTTTATGTGCTCCTCACTTGGCCAAGAACTCATCGAGGATGACATCAAGAACGAGGGCCTAACAAGGGTCGTAGTCGGCGCTTGCTCCCCTCATCTTCATGAGAGGACCTTCCGGAAAGCCTGCAGTAATGCCGGTCTCAACCCTTACCTTTGCCAGATGGCCAGCCTGCGCGAACAGGTCTCATGGGTCACAGAGGATGAGGCGCTGGCGACGGCGAAAGCGAAAGCGATGATCTCCGGCGCTGTCGAGCGTGTGCAGCTCCACGAGGAGCTTGAACCTACAGAGGTTCCAGTTAACCCTCACTCCCTCGTTGTTGGAGGTGGTATCGCTGGTATTCAAACTGCCCTCGAACTGGCGAATTCCGGCAACCCTGTTTACCTGGTGGAAAGAGAACCATCCATCGGCGGCCATATGGCGCAGTTCGATAAAACCTTCCCCACCCTCGACTGCTCAGCCTGCATCCTTACTCCCAATATGTCTGATGTCAGCAATCACCCGAATATCACGCTCCTGGCATACAGTGAAGTTGAAGAAGTCACCGGGTTTGTCGGGAATTTCCATGTACGTATCCGCAAGAAAGCACGCTACGTGGTTGAGGAAGATTGTACAGGCTGTGGGATCTGCATCGAGAAATGCCCGAAGAAGGTCTTGGATGACGTATTCGAGGCTGGCATCGGCTACCGAAAATCAATCTACCGCCCCTTCCCCCAGGCTGTTCCGAAATACCCGGTCCTCGATACGGAAACCTGCATATACTTCGAGAAGGGAACTTGCAAGGCATGTGAGAAGTTCTGCCCGACAAATGCCATCGACTTCGAACAGAAAGATACTTTCATCGACATCGATGTTGGCAACATCATCCTTGCGACCGGCTACGATACCTTCGACAGTCGGAAAATACCGCAGTATGGATACGGGCGATTGGCAAATGTATTCACAAGCCTGGAATTTGAACGCCTGTGCAATGCTGCCGGACCTACGGATGGCAAGATCGTACTGAGAGACGGCGTGACGACGCCCAAATCTGTCGCCATCATCCACTGCGTAGGGAGCCGTGATACCAGGTATAACGCGCACTGCTCTACTGTGTGCTGCATGAGTGCTCTGAAGTTCGGCCACCTTGTGATTGAAAAAACTGGCGCCGAGGTCCACTCTTTCTATATCGACATGCGTCCATCTTTTAAAGATTACGAAGAGTTCTATCACCGTCTTCTCGAGGAAGGCATGCACTTTACGAGAGGGCGAGTGGCTGAGGTTACCGAAGCAGCTCTTCGACCCGGAGAAGAAGGCAAGCTAATTGTCCAGGTGGAGGATACGCTTATCGGCATGCAGCGGCGGGTTCCCGTGGACATGGTCATCCTGATGACCGCGCTTGAGCCAAAGCCGGACGCCAAGGAAGTAGGTCTAAAATTTGGAATTTCGTGCAGTATGTCCGGTTGGTTTACAGAGCGCCATCCCAAACTCGACCCGGTCGCTACTATGACCGACGGCATCTTCATCGCTGGAGCTTGCCAGGGACCAAAAGATATCCCGGCATCGGTCTCCCAGGGAGCGGCGGCAGCCGCCCGCGTGCTGGGTATGATCACCAAGGGCGCGGTTGAAATCGAACCGGTTGTCGCTACGATCCACGAGGAGAGATGCTCAGGATGCCGGATCTGCAACACGCTGTGCCCGTTCAATGCGATCGATTATCTGGAAGATAAAATGGTGAGCGTTATCAATCAAGCCCTTTGCAAAGGCTGCGGGACTTGCGTTGCTGCCTGTCCTGCCCAGGCGATCACCGGCGCCCATTATAACAATGACCAAATCTTCGCTGAAATTGAAGGTTTGCTCTTTGATGTAGTACATGGAAACGGCGCCAAGCCCGTCGTTGAAGAACCCGAAGCGGTTCCCGCATAGCGGAGGATTAAACCTATGGCTGATGAAAGATTTGAACCGAAGATTATCGCTTTCTTATGCAACTGGTGCTCCTACCGCGCCGCGGATCTGGCGGGGACGGCCCGGATCAAGTACGAGCCTAATGTTCGTATGCTGCGGGTAATGTGCAGCGGTCGCGTCGATCCTTCCTTCGTGCTCAAGGCCTTTGCCTTGGGCGCGGACGGTGTGATGATCGCCGGCTGTCATCCCGGTGAGTGCCATTATCTGGTGCAGAACTATAAGACCATGCGCCGTTTTTCTATGCTGAAACATACGCTTCTAGCGCTTGGCATGGAGGAAGATCGAGTTCGCCTGCAATGGGCTTCAGCCGCAGAGGGCACCCTGCTGGCGGGAGCGATCAACGAAATGATTGAACAAGTTCGCGCTTTGGGACCACTTGATTGGCCAAAGAACTGGTCCGAAAACGGGAAAATCGAGAAAGCGATAGAACAACTTGTCGAGGAACATGCCGAAGCAATGGAGGTGCCAGTATGAGTGAGAAAGGCGTCCTAGCACTATATTGGGCTGCTTCCTGTGGCGGCTGTGAGATTGCCGTTTTAGGGATCAATGAGAAGATCCTCGATGTCGCTGGAGCATTTGACATCGTCTTCTGGCCCTGTGTACTGGATGGGAAAGTCCGCGACATCGAAAAAATGGACGATAAGAGCATCGATCTTTGTTTGTTTAACGGAGCAATCAGGACGAGTGAACAAGAATACATGGCCCGTCTGTTACGCCAGAAATCGAAAGCTCTCGTAGCCTTCGGCTCCTGCGCTCAGGAGGGTTGCATCCCAGGGCTGGCGAACGCGACAACGAAGGAAGCGATCTTCCAGACTGCGTATCACGATACGCCAAGTACCGTGAATCCCGACGGCGTCCGCCCGCAAACAGAAACGGAAGTGGACGAGGGCACGCTCTATCTGCCTTTCTTCTACGAGACCGTCAAGACCCTTGGACAGACGATTGACGTTGATTACTACCTGCCGGGTTGTCCGCCGGAACCGGAGCGAATTTGGGATGCCATCGTTGCCATCCTGGAAAACAAGCTCCCTGCCCCGGGCAGCGTCATCGGCGCCGAGACGACTGTCTGCGATGACTGCCCGCGCACACGGGATGAGAAGAAAATCAAAGCGTTCAAGCGAACGTGGGAGATCATCCCCGATCCCGATACCTGCTTGCTCGAACAAGGTCTCGTCTGCTGCGGGATCGCAACTCGCGCCGGCTGCGGTGCCCTTTGTCCGACCGTTGGCTCTCCCTGCATCGGCTGCTACGGCCCGAATGAGGGGGTTGAAGATTTCGGCGCTCGGATGATGACTGCACTGGCTTCCGTGATCGACTCCGATGATCCAGAGGAGATCGACCGCATCATTCATGAGGGCATCCCTGATCCTGTTGGTACGTTCTACCGTTTCAGCTTGGCACATAGCGAATTGCGTAGAGTTGCATTGCCTGCCAATGGACGTTCGGATGCGAAGTTGGAGACGGCCGAATCGGCCTGATGAGGAGATTAGGACATGAAACGAATTTCAATTGATCCGATCACCAGACTCGAGGGCCACGGCAAGATCGATATCTTCCTCACCGAAGAGGGCGAGGTAGCGAACGCATACCTACAGGTTCCCGAGCTACGTGGTTTCGAGCAATTCTGTGTCGACCGCCCCGCGGAGGATAT
>JBARSI010000300.1:0-1743 GCA_049644665.1 Anaerolineales bacterium
TGTTCGTCGAGTGGCCGGTTTATTGTGAACCATTTTCGGGAAATTGCCCTTACGGTAATCCCGATAATTGGTGGCGGCCCATTGCCGAGGGCGAGGTCGAGCTTCTGCGGCGACCCGATGGCACGTACGCTGAAACCTATGACTTTTTCTAGTGGCACCATAGGATAAGTGGGAACCGTGCCGGGGGGTGACGAACGCAGTTTTACTTCGAGATTGGGTTCTTGTGCGGTCATTACATCAACAACTGTAAGCACAATTTCCTATAAGACTATTGGCAGGAATGTGGTGAAATAGGATACAAAATTATTTCTAATGTAGCGTATTGAGTTCCAACCGCATCAGGAAGGGTAAAATGCGATGCTTTCTTGCCAGCCACGTCGATTCCCACGCCTGCTATTCCTAATACTATCCGTTTCCCTGCTGTCCCTCACCGCAGGCTGTGACCGTTTGGATGATCTCCAACCTCTTGTGCTTGATCTGATTGGCGGAGGGGCGACACCATCCGCTCCTGTCCCAGACTATGTCATTGAAGCAGTTAAACAGGTCCCCGATCAGGTGGTGGAGGGTTCACCGGTGCAGCTTCGGAGGGAGGCGGCCGAGATCTTGCAGGTTCTCTCGATCTCAAGCCCGTCCCAAGAGCTCACGGATGTCGAGACGCGTATCTTAGAGGATGTCAACCTTTTCCTCGACGAAAGCAGGCTCGAGGATTCCTCGGTATTACAGCGCCATGTGGACGTCGCCAACCGCTTGCTCAAGTTGGTTTCACAAAAGAATTTAAAGCCCGAGATTCAAAATGCGTATCTTCAGGCTTTCACGACGCTTCTTGTGTCAGACTACCAGATCGTTACCCTCTCGGCTGCGGATGCGGAGGTCGTCGTGCGGTCCGCTCGCGTAGCTGGTGAAGTGATTTCGGATGTCGGTGTGCAGGCTGCGGAGAACGAACTGGAACGCAGCAGAGCCCTGATGGTAGCCCTGGATGGCGCCTGGCGGCGTGGTGACGTGCGCGCGGGGATTAACCTAATTGTGCCTGCCTGGGAGTCGTCCGCAGCCGTGCGTTCTGTATGGGGCCTACGTTACGAAGGGGACTATGAAGAAGATGGCGTCATTGAGTTATTTGAATTGAGTCTTGGCTCAAGTCCATTTGGCACGGATACCGATAATGATGGTTTGAGCGATTATTTTGAGATCATCGTGATGGGACATCAAACGATGCCCGGTTTGGCTGACACCGATGCTGATGGCGTGATGGATGGGGATGAAGATATCGATCTGGACGGCGTAACCAATATTATGGAGAGCGATCTCGGGACGGACCCGCTGAAGCTTGATTCGGATGGTAATGGAATAAGTGATCTGGCCATGGTCTTGGGGGAGAACATGGGCTCAATTACGGGCGACTCTGACGGGGATGGTTTGAGCGATGAGAGCGAATCGCGACTGGGAACTGACCCGGTCCATGTCGACAGTGATCGCGACGGGATCCCCGATGGGCAAGAATACCACCTGCAGATCATCTCGAGAGCGGACATAGGACTTTCAATCGACATCCTGGGGATGGGCGATCACAGTCAGTCAATTACGGTAGATCGGATGGTCGGCGCGCCCGGTTTCGCCGGGAACTTTGGGCAGGTTGGTGATTTCTTCATCATCTCGACTGGACTGCCGTTTCAACTGGCGACTATTCACATGACCTACGATGAGAAGCTTGTCCCCGCCGGCGACGAACTTAATCTGAGATTGTTC
>JBARSI010000301.1:0-21720 GCA_049644665.1 Anaerolineales bacterium
TCGCTGACCCGTCGACCACCGGAACCTCTATCGCCGGGTCCAGAAAGCAGGCGCACGGATCGTAGATAAAGAAGACGAACGGCAACCCGCGTTCTCTGAGCACGGCGTAGTTCCGCCCTAGGATAGGACGTAATATGAATTCGTCTTGGAGGAAGTCGGCTGTACATACTTACGATCACAGAGCGCAAGGAAGCGACAAGCGGAAAACTCGCAACCCGGGCAGATAGCCACCTCACTTGGAAGTCTACGAAGGAGTGCGGATAATCAACGGCTCGTTCGAAAGACTTCGCCCTTCGTCAGGGCGACTAGGTCTCGCGGTGTGAGCCGGAAAACAGCTCGCGGTGTCCCCGCTGCAGCCCAGATTTCATCATACTCCATTAGATCTTGATCGATCACCGTTCTGATAGGCACATCATGTCCGACGGGTGGAACTCCTCCGATCGCGTATCCTGTTTCTGCGCGCACAAATGCCGCAGGGGCGATCCAGATCATTTCCCCTACCTTCTCTGCCACCAGGTGTTCATCGACATGGTTCTTTCCACTCGCGATCACTACGTACGCATTCCCCGAATCCTCGCCCTGGAATACTAACGACTTCGCGATCTGACCGACATCACAACCAACCGCAGCCGCCGCATCTTCTGCTGTTCTTGTACTCATCGGCAGCTCGATAACATCCAAGGAGACTCCATGGACATCGAGTGCTTTCTGAACCTTCCGCGCCGTTCCGCTTAGTTGTTCATCCATCTACTTTCTCGTCACTTCTGGATGTTTTTGTCCGCTCTGCGAGTATCTGGGCGGCAATCGCCAGGCTCGATGTCATCCCCAGGCCGGCAGCCATTGCCGCCAGGCTGTAGAGAATGACCATGATCGGGGAGATAAGTACGAAGGCGAGTGATGAACCCATCTCCTCCCGCAACCCAGTTGCTATCAACGCCGTCATGATCGAAATCGGTGCAAATAGCACATAGCCAACGTCAATCAATCCCACGCTCAGTTTCGTCTTGAAAACCTTGCGAACGCCGCGATAGAGTAAACCACTCAGCACTCCGGCAATGAAGAGACCAACCGCTTCAGCGATCAGGCTCATACCCGATGGCAGATAGCTAAAGTGCAATGCCATGAATCCAAGACCGATAACCGGCCAAGCCAGGCCAATTAGGATCAGGATAAATCGTTGATTCTTATTCATTGTTACCTTTCTGGCGCTGCACAGCTCTCGCGCGCCAAACGATCCTCTTGCTGGCATTTTCCCATAGTTTCTAGTTTAACCGCAACCCCGCCGGGTGAACGGCGGGGTTGGACTAAAACGATCGGGAGGAGCCACGATCATTTATGGATGCGAACTGTTTCCTGAATATTTCCTGTTGGAGATTGTGACCTATCTGAGAGTATTTGGGCAGCAATCGCCAAACTTGATGTCATCCCCAGGCCGGCAGCCATTGCTGCCATGCTGTAGAGAGCGATCATTATCGGGGAGATAAGCACGAAGGTGAGTGGTGAACCAACTTCCTCCCCCAACCCAGGTGCAATCAACGCCGTCATGATTGAGATTGGAGCGAATAGCAGATAACCGACATTGACCAATCCCACGCTTAAATTCGTCTTAAATACTTTTCGAACGCCGAAATAAAGCAACGCGCTTAGCACTCCCGCTATAAACAGTCCAAACGTCTCAGCGATCAGGTTCATGCCCGACGGTAGATAGCCGAAGTGTAAAGCCATGAATCCCAAGCCGACCGCTGGCCAGGATAAACCAATTAAGACCAGACTTAATTTTCGATTCCTATCCATAATTTCCTCCCGACGCGAAACAGCTTGATAAGCGCCTACAGGTCCTCTTGATCATATTCTGTCATAATTATCGTCGCGTGGGGTGAGTTTGTAAGGCCACTGCAAGTTGGCGTAGATGGCATCATCCTTACGCATGTTTTATGACCTACATGCTATAATCCCAAACCTACGAAGACATCATCGCTCGGAGGCGCTGCATGTTTGACTCGGAAAAACTGAAGTCGATTAAGCATGCTCTAAAGAAGTGGGAGAAGACCACGCTCCACCAAGGCTTAAGCAATTTCCCGGAGAGGCGAGATCGCTTCATAACCACCTCCTCGGAAAAGATTAACCGCCTGTACACCCCTCTCGACATCGCCGAAATGGATTACCTCTCAGACTTGGGTCTGCCGGGTGAGTACCCCTACACTCGCGGCGTTCACCCTACACTCCATCGCGGACGCATGTGGACGATGCGGATGTTCTCCGGTTTCGGAACAGCCCAGGAGACAAATCAACGCTTTAAATACTTGCTCGATCAGGGTCAGACAGGTCTCTCGATCGCCTTCGACCTCCCTACACTCATGGGCTACGACAGCGATGACCATGAGGCAGCAGGAGAGTTTGGGAGATGCGGCGTCGCAGTCTCCTCTTTGAAGGACATGGAAATCCTGCTTGCGGATATACCACTCGATGTCGTTTCTACAAGTATGACGATCAATTCCCCCGCTGCCGTTATTTGGGCGATGTACATCGCAGCGGCAGAGAAACGGGGAGTGCGACCGGATCAGCTGCGCGGAACGACACAGAACGACATCTTGAAAGAATACATTGCCCAGAAGGAATACATCTTCCCACCCGATCCGTCCATGCGCCTGGTCATCGATACGATCGAATACGGGACCGAGAACCTGCCGCTTTGGAACACGGTCTCCATCTCCGGTTACCACATCCGCGAGGCCGGCTCTACCGCTGCTCAGGAATTAGCTTTCACACTCATAGATGGAATAGAGTATGTCCGCTGGGCTGTGGATCGCGGGCTCGACATTGACAGCTTCGCCCCTCGGCTTTCCTTCTTCTTCAACGCCCATAACGATTTCTTCGAAGAGATCGGAAAGTACCGCGCCGCGCGGCGCATATGGGCTCATGAAATGCGTCATACCTTCGGTGCGCAGAACCCGCGCTCCTGGCTCTTACGCTTTCACACACAGACCGCGGGCGTGAGTCTGACTGCTCAACAACCAGACATCAATATTGTCCGCGTGGCTATCCAGGCCCTGGCCGCAGTACTCGGTGGAACCCAGTCTTTACACACCAACTCTATGGATGAAGCTCTGGCATTGCCGTCCGAACACGCGGTGACGATCGCACTGCGTACGCAGCAAATCATCGCCGAGGAATCCGGTGTGGCCAGCACGATCGACCCTCTGGGGGGCTCGTACTATGTTGAGCAAATGACCAACCGGCTGGAGGCACAAACTCGCGAGTATTTCCACAAAATCAACGATCTCGGTGGTGTATTACCCGCTATCGAAATGGGATTCTTCCAGCGTGAGATCCAGGAGGCAGCTTACCGCTATCAACGAGAGATCGACACCGATGAGCGGCGCATCATCGGTGTCAATGCATATAATGACCATAAACCCTATTCCATCCAGCTACTCGAGATGGACCCTGAAGGCTATCGTAAACAGGCCTCACGCCTCGAAGAGCTGCGTCGTACGCGCGATAACGGCGCAGTCGGCCAAGCTCTCGACAATCTTCGCATCGCCTGCCAGGGAACAGAAAATACGATGCCGCACATCCTCAATTCCGTGCACACATATGCGACACTGGGCGAGATTATTGATGTAATGCGTGAGGTATTTGGAACTTTTCAGGAACCCTCCTGGCTGTAGCATGGGATATCCGACAGAATCACAAAGCCCCGATCGTTGATCGGGGCTTTCCCACGTAAACATCCAAGGCTAGTATCATTCTATGGGATTTCTCAAAGGAACTCGGGGTTTCGAGATTTCTCCTGTCCATGGAGCTCAAACAACTTTTTTTGGGCTCTCTAGCCGTTTCTTACCCTGGTAGAAATCTGTCGACCATCAGCAAATACGATATTGTCGACAGATTCCGATCAGGGACTTCCAAAGTACTGAACTGCGATCTCCAACAGCTTTCCTGTCTGGAAAACGAATTTTGCCCTTACGGTTGGGCTCAGAGTCTTCAGGAAGTTGTTAATGTCCGACTCAAGGTCTTCCATCGGAGCTTGCGTACATTGCTGCAGCCAAGCGATTGCATTCCCACGATATGGATCGGGCAAATCTTTGATTCGATCGACTAGCGCCGATCCACCATATGTATCTCTAATCATTACGGGCTTCCCTCCAAGGTATCTACAGTACGTAGGCAATTACTCTCCGTTAGCTCATAATGCAAGGTTCGGGCCAGTAGCGGAGCAAGTGACAAACTCGGCTGCAAGCGATGCGCCGGAGTTCAATATTTGCTATGATCAGGTTATGGCCTCATTCGAAGCAGCTTATCGGCAGCTCCATCGTTCGGGAGCATTGAAGGAACGCGCCGAGCAAGCCCGGGAGCATGAACAAGCATGTGATCTTTGCGCTCGATATTGCCGTGTTGATCGTTCCGAGAGACTTGGAGGCTGCCGTAGTGGGTTGAAGGCGCGTGTGGCCTCATATGGCCCTCACCACGGTGAAGAAAATCCCCTGCGAGGTTGGCGAGGCTCGGGGACGATCTTCTTCTCCTGGTGCAATCTTCGCTGCCAGTTTTGTCAGAATGCTGATATTAGCCAATCCCCCGCGGGTAGAGAGGTAGAGAGCGATGAGTTAGCAGCCATTTTGCTCGAGCTCCAGCATGGGGGTTGCCACAACATTAATTTCGTCTCACCGTCCCACGTCGTCGCCGAGATCCTGGAAGCCCTTGTTATCGCGGCTGCTGCCGGTTTGAACATCCCCTTGGTATTCAACACCGGAGGCTACGATTCACCCGAGGCCCTTGCTCTTCTCGACGGTGTGATCGATATCTATATGCCCGACATGAAGTATGCGGATCGTCTCATCGCTCGGCGCCTTTCAAAAATCGGTAATTACCCGGTGATTAACCAATCCGCTGTGAGGGAGATGCATCGTCAGGTAGGCGATCTCGAGTTGGACGAGCGCGAGATCGCCCAACGCGGATTGCTCGTACGCCATCTGATCCTACCGGAGAACCTTGCGGGCACCGATGAAATTATCCGCTTCCTGGCGGTGGAGATTTCACCCAATACGTACCTGAACCTCATGGACCAATACCGGCCAGCTTATCGGGCAGCGATTTACCCTCCGCTGGATCGCCCTCTGAAGCCGCAGGAATATCACGACGCTGTGGACTTGGCGAAGCGTGCAGGTTTGAACCGGCTGGATGACCGACAGCGCGGCATTCTTCTCAAGTGGGATTAACTTACCGATATTACAGACAAACGTGAAAAAAATAATCGGCAGGGATAAACCCTCCGATTGGGCTTTTTAGGATACCTTAGTCTTTGAAAAGCTCAGGAGAGGAACATCGGCATGTGATCGACCTGGCGGGTCACAGGACTAAAATTCTCGACATCATGAATAGCATCAACAACAACGCGCCTATCGCCGTTCGCCATATCGATCAGCGAGAAAGCATCTTGGCGATTTCAAAAAACTCCAGGTTCACCTGACGGGATTGGCTCACGACATCTTCGAGTTTCGGCAAAACGATCTCGCGCCCGTTAAGCCCGGTCATCACATCGCTTTCACCTGCGATAAGTGCTTTCACGGCCTTCACACCCATTCGAGTCCCGAGGATGCGATCAAAAGCTGAAGGACTGCCTCCCCGAACGACATGCCCTAGGATCGTAATGCGGGTCTCGAATCCGCAGTCATCCTCAACTAACTTACTGGCCACATCCTCTGGTGTGTAAGAAGCCCCTTCCGACATAATGATGATGGAGTGCGATTTTCCGCGATCATACGCATCGATGATTTCTTTCGAAATCTGGTCAACTGGAATTTCCTTTTCAGGGATGATGATAACTTCAGCCCCGCAAATAACGCCTGAGATAAGGGCTAGGTAGCCGCAATCGCGTCCCATCGTGACCACAAGGAAGGCGCGCTGATGCGATGATGCTGTGTCGCGAAGCTTATCGACTGCTTCCCTGATCGTATTCAGGGCCGTGTCCACGCCCAACGACATGTCGGTTCCCCATATATCGTTATCGATCGATGCCGGCACGCCGATCACCGGGAACCCCATCTCCGCCAGGATATGAGTTCCCCGCATCGTTCCATCCCCACCGATTACTACAATTCCATCTATCTCCGATTCGTTCAGTTCGCGCATCGCTCGCCGCTGACCCTTCTTGGTCTTGAACTCCGGGCATCGCGCGGTTCGGAGGAATGTGCCTCCGTGCTGCATAATTCCTCCCACGTCCCGTGCCCGTAGCAGGCGCATTTCCCCACGGATAAGACCATCGAAGCCCTCTTCAATTCCAATCACTTCAAGATCGTAATGAAGTGCGGTTCGTACGACGGCACGGATGCAGGGATTGATTCCCGGTGCATCTCCTCCGGATGACAGTACAGCGATTTTTCGAAGTTTCATTGGATCCTCAATGTCTCTACACGGATGACACTCTCACCTAACATCGATGTCAATTGTGCATGTAAATCCGGGCAATACCCGGTAGTAGAACTGGGGAAATCGACTTGATAGCGACGCGACGCTTCGAATAATAAGAACTCGAAGCGATCATTTCCTGGATACGATGTTAGCAGGCCGTGAACTCTGCGCATTCGCAATGCATCCCTTTGCCGATCACCAGTCGTCTCCAAGATCACGGTGACCATTTTCGCTTCCTTATCCAGAAACGTGCCTAATGGAGCTGGAGGGAGAGCATGCGCTGTTTCCAATAATTCGCGATCCTTGTTTTGTGGTGCAATTACCTGCTCGATAGGGCCTGGACCCTCCACAGATGTCGTTACAGATTGCTCCTCGAACGTGAGTGCAATTGCATCGCTCCAGTCATCGGCTGCAGGAAGCGGCTGAAGTTCTTCCTCTTCAATTAAATCAGAGGGTGTTTTTGTAATCGCCCTGGAATCCAGCGGTGGAACAGGCGCAGGTGGAGGGGCTTGAACGACTTTTCGGTGGTCGCCGTTAATGGCCCGCACCTTCGTGAAATCATTCGTGACTTGGTCGGCGAGGATCTTCGCCGACCCTCGTTCGCTATCCACTTTCCCGACTGCGACGACGATATCCTCTTCCCTCAACCAGGTAGAGATACTCTTCCAGACCCGACTGAACACAACTAGCTCAATTGTCCCCTGCAAATCCTCCAGAGTAACGAATCCCATCGCCTTCCCTGTGCGGGTTTGGTAAGGCCTTATATGACATACCTCCCCCGCGACACAAACCTGCTGTCCCTGGGAGGCCTGCTCTAATTCGGAGCTAAAGTGAGTTGTAATTTGTGTGAGTTCCGGTAAATAAGGCGTTAGAGGATGATCCGAGATATAGATCCCTAATAATTCCTTCTCCCAACGCAGGAGACGGCGCTGAGGAATATCCGATGTCACGGGAGGCAAGTCCAGGGTGTCGCTCACACCGGTCTTCTGACCGAAGAAGGACATTTGGCCCGCCTCGACTGCTCGGAAATGGTTGGCGGATAATGCCATGATACGATCCATGGAATCTATCATTGCGATACGCGGCGCGAGGCTATCGAGAGCGCCAACTCGAATAAGACTCTCCATCGCTCGCTTACCGACCTTGCGTAAATCTACTCGTCGAGCGAATTCCTCCAGGGTGTTAAATACCCCCTCTTCGTTTCGGGCTTCAAGAATAGTCTCGATCGCCCCTTGACCAACGTTCTTTGCCGCACCGAGCCCGAAACGGATACCTGCCTTCCCACCGCCACGATCCTCGGGGGAGAAATCATAGTCGCTCTCATTTACATCTGGTGGTAGAACTTCTAATCCCATTCGGCGGCAATCGGCGATGTAGAGCGCCACTTTATCCGAATCCTGCTTAACGACGGACAGCAATGCTGTCATATACTCAAGCGGGTATTTCGTCTTTAAATAGGCGGTCTGAACTGCGATTACTCCGTAATCTGCGGCATGCGCTTTATTGAAGCCGTAACGGGCAAAATTCTCCCAATCATGAAAAACATCGGTTGCCGTTTGCTTATCGACTTTATTTTCAACTGCGCCCTGGATGAATTTTTCCCGATGAGTCTTCAGCGCCTTCGGTTTCTTCTTTGCGATCGCCTTCCGGAGATCATCAGCCTCAGATGCCGTGTATCCTGCCATCTCCATGGCTGCAAACATGATTTGCTCTTGATATACAGGGATCCCATATGTCTCTTCAAAGATCGTCTCAAGCGCTGGGTGAGGATAGGAGACTTTTTCCTGCCCATGCATGCGGCGAATATAGGTTGGGATGAAATCCATGGGTCCCGGCCGGTAGAGTGCGACCATAGCAATCACGTTGGCCAACTCACGTGGCTTCATTTCCATTAGATAACGCCGCATACCTACACCTTCAACCTGAAAAACGCCCAGGACATCCCCCCGCCCCATGAGTTCAAAGGTTTCAGGATCATCAACAGGGATTGTGTGTAAGTCCAATTCAACCCCATGGCGAAGGTTAATCATCTCACAGGCACGCGCCATCACCGTAAGCGTTGAAAGGCCAAGGAAATCTACTTTGAGCAGTCCCAAGGAGTCCAGGACCTGCATTTCGAATTGAGTCACCGCGCCGATTGGGTTGTCCTCTTGATGCCCACCCGTAGGGCGATGCAGGGGGATGTACTCTGTGATCGCTTTATCGGTGATGACCACTCCAGCGGCATGTGTTCCAGCATGTCGAACGATGCCTTCCAATTGCGCCGCTGTATCTATTAATTCCTGCAAGTAGGGCGTTTCGGTATAGACCTCCTTCAACGCCGGAACCTGATCGAGTGCCTGCAGGATTGTGATCGGTTTTCCTGGGATATTTGGAATTAACTTCGCTACCCGGTCTACTTCCGGTAGTGGAATATCTTTCACCCTTCCTACATCCCTAATTGCGGCACGCGCTCCGAGCGTTCCAAAGGTAATAATCTGCGCCACCTTATCGCGTCCATATTTATTCGCGGTGTATTCGAGCACCCGACAGCGGAGGTCATCCTGAAAGTCCAGGTCAATATCCGGCATCGAGACACGACCCGGGTTTAGGAATCGCTCGAAGATCAGTCCGTGCTCAAGAGGGTCGACTAACGTGATTTCAAGTGCATATGCCGCAATGGAACCCGCTGCAGATCCCCGCGCGTTGTACCAGATATTCTCCTCACGGGCGAAACGGCAAAGATCCCATACGATGAGAAAATAATTATCGAAACCCATCTCATGAATAATGCCTAACTCATAATTCAAGCGTTCCTGATAAACCGGATCCTGAGCATTTTCACCATAGCGCTTATAGAGCCCTTTATCACAAAGATGTCGCAGGTAACTGTCGGAAGTAAATCCATCGCTTACCTCGAAATGAGGCAGCCGATACCCCTTGAATTCAAGGTCTATATCACTGCGTTCGGCGATCCAGAGTGTATTCTCAATGGCTCCTGGGATATGGCCAAAGAGCTGCTCCATCTCTTGGGGAGAGCGAAGGTAATAGGATGGATCCGTCATGCGCATTCTATCTGGGTCTGACTGGAGGGAACCGGTCTGGATACAAAGGAGTAGATCTTGCAGTTCGGCATCATCACGTTCGACGTAGTGAACATCGTTTGTGGCGATGATTCGGCCATCATACCGCTTAGCCAGATCGATGAGCTTCCTATTGATCTCCGGCAGTTCCGGGATGTCATGAGACTGTAGTTCGAAGAAGAAATGATCGCGATCGAAAATCTCAAAATACCAATCCAGGAGTTCCCGTGTGCGCTCATCCTGACCTTGTTGCAGAGCCCGCGGGATTTCCCCTGAGAGGCAGCCTGTTGTACAGATCAACCCTTCACTGTGTTGAGCCAGGAAATCGTGATCAATCCGCGGGCGGTAGTAAAACCCCTCGAGCTGTCCAGCAGAAGCAACCTGGAGCAAGTTTTTATATCCTGTGTCATTTTCTGCAAGAAGCAAAAGATGGAACGAACGACTGTCTAATTTTGGATCTCGATCTTGCATCGTGCGAGCGGCAAGATACGTTTCAATTCCGATGATCGGTTTGATGCCAGCTTTTTTGGCGGCTCTAAAGAAGTTGATTGCGCCGAACATCACGCCGTGATCCGTCAATGCCAATGCAGGCATGTTAAATGCTTTCGCCTTCTTGACAAGCTTATCAACTTTGCTTTGCCCGTCTAGCAATGAGTATTCCGAGTGTACATGAAGATGAACGAATGACATACGCGTGATTACTTTCTCGGCAGCCTAATAAGAAGAAACCAATGGCTGATTATAGCCAACGGTTCACAGTTCCGCTAGCATTTTGTCTCCCAGAGGAATATTTTTAAGGTTCTCTCGTGCCTGGAGCCATTGCTCAATCCGAATTATTGCTCTCCGACAATGATTGTGGCAAGGGCACATCATCGCCGCGTACTTAGGCTGCAGGTGTTAATGCTTGCAGACTCGAATTCATCTCCTGCAATTTCCTGGATGATTACTTGTGATCCTTTGTGTAAAAGACCCGGGGGCTATCTATAACCCGGCACCTTCTTCATTTAGATTAAAGAAACGCTGTCTCTGGTCAAAGGCACAACCTGCGCTATGATGTCTGCCCCCCATGATTAAATATCGGGCTGATACTTGGGCTACCTCCTGGATGTGCAGCCTTCCAAGTAAGCCGGAAGCCACCCTCGCTCATCTTGAATCAGATCACCTTCGCCTGAAGAAAATTAAGTGGAGGCCAAAATTTACTAGATCCAATGATTTGTACAAATATGCGCCTCGCGGATAAACTCAAAAGTGGATGGGGGCAACACACTTGGCATTTGCGCCCGGCATTCCCATTGACTAAACTCTCTCAACATCCGAACCTGGGGAGCGCCGTTAGCATACACAAACCATGGGCATCATCTCGATCTTACGATCCATTCGGACACTCGGCTTGACCAACAGCCTCGCCGCTGTGTTATATGCGTTCCAAAGGGATCGACAGGACAATGCTTACCAACGAGATCGGATTCGAGTAAGCGACAAGCGGCTTAACCCAGGTTCGCTTCAGGAAGCCTACTCAATCGGGGCGGAGGCTAGATTCCATTTCGAATATGCCGATTTGGAAATTATATTCCTGGATTCTGATGTCGTACGTCTATCATGGAAGCCAGGGATCCCTCCCATCCCATACGCCATCGCCGACTTCAATTGGCCTGGAGCCAACACCACGTTATCTGAAACAGGCGAGGGTTGGAGGTTTCGCAGCGACACCATCACCATCGATATCGGAGAGAGAGGAAATCTCAGGTTTATGGATGCGCCGGGGAATGTCCTGCGGGAAGAAGAACCCCCCACTCGAGTCGGCGAAGCCTGGACTCATAGAGCAATAATACCTGAACAGGCCGGATTCTATGGCCTGGGGGAGCGAGCCGCAGGCTTGAACTTGCGCGGCGGAAGCTACCGGTTATGGAACCAGGATCCAGGCGGCAGTTATAAACCCGGCGACGACCCTCTGTACCTATGTGCTCCAGTGTACATATGCCTCCAAAGAGAAGGCGGCTACCTGGTTTTCTATGAGAACTCTTTCGATGGATTCGTCTCTCTCAATGAACATGCAGAAGCGCACTTCGAGAGCGGCATGCTCCGCTACTATTTCATTCCAGGACCTCCGGCTGATGTTCTCAATCGCTTCAGTGATCTGACAGGGAAACCAGCTCTCCCCCCACTCTGGGCGCTCGGATACCACCAATCCCGTTGGGGGTATAAAACTGAAGCAGAGATTCGCGAGTTAGCCGCCAATTTCGATCACCACAAGCTCCCAATCAGCGCAATCCACCTCGACATCGAATATATGGAAGGGTATCGCGTCTTCACAATTGACCGGAAGCGATTCCCAGATATGAAGCGACTCGCGACGGAGCTGCTGGAGAAACATGTCCACCTCGTTGCCATCATCGATCCAGGAGTGAAGATCGACCGTAACTATCCAATTTATAATCGCGGAATACAGGAAGATGCGTTCTGCAAACTCCCCTCCGGACAACTTCTCCGCAGTTTAGTATGGCCAGGATGGGTGCACTTCCCCGATTTTTCAAATTCAAAGACTTGTCAGTGGTGGATGGATTTTTATCCCCGTCTTCTCGAAGAGGGGATCGCTGGTATCTGGCATGACATGAATGAGCCTTCTGCATTCGCCGCCTGGGGTGATAAAACCCTTCCCCTCAACACTCGACATACACTCGCGGGACAGATTGGCGACCACCATCAGGCGCACAATCTATATGGTTTATTGATGAACAAGGCCGGGCACAAAGCTTTACAGCAGTACCGACCCGATAAGAGACCCTTCCTTCTCTCCCGTTCAGGATGGGCCGGCGTTCAGAGATATGCATGGAATTGGACTGGGGATGTGGAAAGTTCGTGGGCAGCACTGGGGCAAACCATCGCCATAATGCTGGGTTTAGGTCTCTCAGGGATCCCCTACACCGGCAGCGATATTGGCGGCTTCAGTGGGGAGCCGAGTTCAGAGCTTTACCTGCGTTGGTTCCAGATGGCCGCCTTCACGCCTTTCTTCAGGACCCATTCAGACCATGTCACACCGAGCCGTGAGCCCTGGGCCTTTGATGATTCGACGCTTAAGATCGCGCGATCCACCCTGCAGCTTCGCTATCGCCTCCTGCCATATCTCTACACACTGGCGTGGGAGAGCGCACAAACGGGACTGCCCCTCCTGCGGCCAATGTTCTGGTTAAGCCCAGAGGAACCGGCCTCGTGGGATATCCAGGATCAGTTCCTCCTGGGTAATGATTTGCTGGTCGCACCGGTTACAGAGCCAGGTGTGGAGCAACGCATGGTATCGCTTCCTCCCGGCCTTTGGTACAGCTTCTGGGACGACCAACCTTATGAAGGACCAAGTGAGGTTCCGATCGCTGTATCCATGGAGCAGATCCCTGTCTTCGTACGGGCCGGTGCGATATTGCCGATGCAAGAGGGGGAAGAGCTGACCCTGCACCTATACCTTCCCGAACAAGGAAACCACGCGGGCTCACTATACAGCGATGATGGGGACGGATTTGGTCCATGGCGTGTCGATAGATTCTCTCTCTTTACTGAGGATAAGTCATCTGAACTGCTGCGTGAGGTTGAAGGGGCCTACGAAAGCCAACCTCGCGTATGGCTTGCTGTCCATGGCGCAAAAGTTAACCGGTGTTCCGTCAACAGCCAGGAAGTTTCCTGTGAGCAGGGTCGTTTTAAAGTTGGGGCTTTTCAATCTGTTCGCTTGGAGACTGAATGATTAGGGGAGATAAAATACCCTGAGGGTTCGTGCCTTTTGCCCCGTAACAATACTTATTGTATCTACTGAAAAGTAAGGGAGCTGTCCCACAAGGGACAGCTCCTTTTACTTATCCAGTTAGGCGAAGTGAATCTGTGTTCTACTTCTTCTTTTTGGCAGTTGAACTGGTTTTCTTGGCAGTCGAACTGGTCTTCTTCTCAGCTGTACTTGTCTTCTTCGCCGGCAGTTTCGGTTTCTCGTCAGGCGGGGCTTCGACACCATATTCCTGTCTCCCGAAGCGAGTCATTAAGACCGCCCCCGTGCCGATGGTTCCCACGAGGAAGGGTACCGTCCAGCCGACGCAGGGGATGAGACCGATCCCAAAAACGACAAGGCCTAAGATCAACGTGCCCAGTCCCGCGGCGACGACCGGTTGGAACTCCTGATTCGTCGCCTTTGAGAGACGATTGCCGACTTCTAATCCCATCGCAATCATTCCCAACCCCCAGGCAGCAGCCAGAACCACCGCTCCTAGAATACCGACGATTGAAAAACAAATCGTGATCAGCAGAAGGATAAAGAGGATCGGCGCTACGAATGCCGTCAGTAATCCTAATGCCCCGGCGAGCACAGGTTGGGATACGACAGTATCGGCTACCAATTGCGTGTGCTTGGGCAGGAACATCAAAACTAATACCGCCAACGCCGCGAGCATCAGGCTCTTGAAGAGATAAGCGAGGACACTCCCTGCGAATGAAGACCGGAAGGTTGGCACGGTCGTGAATGGGAAACCCCAATCTCTATCAAATTTTAGATTCATTGGGAAATCAAATTCTGTCTCAGAAAAGACTTCACCCTCGATGCGAGCGGTGCCGGTGTTCACGTTTCCACCCAGGGTGACGAGATCACCCCCCACAACTGCGTTCGAGCCGAAACTGGCATTTCCTCCCACGACTACCAGATCACCTTTTATCTCACCTGCAGCGAAGATATCTCCACCGACGAGAAAGACGGCACCTGTGACGAGCGATCCTTCCTCGAGCGTGGCCGAACCCCCGATGACTGCAAGATCGCCATCCAGGACTTCCCCACTCTCAAGAATATAGTTGGTCCCGAACACCACCCGTCCATCCTCAAAACCACCTGCAAAAGCGGTAGCGGGGATAGCTAAAGCGATGAAGATGACCACTAAACTAGTAAACATAAATCGTTTCATCTTAATTACTCCCTTCGAATAGTTTTAAAACCGAACTTGTATATTGAAAACACCCAAAATAACGCAAGTCCGCTGGCCGCGACCGAGATAGCGAGCAGAAGACCAGCCGACATGCTTTGAGTGATCCCTTCTATCAGGACGAGGGCGAAATCTCCCAGGAGCGAGAGCAAACCACCGAGTTGCACCAGACCATTGATAGACTTCAACAGGAAGCTGATAGCCGAAGGAACGAAAGTTAACAATTCAGCACCGAAAAAAACCGTTACGATCATCAAGCTAGACAAGATCGCCAGGATCACAGCTAATGTGAACCGCTCCTGCCTTCGCCGCTTGTAGACGACGAGTCGCTCACAGAAACGTTCAGTAAAACCCGGTGCTGGTTCCACCTGTGTCGTTGAATGTATTTTCCCTTCCAGGTCACTCCAGGATTTGGCCATCGCATTGCAATGATCACACTCCCGCAAGTGGGTTTCCAGGGCAACCCGTTCCTCACGCTCCAGATGATCCTTTTCAAACAATAGCGCTTCAAACTGCGGATGCTTCATCGTGCGCGCCTCCATTTACGAACGCCTTGCTCTGAACAGACCACCGGTTCGCCATCTCTCGACGTGATCGGTGTAATCGACTCTTCACTGCTGGTAACGAGAGTGACAAGCTCTTCGCAATTTCCTCGTAAGAAAAATCGTACCAATAACGCAGGATCACTGCCGCTCGATCCTTATCCCCTATCCCGTCAAGCATGCTCCGGATTTCCTCTGCGTGTTCTAGCTGTAGATAATTTGCCTCGGCACCGGGCGCTGAGGCTGCTCTTTCTCTCATGGAAAGCAGATCATCCAGTGAAACCAACTGCAGCCTCCTGCGCCTCAAGCGGTCGATACAATAATGCGATGCGATCGACAGCAGCCATGTGGCAAACTTCCTGTTCGGGTCATACCGCTTGAGGTTTCGGTAGGCTCGCAGGAAAGATTCCTGAGCCGCATCCTCCGCCTCTTCTTTATTTCCTAGCATGCGGTAACACAAGTTATACACGGGGACCTGGTAGTTATCGACAATCTGGGCGAAAGCATCATCATCGCCCTGAGTAGCTCGGTCGATCCATAGGTCTTCTTCGTTGCTTCGTTGGTATTCCGCCATGCATACCCGTCTTTTATAAGTGCTCTACTCTAATATACGCAAAAGAGGTTGGGAAAGTTTCATCTTTCCAGAAACCGACTTTTGCTGGTGATTCAGATATTCGTGAATTTTCCCTATACCGAGAATAGAATGCCCCAGCATACAACCATCTGGCTTCCATTTGCCCTGGGATAGCTCAAGTATTGATCCATTTGGGTGCTGTGAAGCTTACGATCGATACGTCTATCTTGGGGCGTCTTCAGGGAAGAACTGCGTCTGGTAGAGATTTGCGTAAATCCCGTCCTGCTCGAGTAAATCTTCGTGCCTTCCACTTTCCACTAATCGACCCTCATCCATTACCAGGATTAGATCAGCATTGATCACCGTACTCAATCGATGGGCGATGACGAGCGAGGTCCGCCCCTTCCGCACCACTTGCATCGCCTCCTTGATGAGCGCTTCAGACAGGGAGTCTAAGTGGCTCGTCGCCTCATCGAGGATCAGGATTTTTGGATCCTTGAGAAAGACACGGGCGATTGCGACCCGCTGCTTCTCGCCGCCTGAAAGACGGTAGCCGCGCTCGCCAACGACCGTGTCATATCCCTCGGCCAAGGAACTGATGAAATCGTGAATATTCGCAGCACGGCAGGCTAGCTCCAACTCATCCTGTGTGGCGTCGGTTTTCGCGTAGCGCAGGTTAGCTCTAATCGTTGTGTGAAAGAGATAGGTCTCCTGCGTGACCATGCCAATGTGATTGGCGATCGTATCCAATGAAAGATCGCGTAAATCAAAACCATCGAGCCTAATCCGGCCGCTCGTTGGATCAAATAGGCGTGGAAGAAGGTACGTAATTGTAGTTTTACCGGCTCCGCTCGGACCTATAAGGGCTGCCATCGAGCCCGGTGGAATCTCGAAACTCACATCCTGCACTGCCCAGCGCGTTTCCCGAGGTTCCTGCTTGTCTTGCTCGTCACTTGGTTCACTTTTCGCTTTCGGCGGGATAAACGTTGTATGACTTCGTCTGGCGAAACGGAACTGTTCTTCAAGTCCAACGGGGGCACCATCCTGTTCCTCGTAACTGAAGCTGACTTCATCAAAACTTACGTTTCCCAGCGGGTCAACGAGATCGAGGGCTTCAGGTCGCTCACGGATTTCTATTGGGAGATCGAGGACTTCGAATACGCGTTCAAAGCTCACCATCGATGTGGCGAGGTCCACGCGCGCATTTGTCATCGCCGTCAATGGGCCGTAAAGACGTCCTAGATACGTGGAGAAGGCGACAATCGTCCCAATCGTGAACGCCCCTTTGAGCACAAGGTGACCACCAACCAGGAACACAAGAGCGCTGCCAATTGCGCTTGCCAGGCCTAAAGATACATAGAACCATCGCCCGACCACCGCTTGTCGAACACCGATATCCCGAACCTTTTCCGCATGTCCCCGAAATCTATTAACTTCCGAACGGTAGCGGCCAAAGATCTTCACCAGGATCGCACCACTGATATTTAAAGTCTCGTTCATCATCGCATTCATTCTGGCGTTGATTTCCATCGACCGGCGTGCGATGCCGCGCAGGACGGTACCCACTCGGCGCGCGGGGATGACGAATAATGGCAAAATCGCGACACCTAGAAGAGTTAAACGCCACTCCATGGAAACCATGATGATGAGTGTTGTCACGATTGAGAAGGTATTGCTCAGCAGCGTAACAAGGGTTCCCGTCACCGCCCGTTGCGCCCCGACGACGTCGTTGTTTAGACGGGACATCATCTCTCCGACTTGTGTGTTTGTGTAAAAGCGTAAACCCATACGCTGCAGGTGAGCATACAGTGCGCTGCGTAAGTCTAAGATAATCCCCTCGCCAACAAAAGAACTCATATAGCGTTGGGCTACACCTAACAAACCATTGATCAGGGGGACAGCAACCATGCCAAGGGCAAGGAAATTCAACCGCGTTGTATCCCGGGCTGGTATTGTGTGATCTATAAAATCTCGGATTAACAATGGAGGAATCAAGCTGATCAACGAGATGCCGACCATAGTGATCAATACGATGACCAATTTAAACCAATAGGGACGCGCATATTCCACCACCCTGCGCAGCAGACGCCAGGATAATTTGGGCTGTTCTTGCTCGTCGTACCTGAGGAATGCGCCCCAGCTCCCGCCATGAAATCCCATGAAAAAATCTCTTTCAATCCGTTTATATTCGCTCTGAGGATTATAACCCGCCCATCCTTCCAGCCCACGTCAATCATTGATCGCTGGCGCCGTGCGATCTCACCTGACTTATGGATGTTATACTGGCAAAGTCTTATCGACAAATAAAGTGCGGCATTCTGAAGGAGGTTTCTCCTGGTTTTGGCCAACTAAGACAATGATGCTTGCGACTTCGCTCTGCTCATACACAACCGCGCTCGAAAGTATTCCTCAAGCCCTTGCCCGTGTCGATGGACGTTAACAACACCCCTAATAACGATGTCATTAACTAGTTCGCTCCCGGAGGGAAGCAGCCAGCTACATTCGAGGATAATGCTCACGAATTCTCCTGGAACGTACGCGTTGGTCGTCCTGCTTACGGAGACGGCGGTGATCTCGATTGGCAAACTAGGCGCTGAGCAGTTTATACCAGGTTATTACGTCTATCTGGGAAGTGCCCTCGGCCCTGGCGGGTTGCGCGCCCGTGTCGGCCGGCATCTCCGCCTGAGAGCATCATCCATCCCACATTGGCATATCGATTACCTTCTCAGGAAGAGCAAGCTCATTGAAATCTGGTGGAGGAGCGGGGATGATCGTCAGGAATGTTCTTGGTCTGAAATCCTCGGCAAAGTCGGGATGGTTTTCCCCCTCGGCTTCGGCAGCTCTGATTGCGAATGCAATGGGCACCTGGTCGCTTTCCACACAAGGTCAGCGTTACATGAGGGGAGGGAGAGACTTAAGCTAGAGGTAGGGTCGCTTTTTCAATACGAGGGTTCTTCACAGGAAACCTTCCAAGCAGTCGAATCGGAGGAAGAAGATGGAGACTCGCAGGATCAATATTCAAGTTGGTGAAATCAATCTCACCGCTAAACTAAATGAGACAGAGACCGCGGACCGAATCTGGGAAGCGCTCCCCTTTGAAGTGAAAGGGACTCGCTGGGGCGAAGAAATCTATTTTGAGATCCCGGTGGAATTTGCCGCAGCCTCAGACGCCCGTCAGGAGATGATAGTGGGAGAGTTGGCTTATTGGCCCCAAGGTCATTCTTTTTGCATTTTCTTCGGTCCCACCCCGGTCAGCCTGGGTGAGGAGCCGCGCGCTTATTCCGAAGTGAATCCATTTGGGCAGATTGAAGAGGGAGCTGAAAGGTTGAGCAGCGTTGATGACGGGGCAACGGTAAAAGTGACGAGGTTGAACGAGTGATTCAAAGCTCTTTTAGCATATACGTCTCACCAAGGGCATACCCCAGCTTCTGGTAGTAGCCGCGGGTTCCCAGGGCAGCGATCACCGCCATACGTTGATACCCGGCTTTAACGGCGATGGCTTCTGCTTCCTTCATGAGATCCGAGCCAAGACCGGCGTGTTGAGCTGCACCATCCATTGTCGTGCCCACTTCCAGTGATTGCCCGTATACATGCACTTCGCGAATGATCGCCGCTCCCTCAAGATCGTCCAGTCCGCTATCGGGCGATTTATGTCCGGGAAGGGAGAGGCGCAGATAGCCGGCTAACTCATCCCCTGGCGTTGAAAACGAGAGAAAATGCTCCTGCGCACTACCCGCCTGGTAGGTCAATTGGGAAAAATCAAGGCTGGTTGGATCGATTTCCTTGCCGCGCACCTCGCGGCAGCGGATGCACGAACAGCGCGATTCGCGTCGCTTCAACTCCTGTTGGACATCCTGGCGCAAACTGGTTCGTTTATTCCCGTCGACAATATGCGTCGAGGGGATATCGCGAATGATGCGATTGACGCGGCAGTAGCGGGGAATGCCGGGTTTAAGATCTACCATGAGCTCAATCAACTCCTCCGTCGTATAGGGCTTGTATTCCCCACGCTCCCAGAATTCATGGAGTCCGGTGTTCTCCAGCAGCTGGCAGGGATAGATCTTAATTTCATCAGGTCTCATGTCGGGATCATCCCATAAGTGAGCGAAATCGCGACGATCTGATTCAAGCGTCGCCCCCAGCAGATTCGGCATCCAGTGGAGCACAATCTTGAAGCCCGCGGCCCGCAATAGCCTTATGGCCTCTCGGGATTGAGCCACCGTATGCCCGCGATTGTTCAGCGTTAAAAGGTCATCATCGAGGCTCTGGACCCCCATCTGCACCTTGGTCACACCGAGCTCGCGCAGGCGGGCGATTTCTCGCTGGTCAATGAGGTCTGGACGGGTCTCGATCACCAGGCCGACGTTCTTATGCACTGCTCCCTCATTAATGCGCTGCGCATCGAGCAGATCCAGGGAATCGACGCCGTTCATGGCATCCAGGCAGCGCTGGATGAACCTTTTCTGGTAATCGAACCGGTACGCACTCCAGGTCGCGCCGAGGATCAGGAGCTCTATTTTCTCCGTTGGGTGACCGATCGCGTCCAGCGCCTCGATACGAGCCATCGTTTGTTCGTAGGGTTCGAAGGCATGATGGAGGGCGCGCATTGCGCCGGGTTCATCCGATAGGTAGGACTTAGGCATGCGCTCTTCTGTTGGACAGAAGATGCAGTCTCCCGGGCACGGATAGGGTTTCGTGAGAACTGTCACGGTGGTGACGCCGGACAACGTCCGCATCGGTTTCATCCGCAGACGCTGGATCATCTCCTGCTCAAACGGCCACGCGCCGGAGTCCGTCAGCTCCCGATAGGTGTGAATGATCACATGTTTGCCGATGTAGCCCCCGCCCGATAACGGGTGATGGCGGACCGCATCATTAACCGATGCGCCGGCGCGCATCTCCTCCAGGATTCGCCTGGCGAGCTCGACCTGTTCGGATGTGTAATCGCGGGCGTCCTGCCACGCCTTTTGTGGGTCCATCAGCGTATAATCCAGGGTATGCGAGATGAAATAATCACCAGACTCCTTCAGGTTAATAATGAATTCTACCAAACCTTCGCCGATCAGTTCTCCCGGACGCGAGAACGGTTACAGCCCGGCGTTCTCCGGGCGCTTGAGAACATTCCCTCGGAAGCCTGGGTTCTGGACCTCGGCTGCGGCAACGGCGAGCTTGCCCTCGAGTGGCTCAGCCGCGATCCCGCAGGACGGTATATCGGGATTGATTCGAGCCCCCTCCTGCTGGACATTGCCCGGGAAAAGATTCGGGATTCACGAGTTTCCTTTCACGTTATGGACCTCGCCGAGCCCGCGTGGTTAGAAATGCCGGAGGCGGAACTGGCGATCCCGCTCTGGGAGCGTATCGATCGGGTCCTTTCCTTCGCTGTGCTTCATCATCTGCCGGGTGCTTCTCTCAGGAACCATCTGGCCACGCAGGTTCATCGACTTCTAAACGAGAGTGGTCGCTGGATCCATTCCAACTGGAATTTCCTGGCCAGCGACCGTATCCGGACGCGCATCCTGCCCTGGGAGACCATAAATCTGGCCAATAATGATGTCGATGATGGTGATTATCTTCTGGATTGGCGCCGCGGCGGGTACGGCCTGCGCTATGTGCACCATTTTACGCCTTCCGAGTTGGAGGTCATCGCCGGCGAGACGGGTTTCACCGTCCTCGAGACCTACCATTCCGACGGCGAGGGTGGTCGACTGGGGCTCTACCAGGTCTGGGAAAAAGAATCATCCTAATAATGTGGAGTGCGGAAGCTCTGCTTCCGGTTGTCGATGCAGCCTGCGCCTTGAGGCTTGGGCGTGAACCCGGGGATGCGGATTGCGATCGAGGATGCGTGTCTAACCATCTAAAAACGGGAGGTTAAACCCCTTAAGGGGCACGTTTCTTTGACTAGCCCCAGCCGCCATGGTAGAATGCATGCGCTCAGGAGTGGGACTCATGGCACTCGGAGGGATGGCCGAGTGGACGAAGGCGGCGGTCTTGAAAACCGCTGTGGGTTTACGCCCACCGGGGGTTCGAATCCCTCTCCCTCCGCCTTGACAATTTATTGATCAGGGGAGGTGCCGGAGTGGCTGAACGGGGGCGCCTGCTAAGCGCTTGTAGGGGCATTAACCTCTACCGTGGGTTCGAATCCCACCCTCCCCGCCAGGCCGCCTGACAACTGAATATCATGCCCC
>JBARSI010000302.1:0-1934 GCA_049644665.1 Anaerolineales bacterium
GAGGCTTAAGCGTGGTAAGGAGAATCGGTAGTGCAGGTTTCTTATTGGTTCTATTGATGGTTTTGGCCGGTGGTGCAATTGGAGCGCCGCTGCACGCGGAAGGCGCTGAAGCGCTCAGCTACCGTGAGCTGGGCATTACACATGGCGCGCATCTGCGCCCCACCTTGGGCTACGGTGACGAGGTTCTCGACTTCGACGCTCTGGTCGGTAAGGACATCGGCGTGGTGATGTATTTCGCCGAATGGAACCACATGCCCGGCGATCACGCACTCGACGCCTACCTGCCGAACATCATCCAGGGCCAGATCACCGACCCTTCCCGGAGGCCGGCGATCATGCTCACGTGGGAGCCAACTCGTGCTGCAACTGGCTTATTTCCTCAATATGACACAGCCTTTGGATGCACCCAGAGCTATCCCGGACTTGTCATCCCACCGCAGGATATCATCGACGGTAATTGTGACGTCTACTTGAACATCTTCCGTGACGACCTGAAGGCGCGCCCGGAGCGCATCCTTCTGCGCTTCGCGCACGAGATGAACATCACCGACTCTCCCTGGTGGCCGCGCCATTTCGGACTAACTGAAGATGCCAGTCTATACGTCGCAATGTACCAGCACGTCTACGACGTTATCATGTACGAGCCGGGCGCGCCGACGAACGTGGAGTGGGTCTGGTCCCCCAATTGGGCTAGCAACCCGCCGGTCGCATGGAACGCCATTCCGAACTATTATCCCGGGGACGCTTACGTCGACTGGATCGGTTTGAGCGGTTACAACTGGTACAACTCGCCACCCCCACCAGACGAGCTCTGGCGGGATTTTGACTACCTCTACGACGGGGTGCTCACCGACCTTACCTGCCGCTACGCTAAGCCGCAAATCATCGCTGAAGTCGGTTCGGTCGAGGGCAATGGAACCACGCTCAGCAAGGCTGATTGGATCGCCGAGCTCTATCAGCGCGCCCCCGAATATCCCTTTGTCCGTTCTGTCGTGTGGTTCAATGACTTCGCCGGCGCCAATCCGGGTCTGGCGGACTTCCGGGTGACAACAGGTACGGCGGCCTCTGGAAGCGTCAGCCAGCTTCCAGCCGCCACCGGCACCTGGACCAACGCTTACAGCACGGCGATAGCTGACCCTGTATACACAACCACACTTCCTTCCTTATCCGCGGCGACACCCCCACACCCGATTTGCATGGAGCTTTTCCTGCCTATAATTACCAGGTGAGAATTTTACTCGTCGCCAACGGGTATCCTCCCACTGCCTACGGCGGTGTGGAGACCTATACGCATAGCCTGGCGCAAACCCTGCACGCTGCTGACCATGATGTGCGCGTATTCTGCCGTGAATCCGATCAGGATCGCCCGGATCGCGAGTTCATCACCGACGAGGTCGATGGGATCCCTGTCACGCGGGTGGTAAATGACTTCAAAGATATCACCGCCTTCAGAGATACCTATGTCGATGATGGCATTCGAACCATCTTCCTGGAACATATTCAAGCTGACCGTCCAGACATCATTCACTACCAGCATTGGATCGCCCTGTCAGCCGATCTCCCGGTAGCTGCGTCTGAGCTATCCGTGCCAGCCCTGGCAACGCTCCATGATTACTGGGCGCTCTGTCACCGGGTCCATCTGCAGGATTGGAGAAGAAGACGGTGTCCAGGTCCCAGGCAGGGAGGCGACTGTTATCGCTGCGTGGTCGGTTCAGCAAGACCACGAGCCTGGTTGCGCCAATTCTTACGCTGGGGAAAACGTACAACTATAGGGCGGTTCGGGCAACGAGTGCGACGTTCGGTTTTTCGCGATGCACAGAGTGTGATGGCACTCACAGGGACGCGCTCTGATTTCGATCAACGATTCCAGGTCTTTCATGAGAACTTGAGCGTGATGGATCACATCCTGACACCCTCGAATCACGTACGAGTAA
>JBARSI010000303.1:0-6946 GCA_049644665.1 Anaerolineales bacterium
ATTCGGTATGGGGTTCGGCAGGAGCGGACAGGGTGATGCTCAAGCAGCTGGTCTACCGTCTACGACGGAAAATTGAAATCAACCCATCAGAACCCGTACATCTCATTACGATTTCAGGTGTGGGCTACTCGTTCGAAGCCTAACCTGTCACCTCGCGGGATTTCGTATCCGCGACTCCTTCAAATTAATCTTTTTCAGAATCTCACAAATAAATCGCCATAGACTGTTACCAACTTGTGACCCCTCTGCGACCACGATTGTTACCACCGCCTTCTATACTGCGCATGAACCGAATAGGGTGAGCGACTACAAACGGTAGAACTCTTTTTACTCCATCGATGCTTACAACCTGGCCTAAAGGGATACCGTTTCTGTGCAGCAGGGGGCATTCCAAGAATATAAAAAATCTGGCAGTAAAGTGGTCGTCCAAATTTGACGCTGACGGTCAACAAACTGGAGTGAGCAATGCTAGAGACCTTGATCTATGGAATACTGGTCGGCGCGGCGATATTCTCCGCCATCCAATCCCTTCGAGCGGCTAGCCTGTTGCGATCGGCAATTTGGTTGGCTGGAGTCAGCGTACTCCTTTCTATTGTCATCTACTTGCTCGGCGCGCACCGGGTGGCTGTAATTGAGCTAAGCGTGGGGGCAGGTCTGGTCACTGTGATGTTCGTTTTTGCGATCAGCGTTGCCGGGGATGAGGGTATTGGTGAACGATCTCTTATGCCAAAACCACTTGCCTGGGGTCTGGTTATATTTTCAGGTCTTCTGCTGATTAATTACGTTCTACCGATTAGAACCTCGATCCCAGCAGTCTCCGAAACGAGTTTAATTGCTGTTTTCTGGCAGGATCGCAGCCTTGATCTGTTGGTTCAGGTTGTCCTAATTTATTCGGGGGTCTTGGGACTCGTTGGTATTCTCGCGGAAGTCAAGGCTCCTCTGCAGCAATCTATGGTCGATGAAGTTGCCGCAGGACGAGAACGGGCTTTACAGGAGATGGAAGTTAAGGCAGCCCCACAGGTAGACCATCCCATCGATCCGCTCTCGACAGCGAATTGATGGCGGGCGAAGAGTTCGCGTTCGCAGTATTTGGAAAAAAGAGATCGAGATCAGGCGTAAAGGATGAAAACATAAGATGAATCTCTCGCCGATAAATATCTGTCTGCTAGGTGTCATAGGGTTGGTCGCAGCAGGATTTTATGGGCTGCTTACGACCCGTAATCTGATCAAAGTCGTGATCATGCTTCAAGTCCTTGTAAAGGCGGCTGTCTTGGGCTTGATCACGGTAGGCAATGCAAGCGGCCAACTGAACCTCACGCAAAGCATGGCCATAACTGTTATCGTCGCCGACA
This sequence comes from Anaerolineales bacterium, assembly GCA_049644665.1. Lineage (GTDB taxonomy): Bacteria > Chloroflexota > Anaerolineae > Anaerolineales > E44-bin32 > E44-bin32. The sequence goes on from JBARSI010000303.1 coordinate 1,353, forward strand.
CCATTGTCGCCGTCATCGGCATGGCTTTCGCCATCCAAATCCGCCGCCACGTTGGCACACTCGACACCAATGAGCTTTCTTCCCTGAGAGGATGAGTCATGGCTGCAATCTTGGTCCTTCTCACAATCGGACTTCCATGGATAGGCGCGCTCTTCGTATTGCTGACAGGTAATGAACGCCCAAAGCTGCAGCATGCAATAGCCTCGATATTTTCGGTCTCAGCAGGTATTTCAGCCATCGCTTTACTGTGGTTTACGAGCGATCAATCTGTTCTGAGTATCCCCATGGGGAGCGTTTTTGGTGTTTTTACATTTGTGCCTGACGCTCTGGGGGTTCTCCTGGCTGTTATTGCCAATACCGTTGGGAGCCTGGCGGTCATTTTCTCCATCGATTACATGAAGGGAAATGAGCAGCTTGGGCGTTATTACGCCCTGGTTATGTTCTTCATCGGGGCGATGGCAGGGCTGGGCATCTCAGGAAGCTTGCTGTTGATGTTCCTTTTCTGGGAAATCACAGCGTTTTGTTCCTATGCGCTCATCTCATTCCATAACGATGACCCAAAGGCGGTCGCAGCTGGAATAAAAGCCCTGATCATAACTCAGCTGGGTGGTATCGGTTTGCTGGTTGGTGCGCTCATCATTAACTCATATGTTGGCAGTTACCAGATCAGTACATTCCTTGCGAGAGCGGATGGCTTGCCATTCAATATACTGACATTGCTAGCTTTCTGCTTTCTCGCCGCGGCGATCGCAAAATCTGCACAAGTTCCGCTGCATACCTGGCTGCCCGATGCCATGGAAGCGCCCACTCCGGTCTCCGCACTCATCCATGCAGCGACGATGGTCAATGCAGGTGTATACCTCGTGGCGCGATTTTTTCCAGCATTTGAAGTTGTTCCTGGGTGGACGACGAGCGTCCTGACCGTGGGTATGCTCTCAGCTTTACTGGGTGCTTTGATGGCTCTCGTCGCCGCCGATCTTAAGCGAGTCCTCGCATATTCCACGATCAGCCAGCTCGGCTATATGTTTTTTGCAGTTGGTGTCGGCGCGGCATTCGCCAGTCAGTTCCATCTACTCAGCCATGCAATTTTCAAGGCATTGCTATTTTTATGCGCTGGTGCGGTAATCCCCGCTGTTGGCACACGTGATATGCGGCAGATGGGCGGTCTCAGGAAAACAATGCCCTTCGTGTTTACGGTGTTCGCCATTGGCTCGCTCGCCCTCGTTGGTTTGCCGATCGCGAACGGATTCTTCAGCAAGGAGTTGATCCTCGAAGAGGGTTTTAGGCATGGTCCCGAGTGGGCATACTTTGGCATGCTGTTGGGCGTCGGGTTGACAGCATTGTATGTATCTCGCATGGTCTTCATGGTTTTCTATGGGGAGAGAAAAGGAAAAGAGCCCATCCATGACGCGCTTTTCTGGATGCGGGTATCTCTCGCCTCACTCTCTATGGGCGTGTTCACGACATGGCTGCTGGCCGGTGTATTAAGTGATCTCATGGTACAGACTCTCCCGTTCCACGGTGTCCATGTCATCGGCGCTTTCGAGCTCGCAAAGGAAATCGCCCTGGCTCCGGCGACATGGGTCTCCATCGCTGTGATCGTATTGGGGATTGAGATCTGGGTTCTGAGGAAACACTTGTCAGGAATTAAAACCTCTCTGCGGCCGGTCACCCGACTTCTTGAGAGTGGGTTGGGATTTGAGCATTTGAACCGGGGACTCATCAATGTGACCAAAAACATATCCACAGCGCTGCATCTCACACAGACAGGGCAGCTCAATTGGAACATTCTTGGAATCGTCGGTATGTTGAGTGTCCTTCTTGCTCTTGTTTTAATTGGAGTGTGATATGAACTTACCTGTTTGGGCTTGGATTATCGTATTGCCACTGATCACATCCCCGTTAGTCTACTTTGTAGGTCATCTTGGCAAATCACGCGGGATTTTCGCTCAGCGAACTGCCCTCCTTGCGCTAGCGGCGACATGGGCGGCTTTCGTTTTGGCAACTCAAGATTTACAGCTGAACGGGATTACGAAGCTTCTTGTTGGATCGATCTCTCTAAAATTCGATGGGTTAAGCCTGCTGCTGGCGATGATTGCCCTTGTGCTGGGCAGCTTTGTGGTGGTCTTCTCTGGTCATTATTTGGCTCACGATGAAGGGCAAGAGAAGTATTACGCAATGCTCGTGGCCATGATCGGGGTGATGATTGGCCTTGGTTGTACGAATGACTTATTCAATCTGTGGATCTGGTTCGAGGCGATGGCTGTCACTTCCTATCTTCTGGTTGCTTTCTACAAAGAACAGCCCACCTCGTTAGAAGCGGGGATCAAATATCTGGTTCAGAGTGCGGCGGGTTCTGTACTTGTACTTCTCGCCATCAGTCTTGTAATGATGGAGACGGGGACGCTGAACATGGATTTGATACGTCAAACCGCGCAGGCTTCTCCGGCATTGACTGCTGCCGGCACGCTATTTGTGATCGGTTTCGGTGTGAAAACCGCCCTCGTTCCCATGCACACCTGGCTGCCAGACGCCCACTCCCAAGCGCCAAGCGGCATTAGCGCTATGCTCTCCGGAGTTGTCATCGAAGCAGGGCTTATTGCCATGCTCCGATCGCTTTCAGCACTATCCGGGGTGACGACCTTATGGGGTCCGCTGCTCATGGGTTTTGGGATCTTGAATATGGTCGTCGGCAACCTGATGGCGCTAGGACAGGCTCAGGTAAAAAGGATGCTGGCCTATTCCAGCCTCGTGCATGTTGGCTACATGCTGATCGGAGTAGGGATTGCGTTTAGCATGCGAGATGTCATCGGCGCGCAGGGTGGATTGTTCCACATGTTTACCCATGGCCTGATGAAGGGTCTGGCTTTTCTTGCCGCAGGAGCGATGCTCTATACCCTGCACATCTCCATGGGAGACCATCGTCCGCTCCTGTTTGATGACCTTGCCGGAGCCGCGAAACGTTACCCATTGGCAGCGCTAACGCTCAGCCTTGCTTTGTTTAGTCTTGCGGGCTTGCCGCCCCTCGCTGGATTCATGTCCAAATGGCAGATCTTCGTTGCCGGAGTGAACACACACAATGGCTGGATCATAGCGGTGGTCGCTTTTGCAGCGCTCAATAGTGTCTTCTCGCTAGCTTATTACGCACCGCTTGTGAATGCCCTCTATCGATGTGAGCCATCCGCGATTGTGCTCTCCGGGAAACGACTTCCGGCGGTAATGAAATTACCGCTTGTGCTTATGGCGTTAGGGGTGATCGCACTCGGAATCTGGCCTTCACTTATGAATTGGCTGACTGAGCCGGCCGGCATTGCCTTGTTAGCCAGCCTCGGGGGCTAAGCTGCGCAGAGTATGGAATTTACGAACTTCAATAACGGGGTTGCAATGGGGAGGTTTGAAGCGATATGAGAGAAGTATTCTTTAGCCCGCCAATCGCCTTCGCGATCTATGGCCTATTTGCAGTAGTACTCAACAGGATCGGGCGCAGTTTGGCTGGTCCAGCAAGCGGTTCTCCAATGAAATCGAGCACTTACGCCAGCGGAGAGGCTTCTCCGACCCGTGTTGCCGCTCCCGGCTACAGACCTTTCTTCGTCTTGGCGCTCTTTTTCGCCATCCTGCATCTGGGTGTCCTGGTGTTGGGAAGCGGTCAATTGTCCCTCATGACGGGAGCATATCTTGGAGGGCTGTTCATCGCACTTCTGGTGTTGATCTTAGGCTAAGGAGCAGGAGTGGGCGCGATGGTTCAACGTGATAACTACTTCCAAAACTTACTAACTGGAATGATTAAGTGGGCGCGCATTAATTCACCATGGGTGCTGCATTTCAACAGCGGGTCCTGTAACGGATGCGATATCGAAATCCTAGCGACGTTGACCCCTCGCTACGACCTTGAACGTTTTGGGATCAAGCTACAGGGGAGTCCTCGGCATGCAGATGTTTTACTTTGTACTGGGGGGGTCACCCGCCAAGCGCGCGATCGACTCCTGCGCATTTATTCACAGATGCATGATCCCAAGTTTGTCGTTGCCATCGGTGCATGTGCGCTAACCGGCGGTGTTTTCCGCGATTGCTACAACATCATGGGAGGGATCGAAGAAGTGATCCCGGTCGATGCATATATACCCGGTTGTCCGCCTCGCCCGGAGGCGATTATTGATGGCGTCGTTAAATTGCTTTCCAGCCTGCAGGCTCCGCTGGTCTGCGAAGGTGGTCAGGTATCAATTGATGAATCTGAACCGGAGGTGAGATAGCCGACATGAAAACAGCAGAAGCGCTATCCAAAGCCAGGCAGCTGGTGGAGGAGTGGGAGTTCAAAACAATAACAGATCGTCCGGAGCCTAATCGTTTAGATGTTGCTCTCACCACAGTAGATGACCTCATCCCCATTGTCGTTGGACTGCGCGTGACACGCCTCGGCTACCTGGCGGCGATTACAGGTCTTGACCTGGGCCCGGAAGAAGGAGAACTGGAAATCCTCTACCACTTCTGTACCGCAGCAGCTGTTATCACGCTGCGCATCCGTGTTCCACGCCAGGACGCATCTGTGCCAACCCTGACAGAGATCATTCCAAGCGCGGAGGCTTTCGAACGCGAACTCGGTGAGATGTTCGGCGTTGAAGTTATTGGATTGCGCAACAAGACGCGACTTTACCTTCCGGATGATTTACCAGAGGACATTTTCCCAATGCGGAAGGATGTTACCGACCTGGAGATTTCTCAGTCCGTGACACTGCAGGAGATATGATGAGCGAAGTTGTTCAGAGAGAAAGCTTCACTATTCCTATTGGGCCGCAGCACCCTGCGTTGAAAGAGCCTGGGCACTTTCTTATCTCAGTCGATGGGGAAATTGTCACCGATGCGATCGTCAGGCTTGGCTACGCACATCGCGGAATTGAAAAAGCAGTGGAGAGTCGAACCTGGGTGCAGAGTTTATATATGCTTGAGCGCATATGTGGGATCTGTTCCCATATACATGCCATGGCTTTCTGCATTGGTGTCGAGCAGCTTGCAGGAGTAGAGATTCCACCGCGCGCGCAGGCGATACGGGTCATCGTGGCCGAAATCGAACGCATTCACAGTCATCTGCTCTGGCTTGGCGTAGCGGCGCATGAGGCTGGATTTGACACACTTTTCATGTACTCGTGGCGCGACCGCGAAAAGATCATGGACTTGCTAGAGGGCTTTAGTGGCAATCGTGTCAATTATTCCGTCAATGTTCTGGGGGGAGTCAAATATGACATCGACGATGCACAAGAGACCGCGATCAGAGGAGCGGTACATTTTCTCGAAGAACGGACGCGCCACTATCTGGATGTAGTTACGAAGGATGCGATGTTCCTGCAGCGTACGCGCGGCATCGGTGTTATGACGAGATCGCAAGCCGAAGTGCTCGGCACGGTTGGCCCTACTGCACGCGCCTCGAATGTATATCGAGACATCCGTGTGGAGGCGCCCTATTCGGCCTATGATATTTACCCCGCTCGAATCGTTCTTGATAATCGGGGCGATTTAGAGGCTCGTTTCTTCGTCCGGATTACAGAGCTTTTCGAAAGCTACCGGCTCATTCTGGACATTCTCGAGAGGTTGCCTGAAGG
>JBARSI010000304.1:0-8865 GCA_049644665.1 Anaerolineales bacterium
GCCCTATTCGGCCTATGATATTTACCCCGCTCGAATCGTTCTTGATAATCGGGGCGATTTAGAGGCTCGTTTCTTCGTCCGGATTACAGAGCTTTTCGAAAGCTACAGGCTCATTCTGGACATTCTCGAGAGGCTGCCTGAAGGAGACCTAACAACCCGCATTCCGCGACGAATTAAAGCGGGTGAATCAATCAGCCGTGTCGAAGCGCCGCGCGGCGAGCTTTTCTATTTCATTAAAAGCAACGGCAGTGATACCCCGGAGCGAATACGGGCACGCACGCCAACAGTCTGCAACATGATGTCGGTGGTCAAACTTCTTGTTGGTCACCAACTTGCGGATGTCCCCATGATACTGGCGGGCATCGACCCCTGCTTCTCCTGTAACGATCGCATGGTGGTCTTAAATCGGGGTCGGAATATGGAGCAGCTGTTGACTTGGGAGGCATTGAGACAATATGGGATCGACTATTATCAGCGACATTCTGCTTAGTTTGACAGCGCTTCTCATCTTCCCTGGAGGCTTGTTTCTGCTGTTTGTTAGCCTGGCCTATGAGTGGATTGATAGAAAACTTCTCGCACGCATGCAAAACCGTGTGGGACCTCGCTGGTTCCAACCTGTGGCAGATGTCATTAAATTACTGGCGAAAGAGGAAGTGGTCCCGGACGCAGTGGATGCAAGCTTGTTTAAAGGATTGCCAATCGTCGCCCTAGCCGGAGTGTTAACGGCCGCGATTTACATACCCTTTCCTGGTCTTCCACCAGTAGGCAGTTTTCCAGGAGATCTAATCGCCACTATCTTCTTGCTCAGCCTCTTGACGCTATGCCTGGGTTTGGCGGGAGCGAATACGTTAGATCGGTTCTCGTTAGTGGGGGCAACGCGCGCCCTGACTCAGCTCTTCGCCTATGAGGCGCCCTTTTTGCTCGCACTCTTAGGTCCGGCTTTTGTTGCTGGCAGTTGGGAGATTAGCGAGATCATCAGCTATACAGATGGGCGCTGGCTGCTTATAACGCAACCCTTTGGTTTTGTAGTGGCGGTGATCGGACTTATTGGAAAACTAGAGATCCCGCCGCTTGACGCCCCTGAAGCGGAAACGGAAATCGTTGCCGGAGCGTTAACCGAGTACAGCGGGAGGGGGCTGGCGCTTTTCCGTCTGGGAAAGGGTGTGGCCCTTGTTCTTGGGCTGACTTTAATCGCCGCATTTTACCTCGGTGGTGTGGGTACCCCCCTGCTATTCCTGGCTAAGACGTTCGCACTGCTGCTAATCATTGTCGGCATCCATGCGCTTTTCACCCGTCTGCGAATAGATCAGACCGTTGGCCTATGGTGGAGATATGGCACCCTCCTCGTTCTGGTGCAGTGGTTGGGCATCATCATATGGCAAGGGGTGATGATATGAAACTCGTCACGATGTTGGGCGACCTAACTATCTCCCTTTTCAGTAAACCTATTACGGAACGATACCCATTTGAACGGAGCGAAGCTCCGGAAAGACTGCGCGGCAAGCTCATTTGGCACCCGGAGGAATGCATTGGGTGCGGTCTATGTGCAAAGGATTGCCCAGCCGGTGCGCTTGATGTGATCGTGCTCGATAAAGAGGCAAAAAAATATCAGCTGCGTTACTACACTGGCCGCTGTACGTTCTGTGCACAGTGTGTTTACAGCTGCCGCCAGGGTTGCTTGGAAATGTCGAATGAGGAATGGGAGCTGGCGGTTTTAGATCGAAGCACGTTTGAGACAATCTACGGGGATAGCTTGGAGAATGAATAAATACTGGGACATCCTGCTCGATGAGCAGTTAGGGCAACTGAGGAAGACCACGAATTCACTGCGAATTGCGGTCCTTGGTATCGGTCATGAATTTCAAGGCGATGACGCGGCGGGAGTGCTTATTGCCGGTAGCCTTCAGTCTCTTCTCGGGCCATCTGAAGAACGCTTGATCCTTTGCGCCGGATCAGCGCCGGAGAATTGCTGCGGAGCGCTGCGCACTTTTGGACCTGACCTGGTGCTCATGATCGATGCCGCGCAGATGGAGGAGGTACCTGGAACCGTCCGCTTGATCTCATACCAGGATGTAACAGGAGTCGGCGCTTCCACGCACACCTTACCCCTTCATATCCTGGCGAGATATTTAACCTCCGAACTCGGATGCGAAATCATCTTGCTTGGGATCCAGCCTGTGCATGTGGAATTTGGAGAGATTTCTCCGCTGATACGGGAGATCGTACCAGCAATAGTTCAAAGGCTTGCCAACGTATTAGGCGGAGAACCGGAGGACGTATCCAATCATGGACAGTTTGTGTTGAATACCCACGCTGCTGTCCTCGTACCGGCTGGAGTGGAAGTGCCTGCAGCTGAATCGGAGCAAGGAACAACATGATCGCGAAAATATTACCCAAACACGCCCTGCGAAACTGGATTGAAACCCTCTGCGAGCAGTACCGGATCATCGGACCCAAGCCCGCACAATCCCAGTATTATTTTGGGGATATTCAATCTGCCGATGATCTCGACCTGTCGTACCCGACATCGATCCTGCCTCCCAAAAAAGTACTGCTGCCACAGAGTGAAGATCTGTTCCGGTTCGAGGCTATGGGAGACATCCCCATCGTTGAGCCGGTGCTCGATCCTGGGCCAACAGTGATCTTCGGTATCCATGCATGTGACATGCACTCAATCGCACTCCTGGATCGAGTCTTCGAGCATGACACGACCGATCAGCATTACCAAACCCGTCGTGAGAACACTACCCTGGTAAGCCTTGAATGCCTCACGGCTTGTTCGGAATATTCCTTTTGTAAAAGCATGGGCACACTCAGTACTCCCGAAGATTACGATCTGCATATGACGGACATAGGGGATGATTATCTATTAGAGATTGGATCTAATAAGGGTGTTAGCCTCCTGTGGAATTGTGAAGGAATTCGAGAGGCGACAGACGGCGACTTCGAGCGCTTGAGTAAGATCATGAGCGAGAAGTGGTCACACTTCACTTATCGCGTTGATTTCGACATCACCGAACTTCCAGCTTTGCTGTCGCTGAGTTACAACAGCAAAGTATGGGAAGAACTAGGAGAGCGATGCCTCGCCTGCGGTGCGTGCAATATCGTCTGTCCGACCTGCTATTGTTTCGACGTGAGAGACGAGGTCGACTTCAGTTTACGCTCCGGAAGTCGTTTTCGAGTATGGGATTCTTGCCAGCTCGATCGATTTGCAATTGTAGCTGGAGGGCATGACTTCCGTGACTCTCGCGCGGCCCGTCAGCGTCATCGGTTCTTCCGTAAAGGGAAATATCTAGCCAATAAATATGGTGTTGTGGGCTGTGTTGGCTGCGGGCGATGTGCTCAGGCGTGCCTCGTCCATATTTCACCTGTAGATACATTCAACGAGCTCCATCGGCGGCGGGTTCCGTCTGCAGCAGCTCAGGAGGAGGCCCTGGTATGAACATTGAAAGGCCGATGATTTTAGAAGCCCCCTCAATTTACCAGCCCATTATGCTTTCCATCCTGGAAATCACTTCAATAACCGGGTTGGAGAAGGTATTTACGATTGAGCTGCCTTTCCCGATCTCCCTGGAGCATAAACCCGGCCAGTTCGTGCAGGTTTCAGTTCTGGGTGTTGGGGAGGCTCCGATCAGTATTTCATCTTCTCCAAGTCGGAGTAAAAACTCATTCCAACTCTGTGTGCGTCGAGTCGGTGCGCTTACCAACGCACTGCACGCACTCAAACCTGGTGATGTGGTTGGAATTCGCGGTCCCTTCGGTCGTGGTTTTCCAATTGAGCGTTTTCGGGGGAAGGATATTCTCTTCGCGCCGGGTGGGCTGGGCCTTGCACCTTTGCGCTCCGTCATCAATGAGGTATTAGATGATCGCAGCAATTATGGTCGGGTAATCATCCTCTATGGCGCCCGTGAGCCCGCGGAGATGCTCTTTCAGGATGAATTGAAGGAATGGGCAGCCCGGGAGGATGTTGAGCTTCATCTCACAGTTGATCAAGCTGATAAGAAATGGAAGGGAAACGTGGGTGTGATCACAACCCTATTCTCTGATATTAAGGTTTCTCCACGAAACACCGTGGCGATTACTTGTGGTCCGCCAGTGATGTACAGATTTGTTTTAATGGAGTTACTGGGTATGGGCATTCCAGAAGGGAATATCTGGCTCAGCTTGGAGCGGCGAATGAAATGCGGCGTCGGTAAGTGCGGACATTGCCAGATGGATCATATCTACGTTTGCCAGGATGGCCCCGCTTTCTCCTACGCCGAGATACGGCACCTTGAGGAGGCACTCTAATGTCATCGACTAAACCGAAGATCGCCTTCTTCGATTTCGCCGGATGTGAGGGCTGTCAACTCACCGTTATCGACTCGCTCCAAAATCACACGGATTTATTGAGCGCAGTTGAGATCGTTCAATTCCGAGAGGCGATGAGCGAGAGAAGCGATGACTATCAGATTGCCATCGTTGAAGGGTCTTACACGCGACCCAGCGATGAAGTCAGGCTGCGAGCGATTCGCGATCAGGCTCAAATCGTTGTCGCCCTCGGCGCCTGCGCACACCTGGGTGGTGTGAATGCGATCCGCAACGCTCATCGCCTGGATGAGATCAGAAGCTATGTGTATGGGGAGAACGCAGAGGTCTATGAAGCTGCCGCGGCACGGCCGATAAGTGATGTCATCCAGGTTGATGCCTTCATACCAGGCTGTCCGATCGATACTGGGGAATTTGTGAGAGCTGTAAAAAGCCTCCTCCAGGGGAATGCACCAGACATTCCCGATTACCCAGTGTGTGTCGAATGCAAGTTGAGGGAAACGGGTTGTGTATTTCTGTACGGGAAAACATGTCTCGGTCCGATTACTAGAGCGGGGTGTGGGGCGATTTGTCCCAGTTTTGGCGTAGGCTGCGAAGGGTGCAGGGGACTGATCCCTAATCCGAATATTTTTTCTCTTCGAGAAGTGCTTTCTGAGAACGGTCTCGACGAATTGAGCATCCAGGCTAAGATGGGCCTTTTCCTGACCAACCAGATCGCGACATGCGATACGGAAGCTTGAAGGAGTAAAGATGTCACAAACCTTGCAGGTCGACGTACACCACATCACTCGTGTAGAGGGGCATGGCAATATCGTCGTCGATGTCCGCAATGGCAAGATTGAGAAATGCGATTTGGAGATCGTTGAGGCACCTCGTTTTTTCGAGGCAATGCTTCTCGGACGACCTTATGACCAGGCTTCTCATCTGACTTCTCGCATCTGCGGAATTTGCGCCGTTACCCATGCGACGACGTCTTTGAGGGCTGTCGAAAAAGCGCTTGGAGTTGAGCCGAGTGAACAAACGAAGCGACTTCGAAAACTCAATCTATTCGGCGAAATGTTGGACAGTCATATCCTTCACGTTTATATGCTGGTCGCGCCGGATCTCCTGGGTGTGGAGAGTGTGATTTCTCTCGCACAAACCGATATTCATGCCGTAGAACGAGCGTTGCGCATGAAGAAAGTAGCGGGAGATTTGTGCGCCGCGATCTGCGGTCGGCACACGCATCCCATTGCCATGATGGTCGGTGGATTTTCGCACTTCCCGTCTGCTGAGGCGCTCGAATCCCTTTATGAACGATTGGCGGCGATGCGAACGGACCTGGAGGATACGGTTGAACTGGTCCAGAGTTGTCAACTGCCAGCGTTTGAGCGCGATACAGAATTTATTGCTTTAGATACAGAGGAAGAGTATTGTTTCATCGACGGGGAGATTACAAGCACGGAGGGGGGCTCATGGCCGGTAGAGGAGTATCGATCCATTACGAATGAACATATGGTTGATCACTCCTCTGCAAAACACACCCGTCATCAACGCCAATCCTATATGGTTGGCGCTCTGGCGCGCTATAAGTTAAACCATGACAAGCTCCATCCCAAAGCAAAGGCTACAGCTGCTGCGCTCGGGCTCACGCCGGGTTGTATTAATCCCTACATGATCTCCGTAGCTCAGGTAGTTGAACTCGTTCATTGTACAGAGGAAGCGATCGATCTCATCCAACAGCTGATCAATCAAGGCATAGTGCCCGAGGATCCGGTGCTCGCGACTCGCTCCTCAGGTGAGGGTGTGGGCGCATGTGAAGCGCCGCGCGGCACGCTCTATCACCACTACGAGATCGAGGACGGTCTCGTGAGCGCCGCGAACTGCGTCATCCCAACTGCACAGAATCTGGCTAATATCGAGGCGGATATGCGCGCCTTGGTTCCGCAGCAGCTCGGATGTACGCAAGAAGAGATGACGATGTCGCTGGAGATGTTGGTGCGAGCGTACGACCCGTGTATTTCCTGCTCCGCGCATATGATAAAAGTGAAATGTGTCTGATTGAGACATTTTGATTAGTGAGGGATGCAAATCATGGCAAAGATATTAGTTGTTGATGACGATCCAGATGTCGTGATGTCTACACGCCTGTGTTTGGAAGCTGAGGGACACGAGGTGATCGAGGCTAAGAATGGGACGGAATGCCTGGCGAGGATCAGGACCCAGCCTCCAGACTTGATCATCTTAGATGTGATGATGGATACAACGACGGAGGGTTTTCAGGTTACGCTCAAGCTAAAGAGCCAGGACCCCACATCGGAATATTATGCATTTAGAGAAATCCCGATATTGATGCTCACCTCGATTCATAGCACAACCCCGATGCGATTTGAACCGACAGAAGACTACCTCCCGGTGGACGAATTTGTCGAAAAGCCGATCGACCCTGACGACCTGGTCCAGAAAGTCGCTTCCATGCTGGAGGCGTAGCAAACCAGGCAATCCGTCATCCGCCCTGGTCTTTCGCAGCAGGGCGAATCTCTTTATCGGGAAGTACAGGGATAATTAGGACAGAGTATCCAGGTGAGGAGGAATTATTCCTCCTCGCCCGCGTCTGATAAAGCGGTCATCACGGCCTTGACTGCCGCCGGCAAGGCAGCTTCAACCTCTGGGGAAAGCGCTTCGTCAAAGGTCTGGACGTCCGCCGCCTCAACACCGATGAGAAGGATATCCTTCACGGGAGGCAGGTGCGCTCCCGCTTGATAGCCGAGTTGGAGCGCGGTGGAGAGGTTCACATCATGTGCTGAAGCGCTGCGTTGCGTGGGGATGTCGTCCGGATTGAGCAGGTGGATCGTTCCTGGTGAAGCGCCGGTGCAGATGGCGTCAATGATGATGGCCCGGTCGAAGCCGATCATGCGCTCCATCAAGCGCAGCCCGCCCCAATAGTCCAGTCCCACTTCAATATCAGGGTTCGCTGGAATTTGGCGATCTACTTCTTGGGCGACACGCAAACCGACGCTATCGTCCCTCAAGATTGGATTTCCAAGACCTAAGACAAGGGTTTTCATCACTTATATTAAAGCATACAGCGGCCAGCCATAAGTATACTCGGTGGATACCGATGGTGACCGCTGAATCTTCAGTCCAAATTCTGAGCCAGGTGCTCGATGACTTCACCATCAGGCGCCCGGAGCGTCACCTCCAGCGGCATCTGACCTGGCAGGCTGTGCGTCGCGCAGGCCATGCATGGATCATATGCACGAAACGCCATTTCGATCGTATTTAGCAACCCTTCCTTGATTTCGACGTCTTTGGTGATTAACCCCTGTGCGGCTTTCTTGACCGACATATTGATCGCCGCGTTGTTGTTCGTTGTGCCGACGATCAGATTGACCTTGGTCAGGATCCCGCGCTCGTCAGTCCAGTAGTGGTGAGTGAGCGTGCCACGGGGCGCTTCGACGGAGCCAACACCTTCGTCGGGAGTCTCCGTTGGCAGGACGCGGAACTCATCTCCTGTAATTTCAGAGTCTGTGGCCAGCTCCACCCATCGTTCGGTGGCGTAGAGCAGCTCGACGAGACGGGCCCAGTGCGTGGCGAGGGTGTGATTAACAGGCTTGCCGCCGAGCGTATCAAACAATCGCTCGTATTCGGCTTGGGCAAGCGGTGTTGCCATCCCATCGGCAGCATTCAGACGGGAGAGGGGGGTGGCTTTATAAACACCCGATTCCATCCCATCTTCAAACCCTTTCCAGCCGATCTTCTTTAGATACGGGAATTTGAGGTAGGACCAGGGTTCAACGTGCTCGGCGACGTATTCCTGATAGTCCTTAGCGGCATACTTCGCGTGTTCTTTCCCATCCGGTCCAACTACGCGGATCATTCCATCGTAGAAGTTAATGTGGTTATTCTCGTCGACGGTTCCCATGTTATAGGTCTCGTGAGTGAATAAACCGCCGGTGATTAGCGACACGTAATCCGTGTTTCCCAGGACAACATCATTGAAAAGCTGGAGTGAGAATTTGGCAAACTCAATCGCGTCGCGGCCGAGCGCTTCAATCTCCGCTCGCTGTTCTTCAGTGATTCCCCGGCTTACACCACCAGGAAGACCCCAGTTTGGATGTACGGGACGGCCGCCGATCATTTTGATCAGGTGGTGGCCATCGTGGCGCATTTTAAGCACCTTACCGGCGATGTCCATGCCAACTTTCTTGATCACGCCCAGGATGTTGCGCTCCGCGGGATGGGCATTGGGGCCCATGACGAAGTCGGGTCCACCGAGCGCATAGAAATGCGTGGTGTGATCGGTTGCGTAAAAGATGCTGTAGAACATCTCACGCAGCTTTTTCGCTGTGGGCGGTGGATCGACGTGAAAGAGCGCATCCAGTGCCTTCGTGGAGGCCATATGGTGGGCTTCAGGGCAAACACCACAAATGCGATTGGTGATGTTAGGCATATCCTCCGCGGGGCGGTCGACACAGAATTGCTCGAAACCACGTAGCTCGGGAACCTGTAGGTATGCGTTCGCTACCTCGCCCTCTTCGGTGAGGAAGATATCGATCTTGCCGTGGCCCTCGAGTC